>JBDGRG010000001.1:0-11163 GCA_042218355.1 Bradymonadaceae bacterium
TCGCCGACCGTCTTCCACGGCGCTGAAGCGACACCGGCCGGAACGACGAACATCGGTGGCACGTCGACCGGCGATCGCGGTCGAAAGCTTTCAATCCGGTCGGCCGGCAACGGTTGCACGGTCGTGGCACGACTACTGACGCTGGCCGACCTCCGGGAGCCCCTCGATCGCTCGCATCTTCTCGATCGGGTCGGCGCACGAAATTCCGATCGCGTCGACCTTTCCGCCGGTCCGGGCGACGGTTCCGACGGCGATTTCACCCGCGGGACAGCTCAGATCGAACGAGTCGCCGCCCTCGCCGACCCCCGACGCGACATGCCGGCCCTCGATGGCAACCTCCCCGTCGTCGACTCGAGCCGTCGCACACACGGGTTCGAGCCGCCGGACGAACGCGTCGGCACCGCCCCGCAGACCGACCACGACCTCCCCCTCCGGACACGACAGCTGGTGCGTGGTCCCGCCGGCATCACCGCCCAGTGCCGGCGCCTCCACCGCTTTGCCCCGAGCGACGATGCGCCCGTCGACCCGTTCGAGCCGACGACATCGCCCGCCGTACCAGACGAACGGGTCCCCCGGAGCTGTCTGATGCACACGGAGCCGCGCGAGCCCCCATCCGACCGGACAGCGCGCTCGATGAAACATGCCGCCGTCTCCCCCCGCCATCTGCTCGTGAAACGGCTCTCGATCGCAGAACCTCTGCTCGGCCTTCCAGGGGCTCGACGGAATGCGAAGGTCGTGGAAACGGAACGCTCCGACGATGTTGCGGAGAAACCGACCGGGAGACATGGGTGCCTCGACCGCCCGCCTCAGGTCGCGGAGCGGGCTGCACTTCAACGCCCGCCGGGCCGCGGAGATCCTGGGGTCCTCGCCCGCTGTCATCGGGCTGAACCGTCCGACCACCCACGGCGCGGGCAGCCCCTTCTCGTGCCCCGGCCGTCCGCGATGCTCGAGGGCCAGCCGGGCCGCGAACGGATCGGCCAGACCGACGCGATCGACGAGGTGGACGCGCGGCCCCGGCACGTAACCTCGCAGTCCGATGCCGGTGCGCACCGCCACCATCACGATGCCGCGTCGCTGGTAGCGATCGAGCAGCGGATACCGCTCGCGCGGGGGATAGAACTGCCCGAATTCGGCACGCGGGAGCGAATCGATGTAGACGAACCCCTCGCACTCCGCCGCCGATCCCGCGGACGGAGGGGGCAGCTGGCCGCCGGGGCACCGCTCGGCGGCCAGCTCTCGCAGCTGCCGGCCGTCTCGGTGAAAATACATCGCGCGATAATCCTCGGCCTTCACCGGCTGCTCGACTCCGGCCTGGTCGGAATACCACCTCCGCTCGTCGCCGATCCCGTGCTGATTTTCGGCGGGCATGCGAAGGAAGCCCGCACAGACGACCATCCAGACGGCCACGACGACGGCTCCGAAGGCTCGTTCGAGCGAGACGCCATCGGCCGTGCCGCCGGGGTTCAGCGAGACCACCGCCACCGGCATGATCAGGCTGAAAAACCCGGGGAGGAACAGACGACCGTACATGAAACCGCCGCCGATCTTGACGACGTAGAGGCAGTAAGCGCCCCCCGCCAGGACCGGCGCCGCCGAGAGCATCGCCTCCGTCCACGCGGTGCGCCGGACCCGCTCCCCGACGTCCCGGAACCAGAAGGCCAGCGCGAACCCGAGTGGCAGGTAGAGCCGATACAATTCGAAGAAATACTCCGCGTAGTACGCCCCCTGCTGCCAGCGCGACTTGAACGCCGCCTTGGCGATCGCCGTATTCGGCACCAGCGCCGCGAAGTATCCCGCTCGAAAGATCTCGTATCCGACGGGCAGCGCCCCCATCGCCGCCCCGAATTCCAGGACCGCGCCGAACCAGCGATCGTCGCCGGACCGATGCGTCAGAAACGAGCGAAGGACCGGCGGCGTCATGGCGACGGTAAACAGTCCCAGTTCGGGTCGTACCAGTGGACCGAGCCCCAGCAGCGCCGCGAAGGCGTACCACGTTGAGCGGCGGGCCGATCTCCCCTGCCGCAGCACGACGTGAACCGACGCCCAGTAGGAGAAACCGAGCCAGAAGACCGACAACCCGACGTCCAGCCCCGACGTCCCGTATGTCCACGCGACCGGAAGCGTCGCGTAGACCGCCGCCCCCAGCGGCAGGGCACGGCGTTCGACCAGGGCGTCGAGGACCGGCGAGTCGCCCGCCCGCAGCTCGGCGGCCGCCCGAATCGCACATGCCATCCCGGCGACCGTCGCCGCCAATCCGAGTCCCACGGCGACGTATTCGGACGCGAGGCCGAGCAGACGGCCGACCGCGAGCAGCCCCAGCCACAGCGTGCTCGTGTAGGCCTCCACCCGCTCGACGATGTTGTAGACCGGGCCCCAACCGTCGGCGAGGTTCTCGACGATCCGGAGGTTGATAAAACCGTCGTCGCTGATCCATCGGTACTGCCAGACCATCACCGCCATCGCGGCACAGGGAAGTGCCGCGACGACGGCAGCGACCCCCTTCTTCCATCGAGCAATCGCCGGCCGCGAATCGTCGGTCTCGGCCATCGAACACTCGGCGTGAGAGTCTGCGACTCGCCGCGGGCGCGGCGACGATGCGGAAACGACAACAAACTTCGCTCGGGCTCTTGGAACACGCCCCGGCGCGTATTCTATACAAACATCGGCCCTCGGCCAGCGACCATCCCGAACGCTCCATTCTCCCCGAACGGAACGCGCTTTGTACCGGATCATCTATCTCTTTTTCCTCGCGTCCGGGTTCAGCAGCCTGGTGTTCGAAGTCCTCTGGGAACGAATGCTCACCGAGGTCTTCGGAACATCGAGCTTCGCGCTGAGCACCCTGCTGACCGCGTTCATGGCCGGCATGGCGCTGGGCAGCTGGGGCGCCGGTAAACTGGCGGACCGCCTCGAGCGGCCCCTACGCACCTACGGACTGCTCGAAGGTGGGATCGGCCTGTATGCGTTGGCAGTGCCGATCGCACTCGACTACCTCCCCGTCGTCTACGACCTCCTCTTCGACCAGTTTCTGAACGACTTCTACCTCTTCAGCCTGCTGCGTTTCGTCGCGGCCTTCACCGTCCTCATCGTCCCGACGACCTTCATGGGGGCGACGCTGCCGATCGTCAGTCAGTGGGTCTCCGAAAAAAAGGACCTGTTCCAGGGCAGCATCGGGATTCTGTACGGCATCAATACGTTCGGCGCGTTCACCGGCACGCTGACCGCGGGCTTCTTGTTCCTGCCCTGGTTCGGGTTGTCGGCGACCAATACCGCATTCGCTCTGGTCAATCTGACACTCTGTGCGGCCGTGCTCCTGACCGACGCCTGGGTCGAGCGGTCCGCCGACGATCCGCTCGCCGGCGAATCGACCGGGGACGCTGCCCTGAATGAAGCCGATTATCCCGGCATCTCGAGGACCTGTGACCCGCTGCCGAGCTGGCTGACCGCCATGGCACTGGGCGCCTTCGCCGTCAGCGGCGCCATCGCGATGAGCTACCAGGTCCTCTGGACCCGCGCCTACGTCATCGTCCTGGGCAGTTCGACCTACTCGTTCACCCTGATCCTCTCGGCCTTTCTGGTCGGGTTGGCGGGGGGGAGCGCGGCGATCTCCCCCTTCGTCAAGCGCATCTCGCGTCCGGTCTATCGTCTGGCGCTCGTCCAGTTCGGCGTGGCGGCCAGCGCGACGATCGCCTTCTTCATGCTCGACCAGTTCCCCCACTGGCTGTACGACCGATTTCGCGAACAGATCACCTCGGCGACCGAGGTCTACATCTACTACTTCTTCCTGGTCGGCATCGTCGTGCTGATACCGACGTTCCTCCAGGGCATGAGCTTTCCGCTGGTCGTCCGAGCGGTCGTCCACGACCGTGGCGAATCCGGCGCCCGCGTCGGCCGGGCGTACAGCTTCAACACGGCCGGCTCGATCGTCGGGAGTTTCGCGGCCGGTTTCATTCTGCTGGTGACGCTCGGCCTCCACACCTCGATGACCGTCGTGATCGGGCTGAATGCGACTCTGGCGGCCGCGCTCGCAGTCGGGGAACTGACCGACGACTGGTCCCGGAGGCGGGCCGCGGCGCTGGCCGTAGCCGGCCTGGTCGCGCTGGGGACGCTGGTGCTGGCTCCGCACGTGAACCGGGTCGATCTGACCAGCGGGATGTTCCGCGTCTCCTGGACGAGGGAGCTGTTCAACCCGAAGCAATTCAAACAGGACGACCCGAAACTGCTGTACTACGAGGATGGGCTCACCTCGACGGTGACCGTCGAAAAACGCGGCGATCTACACACGCTGAAAGCCAACGGAAAACCGGAGGCCTCCGACGGCGACGACATGTCGACTCAGATCCTCGTCGGCCTCCTGCCCTACGTCGTCCGGTCCGGATACCAGAACGTCTCCCTCGGTGGAGAAGACTCCGCGATGATCGGGTTCGGCAGCGGGGTGACCGCCGGCGCGGCGCTCCAGTGGCCGCTGAAGAGCCTCGAGACCATCGAGATCGAGCCGGCGATGATCGAGGCCTCGAAGTATTTCAACCACGTCAACCACCGGCCACTGCAGGACGACCGCATGACGCTGATCGAGAGTGACGGGCGGAACTACCTGGAGTACACCGATCAGAAGTACGACGTGATCGTCTCGGAACCGTCGAACCCCTGGATCGCCGGCGTCGCGTCGCTGTTCACCGTCGACCACTATCGGAACGTCCGGCGACATCTCCGCCGGAAGGGGGTCTTCGCGCAGTGGATTCAGCTGTACGAGATGCGCCCGAAGAACATCCGCACCATGCTGGCGACGTTCCTCGAGGTCTTTCCCCACGCCCATGCCTTCACCTCCGAACCGCGGGGCACCGATCTCATTCTGATCGGTGCCAACCAGCCCCTCCCGTTCCCCGCCAAAGGGTACGCCCGGGCCCGTTCGATTCCGTCCGTCCGCAAGGAACTCGAACGCGCCGGCGTCGACCACCCGTACGAACTCTACGGCCTGACCTTCATGAACGAGGACGAACTCCGCGACCTCGCGGCGGGCGCGCCCCTGAATACGGACGACAACGGACGGCTGGAATTCCAGGCACCGAAGGACCTGATCGAGTACCAGTCGGGGCTAAAATACGTGCGAGAAACGCTCTACGGTCGGCCGAAGCTGGGGGACGTCCGCCCCTATCTAAAGGGATGGCCGACGGGTCCGGGCTGGACCGTCGACCGCATCGGCCAACTCGCCCGCGCCCACTGGATCACCGGAAAGGAGGATCTGGCGAAGGCGATCCTCGAGCAGACCGGTCTGGGCTCCGTCGACGCCCTCGACGGCGGGCTCTCGGCCCCGTACGACGCACTGGAGAAATCGCACCTGATCTGGCACGCGCGATCACTCGAACTCGACGCGGCCGTCGCACGCCACTGGCCCAACCGAGACTCCCGTTATTTCAAGCTGCTCGTCGACGCGATCTCCGGCGGCAAACAGACCCAGGCAATCCACTATCTGGAGGCCGACGAGGCCCCCGACGACAACGGGTATTCCGGCGAGCGGGGGCTCTTGTACGCGTACCTCCTGTACGACGGACGGTACTACAGCTTCGTCGAGCGTCAGCTCGAACGGCTCGAGAACGAACCCGACGCTCCGACCGACAATCCGGCGTTCTATTTGTTGAAGGGCGCGGTCCACTGGAAACTGCGAGACTTCGAGACCGCGTGGAGTGCCTACGTCGAGGCGGGACGACGGCTGGCGAAGGAGGAAGGCTGACGGATGAAGGCGGAAGGATGAATTTTGAGTTATGAATTATGAGTTATGACGAGGGTGCGAGCTCGGGGGAGTGTGTGGACGGGTTGGTTCGACGATCCATGTTCGAGCGGTCGGCCGATCACTGAGATCGACCGCGCGACCGTTGCCCGGCGACAGGGTTGAAAGCTTCCCGGCGCGATCGCCGTTCGATCGGCCCGAGGCGATCGCCATTCCGGCCGGCGCCGCTTTAGCGTCGCCACCTGAACTGACCGTGGAGCAGGCGGTGGCTTCAGCCCCGTGGAAGACGATCACACAACCCCCGCCGTCCGACAGACCGACATCGTCCCCGCCACCTGCACTGACGCACTGACCACCGAGCAGGCGTCGACTTCACCCCCGTCGAAGACTGCGCCCGCCGACTGTCGACTGACGACTGTAGACTGACGAACGTAGACTGACGACTGTCGACTGCAGACTGACGACCACAAGGCCTACCACCGAGAGGAGCGACGATGCCCCCCGCCGACCAACCCCGGCCGATGCCGGAGGTCCCCGACGACATCGAGACGATCCACATCATCGGCATCTGCGGCACCGCCATGGGGAGTCTCGCAGCGATGCTCGACCGTCGCGGATACACCGTCCGCGGCAGCGACGCGATGGCCTATCCGCCGATGAGCGACTGGCTGGCCGAGCGGGACATCGACATCATGCTCGGCTACGACGAGGAGAACCTCGACTGGGATCCGGACCTGGTGATCGTCGGCAACGTCTGCCGAGCGGAGTACGGAGACGCCGTCGCCATGCGAAAGGGGAACTACCCGCATCTCAGCTTTCCCGAGGCGCTTCGCCACTTTTTCTTCGATTCTCAGCGCCCGCTGGTCGTCACTGGCACCCACGGAAAGACGACGACGACCGCCCTGCTCGCCTGGATCCTACACGACGCCGGCTGCGACCCGAGCTTCTTCGCCGGCGGAGTGACGGGGAATTTCGACTCCAACTATCGGTTGGGGGATGGCGACCACTTCGTCATCGAGGGCGACGAATACGACACCGCCTACTTCGACAAGGTGCCGAAGTTCTGGCACTACGCGCCGTACAGGGCGACCATCAACAACATCGAATTCGACCACGCCGACATCTACGACGACATCGACGTGATCGAGCGGATGTTCCGTCGATTCGCCTCGCTGCTGCCCGAAGACGGAAGTCTGTGGGTCAACGGCGACGACGAGCGCGCGATGGACGTCGCCGCCGAGACCGACGCCACCCTGCGGACCTTCGGCCTGGGAGAACACAACGACCTGCGCGCAGTCGACATCGACTACGGGCTCCCGACGCGCACCGAGGTCGAACTCGAGGGCGATTCACTTGGGCAATTCGAACTCCCGGCGTTCGGAGAATTCAACGTCCGAAACATGCTCGGGGCGACCGGAATCGCGCTCGACGAGGGGGTCGATCCCGAGGCGATCCGGTCCGCAGTCGCGGACTTCGAACGCGTCAAAAAGCGCCAGGAGATCGTCGCCGACCGCGACGGCATCCTGGTGATCGACGACTTCGCCCACCACCCGACGGCCGTCCGTTCGACGCTCTCCGCGTTGCGTCAGTGCTTCCCGGATCGACGGATCTGGGCGATCTTCGAGGCGAAGAGCAATACGTCGCGTCGCCAGGTCTTCCAGGACGACTACCCCGCCGCCTTCGAGCCGGCCGACCGCGTCGTCATCTCGAAGCCATTCGAGAAAAAGGACGATCTCGACGAAGACGAACGGCTCGACATCGACCAGCTGGCCGCCGACATTCGCCAGCTCGGTCCCCGCACACGGCTGATTCCCGACGTCGACGACATCGTCGAGTACGTCGCTCCGAAACTGCGCGAGGGCGACCTCGTCGTCGGACTGTCGGGCTCCGACTTCGGCGGGTTGCACGGAAAGATCGCCGAACGGCTGTGAGGTCGAACATAAAAAACCGCCGCCGGAAGGGAGCTTCCGGCGGCGGCGATGGTCGACCCCCGCGAGGGCCGATCAGACGAACGCGCGACTGGAGCGATCAGTAACCGCCCTCGTCTTTGTCGTCGTCATCCGAATCGTCCTCGTCGCCCTCGTCGTCCTTCTTGTCGTGGTCGCCGCCGGCTAGCCCGTCGGCGCGAACCGATTCGTCATCGTCGTCCGAATCGTCCTCGTCGTCCTTCTTGCCGTGGTCGCCACCGGCGAAGCCGTCGGTGCGAAACTCGTCGTCTTTGTCCGAATCGTCCTCGTCGTCTTCGTCGTCTTTCTTGTCGTGATCGCCGCCGGCTAGTCCGTCGGGACGAACCGACTCGTCCTCGTCGTCTGAATCGTCCTCGTCGTCTTCGTCGTCCTTCTTGCCGTGGTCGCCACCGGCGAAGCCGTCGGTGCGAAACTCGTCGTCCTCTGAATCTCCCTGGTCCTCGTCGTCCGAATCGTCCTTGTCGTCCGATTCGGCGACCGGCCCCGGCGTCCCGCCGGTCGTGCCGGCGAACGCGGAGGTAGCAGAAAATCCGAACAGGAACGCAACCAATCCAGCGAGCAATATCGACAATCGAGTGCGAGACATGACGCCTCCGATCGTGGAAGTCGATGAAGCTCGGACCAGGCCCCCCTCCCATCGTCGCTCGCCGGCCACCCTCTCGGGTCTGAACGACGGCGACATCGAGGAGAGCGCACCCGGGACCGAACTGTACGTTGACCGAGGACCGAGGGCGCGCCGGCGCGAACCGCGCGCGGCCTCGGCGACGTTCCATCTCGGCGGACTCGGTGCTCCAGCTCGGAACTCACGAGGAGTCCTCGCCGGAGCAGACCGTGCGTCGCGAGATCGAACGCGTTGTGGTGACCATAGCGAACATCGAAGGGACACCCAAACAACCCGCAGCGTTCCGGCCATGTCGACGGTCGACTGCCAGACTCGGCCCGCGTGCGATCCCGACCCAGTCGTCACGAATCCCGGTGGGGCACGAGGGCTCTCTGAGACGAAGACCGGCTGCGGGAGGAGGATCAGAGCCCCCACCGTGTTCCCCTGGACATCGCCGCGACCAATCCGTCGTGAATGCACCCACTCGGACCCCGCGTGTTGCCAACTTCCGCCCGGTTGCGTACCGTCGAATCGACGTGCCGATCATCGCTCCCGCCGCCCGGTTCCGCCGTTGTACGCCGAAGTTGCCGTAGACGTCCCGGTCTACGACACGTTCACCTATCGCGTCCCGGACGAACTCTCCGATCTCCAGGTCGGCCATCTGGTTCGGATCCCCTTTCGAAACCGCTCGAAAACCGGACTCGTCGTCCAGCGCTCGGATCATCTGGAGGACGACGAACTGCGCGACAAACTCAAGCCAGTTCTCGACCGGGTCGCCCCCGACCCCCTGTTGAACGAAACGGGAGTTCGGTTCCTGGAGTTCATCGCGGACTATTACTTCGCGCCGATCGGGCACGTGGTCCGACTGGCACTGCCCGCATCGGTTCGGGTCGAGGGACTCAAACACTACGCCCCCGTCGAGGACGCCCCCCGGGCGGACGCACCCGACGACGACCTCGCCCGAGCGCTGGAGGAAGTCCGGAAGGCCGGCCCGCTCTCGATCGAGGCGCTCAGAGACCGAACGCCCGTCGACACTTACAGCGAACTGGCGAAGCTCGAGGAGCACGAGCTGGTCGAGGTCGTCTACCGTGAGGACGATCGCGGTCCGGGGACGAAGGAGGAGACGTACTACTCGATCGCCGCCGAGCCCGACGAGGGCGACCGCATCGGCTCCAAGCAGGCCGAGCTTCTGGAGATTTTGCAGCAACGCTCGCCCGAGGCCGTCCCGCTCTCGGACCTCCGAGCGGCGGTCGACGACCCGTACAGCAGTCTGCGCGGGCTCGAAAAGCGCGGCTTCCTGGAGTCGCATACCGAGGAAGTCTACCGCGACCCGTTCGAGGATGCTCCGGTACCGGCCCCCCCTGATCACGACCTGACGTCCGACCAGGCCGCGGCTCTCGAAGAGATTCGGGGGGCCGCCAGCGAGGGGGGTTACGAGGGGTTCGTCCTCCACGGCGTCACCGGCAGCGGCAAGACCGAGGTGTACGCACGGGCGGGCCGAGACTGTCTCGACCGAGGCGAGCGAGCACTGCTGTTGCTCCCCGAGATCGCACTGACCCCGCAGTTCGTCGGCGTCTTTCGGGCCCGCTTTCAGGGCGACGCGACGATCGCCGTTCTGCACTCGGGGCTGACCCCCGCCGAACGGTTCGACGAATGGCGGCGAATCGAACGCGACGAGGTCGACATCGTCATCGGGGCCCGATCGGCGCTGTTCGCCCCCTTGAGCGACCTCGGACTCGTCGTCGTCGACGAGGAACACGACACCAGCTTCAAGCAGGAGAGCGGGCCGCGCTACAATGCCCGGGACATGGCCCTGGTTCGCGGGAAGCTCGAGGGCGCGCGCGTCATTCTCGGGGGCGCGACCCCGTCGCTCGAATCCTACCACAATGCGAAGACCGGGCGGCTGAGCTATCTCCCGATGCCGGATCGAGTGGAACAGCAGCCACTCCCGGACGTCGAGATCGTCGACATGCGTTCCGAAGAGCAAGCGAACGCCGACGACGAGGAATCGGGTATCCTGTCGGCTCGACTCGCCGGGGCGATCCGCCGGACGCTCGACGACGGTCAACAGGCGATTCTCTTTCTGAACCGCCGGGGCTTTTCGCCCTGCGTGCTGTGTGACGGCTGCGGTGAGGTCTTCGAGTGCCCGGACTGCGACGTCTCGCTGACCTATCACCGCCAGCGAGAGGCGCTGCGGTGCCACCACTGCGACTATTCGGTGCGGATGCCGGAATCGTGTCCGAACTGTGGCGACTCGGGGCTGGCCAAGCGCGGGATCGGCACCGAACAGCTGGAGGGACGGCTCGAGGAGCGCTATCCGGACGCAAACGTCGCACGTCTCGACCGCGACACCGTCGGCGGCGAGGGGATGCGACGGATGCTCCGGCGGTTTCGCCACGGCGAGATCGACATCCTGGCCGGCACTCAGATGGTCACCAAGGGCCACGATTTTCCGGGCGTGGTCACAGTCGGGGTCGTGCTGGCCGATCTGAGCCTCAACTTCCCGGACTTCCGGTCGGCCGAACGGACCTTCCAGCTGTTGACGCAGGTCTCCGGCCGCGCCGGCCGCGGCGAGGAACCGGGCCGCGTCTACGTCCAGACCTACAACCCGGACCACTACAGCGTGCAGGCAGCCAGCGAACACGACTACGAGTCGTTCGCCGACCGGGAACTCGAACTCCGGAAGCGTCAGAACTACCCCCCGCACGGCCATCTGGTGGCGATCAAATTCGCTTCGGAGAACGACTCGCAGGTCAAGCGCGCGGCGAGGACCTACGCGTCCGCGGCACGAGCGGTCGTCCAGCATGCGGACGCTCTGCAGGATCGGGTGATGATGCTGGGACCCGCGATGGCACCGCTCTCACAGCTGA
>JBDGRG010000001.1:11173-12158 GCA_042218355.1 Bradymonadaceae bacterium
GGTGGCAACTGCTGTTGAAGAGTTCGGACCGATCGCTCGTCCGGGAGACCGCCCGCCGCACCTTCGAGGCGGTCGACCATTTCGACACCAGTCGCTCGCAGTTCCGCGACGTCCGTATCGTCGTCGATGTCGATCCCCAGAGTCTACTCTGACGCGCCGGAGGAGGACGGCGAATCGCCCTCGGACTGCGCCGATACGGAGAGCGTGTACTCCACCGGCCCCTCGGAGGCGACGCGGAGATAGTACACGCCGGGACCGACGCTCCGCTCGAGCCGGAAGCCATCCTCGCCGACCTCCGAGGTGTCGAGGACGTCGCCCGACGCCGATTCCACGGTCAGTGTCGCGGCGGGCTCGCCCGACTCACCCTCGACCTCCAGCTCGACGACCAGGGTCGAGGCTCGTTCGACCTGGAGGTATCGCCAGTCCGAGGCATCCTCGGGCGGCTCGAGCCGATCGGTCCGCCGCTCATCGAGAGGCATCGACCTCGCTTCCGGGCGGGATCCATCCGGATCGTCGTCCGCCGCCGCACCTACCGCCGGCACCAGCAACACGGCCAACCCCCAGTACGTCACGAGGCTGCGCATGGTGTCCCTGCGTACTGCTCGCACTTTGTCGGGCCTCCGAGCTGCTGAGCTGCTCGGCGCAGCCATTGAGCAATTCCGGCCTCGCTGCGCTCGGCTTCGGCGATAGCGCCTCCCGAAGGTCGGCGCGGCCATTGGGCAATTTCGGCGTCGCTGCGCTCGGCCTCGGCCATTGAGCAATTGGGCCTACAACCGCACAACCTGACAGGCGCACAATCGTACAACCGCAAAAACCGCACGACCCCACGTCAGCACGACCGGATGATTGTCCCTAGTTCATCTGCGGCCCATCGAGACCATGCACTCCCCGTCTCACGCCTCCGGTTTTGTCCTCTGAGCTCTCTGAGCACTCTGCGGCAATGGGCCTCACTGCGTTCGGCCCGGCCATTGAGCAATTCCGGCCT
>JBDGRG010000010.1:0-1460 GCA_042218355.1 Bradymonadaceae bacterium
TGCACACGCCGCGACCAGCGCGATCATCGTCATTGAGACAGCCGTCCCCGTCCTCCTGGGGCCGTCGACAGTCATTCGGACATTCCGGGCGTCGTGCAGTCGAACCGGTCGAATAGTCGAACGGATCGAGGGCGAGCCCCGACCGCGGGCGTCGATTGGACGAGGCGAGAGGAATGGATCACGTGTCTACAAGCGCGGTCGACGCTGCTCTCGACCGGCGGCGGAGAGCCCCGCAGGGTCCGTCAGACCCTCCGTCGTAAAATCGTCCGCTGCGGGCTTCTCGACTTCACGGCCGCCCCTTCGTTCCGCCCCCGAACGGCGGCGGTCAGAAAAAATACGACCAGCCGGCGAAGCCGGTGTGCCGCCGATAGGTCGACTCCGATCCGAACTCCTCGATGAAGAGTCGATAGCGGACTTCGACCTCCCAGTCGTCGCCGATCGCCCGAGTCAGCGAGGCGACCACGGAGTTTCGATCCTCCTCGTCGACCGTGAACCGTGCGCCGGCCAGCAGCGGCTCCTCGTAGTGCGTCTTCTGCAGCCGGACCCGGGCGGCGACGAAGAGGCGCCACGGGAGCGGAACCGTAGCCTCGAGGCTGCCCCCGTGGCGGGTCAACTCGCGACCGTACGAGTTGGAGAGGTTGCGCGAAAACTCGTATCGCAGCGACGCGACGATCGGGCCGCGATACGAGACGCCCGCACCGACGCGGTGGCGGACGTCGTGCCGGGCATCCCCCTCCGGGTCGCGCCGGACGGTCGTGCCGGCCTCCCTGTTGCGCTCCTCGAATCGGGCTCCCGGAAAGGCGAGGCGAGCGACCGAATACCGCGACCAGAGGACGACACCCGCTCCGACGTCGACCTCCAACCGCAGCCGCCCCCACGGGCCGTGACTGCTCGCACTGGGGCTGGGCCGATAGGCGAAGTACCGCCACCCCGATGTCAGTTCGGCACGGACGGCTCCGGACCGAAACTCCGTTCCCGCCCCCGCCCGGCCCCGGCTGTAGTCCTGGCGCGAGGTCCGCTCGAGCCGATCCTTGAAGGAGGCGCGAAACACCGGGCGCCAGTGGTCGCCGATCGCCCGGCTCCAATCGACGGCCAATTCGCCCAGCAGAACGTCGCTCCCGCGGGTCCGGCCGAACAGCTTTCCGCCCTGACGGAGACGGATCTGGAGGTCCCCCGCCCGACTCGTTGGAGGGCGCCACCGGAGCGCGGCGTAGTATCGACCCAGAAGGTCCCCGCCCGCGGAATCGTCCTCGACTCGCCGCGGATTCGCGTCGTACTCGACCCCCATGCTCAGCGAGCCCTCCACTCGATCCTCGTCCGTTTCGTCGGCCGCGATCGCCGATCGCGACAGTAACGCCACTCCAGCTGCGACGACGATCGCCGCCGTCCGCCGTTCCCCCCTCGGAACCGCGATCGACGCTCTCATCGGTTGACTCGCGCCCACATTGCCCGAACCGTGG
>JBDGRG010000010.1:1470-6660 GCA_042218355.1 Bradymonadaceae bacterium
GTCGCCGTCGATTCGTCCACGCTCACGCCGCGAACCATGTTCGACGACTTCCCGGCTCTCTCGCTGCTTCTGCTGGTGCCCGCCATCGCCGCGGGCTGTAAACGGTCGATCCCGCCGCCCGACAATCCGCTGGAGTCCCCCGAGGCGCTGCGCGGGGCGGTGCAGTCTCGCATGGAGGACCTGCGGGACGCACGCTTCAAGGAAGTCGTCCTCGAGTATTTCGGCGACGACCGCCGCATCAAGGTTCGACAGCTGATCCTGGTCGAACGCCCGGACAAAATTCGCGTGCAGACCCGAGTTCCCGGTACGAACGAGATCGCCAGTCTGCTCGTCACCGACGGCGATACGTTTGCACTCCACCGCCGGGAGGACAACCGATACGTCACCGGCCCGCCCACCCCGGCGAACATCGACCGTCTGCTCCCCGTCGATCTCAGCCCCCCCGACATCGTCCGGGTCATGCTCGGAGGTGCGCCCTGGGAGCGCTTCGATGCGCAGCCGGGGACGCCCACGCTCGAGTGGGATCGCCGCCGGGGCCGGTACGCATACCGAGTCTCGACCGAGGAGGGTGGGCGTCTGGTGATGAACGTCCGTCCGACCGACTACGGGGTGACCGCGGTCCGGCAGATCGACGCCGACGGGAAGACCGTCTACGAGTACACGACCGACGACTGGGAACGCACCGGGTCCGTCGCCCTGCCCACCCGCCGGCGATTCGTCGCCACGGACCCGAATGTTGACTTCTCGGTGGACGTCGGGGAGACTGAACTGAACGTTGGATTTCCCGCTCGACTCTTCGAACTCTCTCCGCCTCCGGGCAGCGATGTCGTCCGCGTAAACGCGGCCGGACAGACCATTCCCGCCGATCCCTCGGGTGCGACGGACTGATGATCGACGACTCGCGTCTCATCCAACGGCTCCGCGAGACGGAGGCGATCGATCCCGAATCGGTCCAGCGCGCTCGCGACCTGCAGGCCGAGCGCGGGGGTTCGCTGTACGAAATCGTCATCGACGAGGGACTCGTCGACGAACGGGACGCCGTCCGGGCGGCCTCGGAGCTGTTCGAGGTCGCGCACGTCGATCTCAGGGATGCGGCCGTCGACGACGACGTCCTCGGCTTGCTCCCGGGGAGGCTGGCCGCCCGACACGAGGCACTGCCGGTCGACGTCGAACGGACCGAAGACGGCGCCCGGCTCGTCGTCGCGATGAAGGATCCGTCGGACACCTCCGCCCGCCGGGCGCTGGCCGACGAAGTCGGGGCCGAGGTCCGCCCGGTCATCGCGGGGCCGAAGACTCTCCGTGCGGCGCTCCACCGGGCGTATCCCGACGAGGCCCCCGCTCCTCCGAGTGGCGCCTCCGCCGAGCTCGACTCGTCGGCGCCGGCCGAGCCCTCCGAGAGTGAACTCGGCCGCATTCCGGTCAAACAAGTCCCCGTCTCGCAGGCTCGGGCGGCAGGAGCCGGGATCGCCGAGGAGAGCAGTTCGGCGACTGCCGCCCCGGGCACCCCGGTCTCCGGCACCGAGACGACCGACTCCGCGGAGAACAACACGTCGGAATGGCGCCCGGATCGACTCGCCGACGGGTCCCCCGAGGAATCGGACCCGGAGAGCGCGGCGTCCGCCAACGCCGGGGCCGACGACACCTCGGACGAGGAGGAGGCGTCCGGCGATCGCCTCGACGAGTTGCGTTCTCGGTTGCGGGACGACGAGGGGGAATCGATCGAGGGGCGGGACCAGCAGGATTCCTCGGGGCCGGTGCCGACCCTGGGGGGCGAGGGCGAACTGTCGGAGAGCTTCGTCTCGCTGGCGCTCGAGATCGCCGACGCCTCCGGGGACGATCTCCGCGAACAGCTCCGATCCCTCGATCACGACCGACTTCTCGAGGCCCTCGTGTTGGAACTCCTCGACGCGGGGACGATCGAGCTGGAGGCGCTGTTGAGCGACCCCGACGACTCGTGATCGCGGGCTCTCGACGGGGAGTGTAATCCCACTCTGTGGGATGAACGCTCCAGAGCACGCTGAAAGAAGCGTAGCCAGATCGCGTCAGGGCGCTGGAAGCGCGGTCGACGCTGCTCTCCTTCGGCGGCGACGATCCCCACGGTTTCCGATCAGACCCCTCGACGGGGACTGCTTCAGTCCGACTGGCCGACCACCATGGCGTTGGTCCTCGCGAGCCGGTCCGCGGCGCGCGCGAGAAGGTTCTTGAGCAGCTCGTTGCCCAGCTCCGGGTCGTCCTCTTCGATCAACTCGCGAAAGCTCGAGGCCGGAACGGCCAAGACGTCGGTTTGCTCGGCAGCAACGGCATCCGCCGTCCGAGTCCGGCCCCCGAACAGCGCCAGCTCGCCGAAGTGCTCGGACCGTCCCAGCCGCGTGACCTCGTCGCCGTCGAGCTGCAGCGAAACCTCGCCCTCGGCGATGATGTAGAGACTGTCCGCGACCGCGCCCTGCTCGACGATCGTCTCGCCCGGAGCGTACTCCTCCTTGTAGACGACCCGGAGGACCTTGAGAATATCGCGCGGGTCGAGCGAATCGAACAGGTCGACGTCCTCCAGGAGATCCATCGTCTGCATCGTATCGAGCGATTCGAACTCCACCTCGGCCGTCGACTCGGTCGCCACCTCGGCGACCACCGCGGTGATGTTGTCGTAACCGGCCCGTTCCTTCGCCTCGGACACGATGTTGTCGACGAACAGCTCCCCGGGCTGGCTGGCGGCGTCGCGCAGCAGCGACTCGTCGAGGGCATCGGTGATGCCGTCGGTACAGAGCAGAAACCGGTCGCCCGGCTGGAGATCGACGAACAGGCTGTCGACGTCGACGTGCGGTTTGTTGCCCACACTGCGCGTCAACACGTGGTCGAACCGGTCCAGGCCCGGCGGGTCCCCGTCGCCGTCCCCGTAGACGTGTTCGCTCTTCAGCTTCGCCGCATAGGTGTGGTCGTCGGTCAGCCGCAGAATCTGGTCGTCCCTCAGCAAGTAGATACGACTGTCGCCGACGTGAGCGATGTACGCTGCTCCCCGGTTCATCATCAGCACCTCGGCCGTGGTAGCCATGTCGCCCCGGCCCCGCTGATAGATCGCGGCATTCGCCCGCTGGACCTGCTCCTCGAATGTGTCGAGCACACGGTCGCGGTGTCCTCCGTCGACGACCGGATTCGACTCCTCGACCAGCTCGAGCAGGCTCTCGGTCGCCTCCTCGATGGTCTCGACCAGGATTTGACTGGCGACGTCTCCCGCCCGTTGTCCGCCCACCCCGTCGGCGACCACGAAGAGACCGTGTTCGGGCGAGACGAGAAAGCTGTCCTGATTGGTATCGCGGACGTTCCCGACGTCGGTCGCCCCCCAACCTCGAAACTCGCGATTCGACATGAGACTCACAGG
The DNA here is from genome assembly GCA_042218355.1 of Bradymonadaceae bacterium. Taxonomy (GTDB): domain Bacteria; phylum Myxococcota_A; class Bradymonadia; order Bradymonadales; family Bradymonadaceae; genus CAJXPB01. Next base: position 4,847 of record JBDGRG010000010.1, read on the forward strand.
GATCGAAGGTCGGATTTCCCGGCAATACAGCCAGCCGTCAGCACTTTTCTCATCGTCACCATAGGGGGAGCCCCGACCCGTCGCCACCAAAAGGCTCGGGGGCGCACACGACCCGTCGGTCACACGCCCCCGACGGGGACGGGGTGGGCCCCCGGAGATCGCTGCGACCCATCACTCGTCGACGCCCCCAAAAGGCTGATTCGTGTGTAACGAGCCGGACCGAGGCTCGGCGAGCTGACCCGTGCGAGATCACCGCCGTCAAACGCAGGCAGTGCCGGAGGGCATCGTCGAGGATTGACGGTACAGAGATCGCTCACGTCAGCCGGCGATGCCGACGCGAAGACTTTGCACACACGAATCAAAAGGCTCGGAACGGACCCCGGACGCGACTCGGCGGTGTGCCCCCACTCGGCGGGCCCGGAGCCTCGCTCAGGGGATCGCCTCCGCCGCCAGCGAGCCGAAACGTCGACCCGGACGATCACCGGCGTCTCCAGGGGTCGAAACGAGCGTCCGAGTCCGGCCCGAGGACGATCTGTCCCGCGGGTTTCGGGCGCCCCGTGCGTTGACGACGCCCCAACCCGTGGCTAACTTCCCTTGGCGTGGAGTCTGCGCGAGGCGACCCGAATGGAGGAACCTCCGAGATGATCTCTCTGACCGAAGAAGCAGCCGAACAGGCGTTGCAGATGATGGAGGAGAACGGCATTTCCCCGGACTCCGACTACGGACTCCGGCTCGGTGTCGAGTCGGGTGGATGTTCGGGGCTGGAGTACGTCCTCGACATCGTCCCCGAGCCGAACGACAACGACCGTGTCTTCGAATTCCACGGCGTCAACGTCTACTGCGACCCCAAGAGCTACCTCTACCTCAAGGGGACGGAGATCGGCTGGCAGGAGTCGATGACCGGCAGCGGGTTCTCCTTCGAGAATCCCAATGCCAAGCGCTCCTGCGGCTGCGGCACCAGCTTCGCGACCTGAAGCGCCCGGGCGGGCCGGCCGGGCCCAGGGGGCCCTGCTCGGCCCCGTCCACGGCTCGCTTCGGACTCCCGTGTCAACTCCACGATCGAAGCGTCAGCGCGCGGAAGCTTTCGACGTCACGGAGATGGTCCGAAGGCGATGCCGAAAAGTATCGTCGAGAGACCATCGACAAAGACATCGGCAATTCGAGCCGTCTGGCGCGAGATTCGTGCTGCGTGAGGCAGTCGTGTCAGAGCGCGTCACGCGAGTCCGAGCATCGCGAAGATCGAGACGCCGAACAACACCAGGGTCACCGCCACGCATGCCGCCAGCACCCCGAGTGCGGCGTTGATCGCACTGAGCCAGAATCCGACCCGCGCGATCGCCTCCCCCGCCTCGGGACTCTCGCCCCGCTCGATGTTCTCCAGCTCGATCCATCCGACGATCGCGCCGATAACGCCCCCGATCCAGGGCAGGAAGGTCCAGGCACCGATGCCCAGCACCAGTGCGGCGATCGCCATCGCCGATGGGCCTCCGCCGGCCTGACTGCCCCTCGACGCTCGTCGATGTGAGCGGCCGTCGTCCGTGCTGTGCATCGGTCACCTCCCGTCTCGCTCTGCGCGGCGGTGTCGGCCGCGGCGGCTCGAGCATGTACGGAGTGTCGAGAAACATGAAACTACCCCCGCTATTCCGAAAGGTCAACGGGAGGCCCACTCGCGGGGCGCGATCACGACCCGTCGTGAACACATCCCCGACGGGAGATGGAGTGCGGGCCTCTCTCAGATGATGGACGGCAGCGGGAGGGGGATCGCTGCGACCAATCACTCGTGAACGCACCCCCACCCGCAGGGCGACCCCCTT
>JBDGRG010000100.1:0-5304 GCA_042218355.1 Bradymonadaceae bacterium
GTCCAGGCGGACGAACGGGACATGGACAAGATCGACTGGGAGGAGTACCTGGGCGAGTACTCCTCGAACCCGATGCCGTCGAACAACTACAAGGGGTATTCGACCAAGGATCTCCCGAGCTACGAGGAGACCCTGTCGACGACCGAGACCCTCAGCGAACACCTCGCCGAGCAACTCCGGCTGAAGGAGCTCGACGAGGACCAGCGCCACATCGGGGCGCTGATCATCGGCAATCTCGACGACAAGGGATACCTCGAGGAGGGCTCGGTCGAGCGGATCGCCGACGAGGCCGACGCTCCGGTCGAGCAAGTCCGGGAGGTGCTCGAGGTCGTCCAGCAGTTCGATCCGGTCGGCGTCGCCGCGCGCAACCTCCGCGAGTGCCTCGAATTGCAGGCCGAGGTCTACCACCCGGACGACGAGACGGTCCACGCGATCATCGAGGACCACATCTCCGACCTCGAACGGAAGAGCTACAGCAAGGTCTCCCGCGAGCTGGGGGTCGACAAGGAGGAAGTCGTCCGGGCGGCCGAGACGATCGCCCGGATGGAACCCAAGCCGGGCCGCGACTACGGGGAGGACGAGGCGCAGTACATCACCCCGGACATCTACATCTTCAAGGATGGCGACGAGTACGTCGCCTCGTTGAACGAGGACGGCCTGCCGAAACTGAAGGTCTCGGAGTTCTACAAGCGCGAACTGGCCAAAAAGAAGGAACAGGACGGCGACGAGGAGGTCAAGGAGTACATCCAGGAGAAGCTCCAGGGGGCGATGTGGCTGATCCGAAGCATTCACCAGCGCCAGTCGACGATTATGAAGGTGACCGAGAGCATCATCGACCACCAGCGCGAGTTCTTCGAGCAGGGCATACAGGCGCTGAAACCGATGGTACTGCGCGACGTCGCCGACGACATCGACATGCACGAATCGACGGTCAGCCGGGTGACGACCAACAAGTACGTTCACACGCCCCGCGGGTTGTTCGAGCTGAAGTTCTTCTTCAACTCGTCGATCACTCGCAAGGGGGACGACGACCTCGCCAGCGAGGCGGTCAAGGCGAAGATCCGCGAGATCATCGCCGACGAGGACCCGGAGAATCCGCTCTCCGACGCCAAGATCGCCGAGAAGCTCGAGGAGGAGAACATCGAGATCGCCCGGCGGACCGTCGCGAAGTACCGCAAGAAGATGGGGATCCTGTCGAGCACCAAGCGCAAGGAAGTGTTCTGACCCGCCGTTGTCGAGCGGGCCGAACTCTCTCATAATCGTCGCCGTCGAGCCGCGCGGGGTTCGACGAGCGGTCAACGCACGACCGATGTCGCCGCCTCCCCCGCGCACTGATCCGAGGCGGTGGAAGCTTCCCGTTTGAACGGACGGAACCGGTAACTCTGACTCGGGAGCAGTCCAATGAACGTCAACGTGTCGTATCGCCAGATGGAGTCGTCGCCCGCGCTGAGGGATTACGCGGTCCGCAAACTCGACAAAATCTGCGAGAAGTATGTCCGCGGCCAGGTCGACGCCTCCGTCGTCATGACCGCCGAACCTTTCGGCCACGTCGCCGATTTCACCGTCTCGGTAAAGGACGAAACGGTGAAGGGGAAGGCCCAGAGCTACGACATGTACGGCTCGATCGACCTCGCTCTGGAGAAGATCGAGAAGCAGTTGCGCCGCTACAACGATCGGATGAAGGACCACCAGACGACCGACGGGCGGGCGCGCCGATTCAAGATGGGGGTGCTGACGCCTCCCGGGGGAAGCCCCCAGATCGACGAGGAGGAACCCTACGACGACGAGTTCGCCGAGGACTACGAGCGATACCCGGCGCCCGAAGAGCTCGAGGAGTCGACCGAGGGCGACGGAGTCCAGGACGGCGCGAGCGCTCAGGCCGTCCAGGTGCTGCGCAACGACGAATACGAGGCCGAACCGATGACCGTCGACGAGGCGGTCGATCAGCTCCAGTCGATGGACGAGAAGGAGTTCTACGTCTTCAGCAACGTCGACACCGACACCATCAGCATCGTCTATCGCCGAAACGACGACAACATCGGGCTGATCGAAACCGATTGACCGACGATCTACGCGCTCCCGGCCGACTGCTCCTCTCCCTCCGTCGAGGGCCGACGGCAGCCCGGTCGATCACCCGGTAGATCGACGATGCGCGGCGACACGCCGCCGCGGCCCTCCGAGATCGCCCCCTTCGGCTCGAACGACGCGGGTCGGGGGCCGGAGACTCGCACCCACGACGGGCCCCTAGATGCCCGTCCCAGACTGGCTCGACTCACTGCAACTCGCCGGACGGGTTTCCCGATGACCGAGCAACGTCCGCACGGACTGTGGGACAGCCTCCTGTCGCCCGAGACGATGGCCGGAGACCTGACGCTCCGGGACGTCGCCTGGTCCGACGAGACTCAGACACTCGTCTGGCAGGAAAATCGGGGCGGCGAGGGTCGGCTGGTCGCACGTCGTTCGAATGCCGCCGAACGCGATGTCACCCGCGAACACGACGTCCAGGGCGGCGTCGGCTACGGCGGGGGCGCGCTGGCCGTCCACGGGGACACCGTCTTCTTCGTCGCCGACGAGGGCCGGCTGCATCGCTCCGCGCTCGACGAGGGGCGAGCCACGCCGATCGTCCCCCCGCACGGCCGAACGGCCTCTCCGACGGTCTCGCCCGACGGCGCTCGCGTCGTCTTCGTCCACACCGACGGCGACACGGACCTCCTCGCGAGTGTCGACGCCGAGGGCACCGACTGGCCGACCAAGCTGATCACCGGGGCGGACTTCTACATGCAGCCCGAGTGGCATCCGGCCGGCGACCGACTGGCCTGGATCGAATGGGACCATCCGAACATGCCCTGGGACGGGACCCGACTGAAGAGCGCCGAGATCCACCGGACCGCGTCCGGACTGGTCGCCGACGAGAGCGAACTGTGGGACGGGGACGAGCGGACATCGATCCTGCAGCCCGCGTTCTCGCCCGACGGGTCGCGGCTGGCCTACATCAGCGACCGGACCGGCTGGTGGCATCTCTATCTGCGCGACCTCGAGACCGGCGAGAGCCGCCAACTGACCGACGGCGACTTCGAGATCGGCGGCCCGGCCTGGGTGCAGGGCATGCGCTGGTTTGCCTGGGGCCCGGAGGGAAGTCGCCTGTACGCGCTCCGCAACTCACACGGCAAATTCGACCTTCTGCGGGTCAAGCTGGACGGAGATGCCGAGACGGTCGACGCCGTCGACGAGTACGACCACCTCGCCCAGCCGACGATCTCGACCAGCGGGCGACTCGCGTTCCTCGGCTCGGCCAACGACACGCCCCCGCGGGTGGTGACCTGGGGGCCCGGGGAGGCCGACCGGATCGAGCGCCGCTCCTCGGCCGAGCGAGTCCCCGACTCGAAACTGGCCGACGTCGAACCGGTCTCGTGGACCGTCGAGACCGACAGCGGCCAAACCGAGGTCTACGGCAACTACTACCCGCCCACCAATCCGGAGTTCGAGTCGTCGGGCCCTCCCCCGGCGCTGTTGATGGTGCACGGCGGCCCGACGTCGCAGCGAACGGCGGCCTTCGAGGCCGAAAATCAGTTCTTCGCCTCGCGCGGATACGCCGTTCTGGACGTCAACTATCGGGGCAGCACCGGTTACGGCCGGGAGTTTCGGACCGCTCTCCAGGGCGAATGGGGCGTGGCGGACGTCGATGACGTACGGGGTGGTGCCGACTTTCTCGTCGACGAGGGCCTCGCCGATCCCGACCGGCTGGTGGTGATGGGGGGCAGCGCCGGGGGATACACGGTCTTCCAGATGCTCGTCTCGCATCCCGGGGCATTCGCGGCGGGGATCGCGATGTACGGCGTGTCGAACCTCTTCACCCTGGCCACGGACACGCACAAATTCGAGGAACACTACACCGATTCGCTGATCGGCCCCCTCCCCGACGCGAGCGAGACCTACCGCGAGCGCTCGCCGATCTACCACGCCGACTCGATCGAGGATCCGCTCTGCATCTTTCAGGGGGGCGAGGACGAAGTCGTCCCTCGCCAACAGTCCGACTCGATCGTCGAATCGCTCGAGTCGCGGGGCATCCCGCACGAGTACCACGTCTTCGAGGACGAGGGCCACGGCTGGCGGAATCCCGAAACCGTCGAGGCATTCTACGAGAAGACCCAGGCGTTTCTGAAGAAATACGTCCTGTTCGGATAGCATTCTCACCGGCCGGGCCCGGCAGGTGCCCGGCCGCCGGCGCCCCGTTCGACCGAGCCGGTGGGACTCACCGCACGACGCCGGTGACGGGTGTGATCCAACACCGTGGGACGAAGGGCCATCGGCTGAACCGCCCGAGGTCACGGAGACGATGCAGAAGTAGTAGCCCGGAGGCGACGTCGAGGAATCGCCGATACCGAGATCGAGGGGTTCGGCCGGTGCAACCGAGTTCCCACGGTTTGCGATCAGACCCGCCGGTAACGCCCCGAATCGACACGCACGAGGCGCCGCCATGAACCGACGACTGCCACTCGTTGCCATGCTCGTCCTGGGGCTGGGGTCGGCCGCATCGACCGGTTGTTCGTTCGATCCGAGCATCGGTTCCTCGTGCAGCCAAGAGGGGCGGCAGATGAACGGCCTCGTCTGTCGAAACGGCGAATGGGTCCGCCAGTTCGGCGCCGACGGCGCTGCGCCCGACACGGAGGTCCCCCGGGCGGACGGCTCGAGCGGCGAGGTCGGTCCGTCCCCCGACGTGCCCGCCGTCGACGGCGGCCCCTCGGACACGGGAGACGACGTCTCCGGGCCGGACGATACCCGCTCCGACCGGCCCGTCGGCAGTCGCTGCACCCGCGACCGAGCATGCGCGAGCGGACGCTGTGAGTCGTTCGGAGCACGCTCGGTCTGTACTCGACCCTGCGGGAACGGCTCGCCCTGCCCCGGCGCGTCGTCGACGACCTGTTTCCAGGGAACCTGTACACCCGAGGGGTTCTGCCGCGATCCCGACGGCGATGGCTACGGACGGGGCCCGGGCTGCAAGGGACCGGACGGCTGCGCCAAATGCGATCCGAAGGCCCGCTGCAAGGGGAGCGGCGCCAACGCCAGCTGCGAGTGCCAGTCGGGCTGGATCGGCGACGGTACCTCGTGCCGCAGGGATGGTGACGGCGACGGGCTGGCCGACGCCGACGAGCGCTCACAGTACGGGACCGACCCCACTCGGGCGGACACGGATCTCGACGGGCTCGACGACGGCGGGGAAGTGACGGGACCGCCGACCACCGACCCCACGGAGACCGACTCCGACGGCGACTTCCTGCCCGACGGCGCCGAGACGAACCGCCA
>JBDGRG010000101.1:0-1045 GCA_042218355.1 Bradymonadaceae bacterium
TGTTTCTCGACGCGGAACAGCCACTTGAACGCCGGCATCACCGAGTCCTCGACCACCGCCCGGGGCTGGTACAGGTGCAACAGGTGCCAGTTCTCGCTCGGCTGCCGCTCGCCGATCGTCGTCAGGTCGGGGCCGGTCCGCTCCGACCCCAGCACGGCCGGCGTCTGCCGCCAGATGCCCAGCCGCTCGAGCCGGGCGTAATCGGCCGCGACCGACGGCCGGCCCAGATCCGAGTCGCTGGGGAGCGGGCGGACCTGCTGGGTGTGGCAGTACGCACATCCCTCGTCGATGTACACCTGCAGGCCCCGCTGCTCGCGTTTGGTCATCTTGTCGTCCTTCGGCAGCGGTTCGAGCCGCGACTGACTCCGGATCGCCGGCAACAGCGCGATGATCAGGGTCAGCAGGACGAAGACGCCCGACGAGACGGCGAAGAGCAGGCGCTCGTTTCGGTGGAACTCAAACATCGGCGGCCTCCTCGTCGGCGGGCGCATCGGTGGGATCGGGTCGGGCTCCCTGCGGGCGCATCGCCCAGACGTTGACCGCGAAGACGAGATGGGCGGCGAACATGAACGTCCCGCCGACCCCTCGCCAGATCCAGTAAGGGGTCATCCGGCGGACGGACTCGATGAACGGGGCGTCCGACAGCCAGGTCATCCCCTGGATAGTGCCACCGACCGACATCGAGATGGCGTAGACGAGCAGCCCGACGAAGGCGAGCCAGAAGTGTGCGCCGACCAGCGTCTGGCGGGGTTCGTACCCGGTCAGCCGGGGGAGGAGCCCGTAGATCCCGCCCCAGATGAGGAACCCCACGAACCCGTACATCGTGATGTGGGAGTGGCCGACCGTGAAGTGGGTGAAGTGCCAGTAGCGGTTGGCCGTCCGCAGCGCCTCGAGCGTGCCCTGCATCGAGCCGGCGAAGTAGTAGAAAATGCCGACGGCGACGAACGGCAGGGCGTAGCTGCGGCGGATGGTCGTCCAGCTCCCCCGCATCGTCAGCGCGAAGTTCGCCGTCCCTGCGACCACCGGGACGACCATCCCGACGCTG
>JBDGRG010000101.1:1055-2122 GCA_042218355.1 Bradymonadaceae bacterium
TGAAGACGATCGCGACGGTCTGCAGCCACCACGGGATCGGGGCGAAGACGAAGTGATGAGAGCCGATCATCGAGTAGAATAGCAGTTGGGTCCAGAACGCCAGCAGGCCCAGCGCGTAGGAGTGGATCGGCCGGTTCACCAGCTTGGGCAGCACGTAGTAGGTGATGCCCAGCACCATCGGGGTGAACCACATCCCGACCCCCTGGTGCATGTAGTAGCCCTGGATGATCGTCTGGCCGATGCCGTCCTGATAGCCGGGCAGGTAGGCGACCGTGACCAGCGTCAGTGTCCAGAGCAGGGCGCTGACGACGTACCAGTTGGTGATGTAGATGTCGTCGGTCTCCCGAGTTGCGACCGTCCGGTAGAAGTTGACCGCACAGAGCACCATGCCGACGGCGAACAGCCCCATGACCGGCCAGATGAACTCGCGGTACTCCTGTGCGCCGTTGTTCACGCCGGCCAACAGTTGCACGACGCCGGCGGCGACCGCCAGGTTGAACAGCGCCAGCGCCCCCCAGCCCATCGTGTGGCTGTGCAGTTCGGTGCGGCAGGTCCGGGGGACGACGTAGTGTGCGAGTGCGAGCATCCCCATCGAACTCCATCCCCAGAACACCGTGTTCGTGTGCACCGGGCGCAGCCGGCCGAACGACAGCCAGCCGACCGAGGCGAGGTCGGGCCAGACGAAGGTCAGCCCCAGGTACTCCCCGACCCCCGTGCCGAACAGCAGCCAGGCCGTCGCGCAGACGACGTAGCCGAAGACCAGGCGGACCAGCCCCGGGTCGACGTCGACGCGCTCGTCGACCGAGGCCTTCTGGACGGTCATCGCCCGGTCGGCCCGGCCCGCTCGCGTCGTGTTCCCCTCGTTGTCGGGTAAGTCGGTCACGTCGTGGTCCGCTGCGAGATAGGAGAAGTCGGTGTCGGGGCGGCCGCCGGTCGACGGGAGGGCCGCGCGCGTCCTGTTTTGACAACCCCCTTTCGGGTACGTCCCTCATGATTCATCACATTTTTACCAATCAAACGCTCGTCGACCTCGTAGAGGGGAACCCTCGCTGCCTCCGCCCCCGACG
>JBDGRG010000101.1:2132-5703 GCA_042218355.1 Bradymonadaceae bacterium
AACCCTCGTGGCTGGGCCCCCACGCCTCCCTCCCGAGCACGGGTCGCCCCTCGTCGGGAACCCGAGCACACGTTGCGTGAACGAAATAGGAATGAAGAACGTGTCCTTTGGTAGCCATTCGGCGACGGGGCTCCCGGTGATGGTCGGTCGGCGGAGGACGGGGCTAGCTCGGGCAACACGTACGGATCCTCGAGGTAGCCTCTCAGAAGACGTGGATCATGAGGTACGCCCTCCCCCGACCGTGATCGGAGGGCGGCTGTCAGTCGCCCGCCTTTCGACGCGTGATCTCCACCCGCCAGACCTCGGGCCCCTGCTCGTGGTACTCCCACCCGAACGTCTCCTCGCCGCGCTCGGATTCAAACTGATACTTCAGGGGCACGGGATCGTGGTCGTTGACGATCTCGAACGACTCCTCCTCCTCGAGGTCGTCGAACCACTCGAAGATCGTCGGGTGCTTGTCCTTCGGAGGGAGCTCGCGGACGTCGAGGGCGCCGTCGTCGGTCGTCGGGTCTGTCATATCGGCCTCCTTCCCGGGGCGGTGCGAGCCGGCCCGTTGTTTTGACGTTGAATTACGGTTAAAATGCATCGTGTCTGACGGGGAATGACCCCGAAGCCGAGTTCAATTTGGTTCGATTTCGACGGATTGTCAAGTTAAAATCGCATAACAGCGAGGTAAATTCGGTCCCGTGAACGACCTCACACATCTGTTCTCCGAATCGCAGCAACGGCTCCTCGAACTCCTCAAACGGCGCGAGGAGGTCAGCGTCGACGACGCGGTCGAGGCGCTCGACCTGGCCGAAACGACGGTCCGACAGCACTTCGACGCGCTCGATGACGAGGGGCTGGTGGTTCGCGAGAGCCGAGCCGAAGGCCGCGGACGGCCGCGCCAGTACTTCCGGCTCTCCGTCGCGGCCCGCCAGTTGTTCCCCTCGCGGGACGGAGACATGCTCGCCGAGCTGATCGGGTTCCTCGCCCGCGAGGGGTATCACCGGGCGATCGACGAGTTCTTCCAGGAGTTCTGGGAGGGGCGGCGACGGTCGCTGCGCGAGCGGCTCGAGGCGAACGGCGCCGAGTCCTTCGAGGAGAAACTCGAGGTGCTGCGGGCCTTCCTGGACGACCAGGGCTTCATGCCCGACGTGCGGGTCGGCGACGACGGCACCGTCGTGATCCGCGAGTGCAACTGCCCGCTCGAGGGGGCGGTCGAGGCGACCAAGCTTCCGTGCCGGCTCGAAGCGGACTTTCTGGAGAAGGTCATCGGCGAGACGCTCTCGCGCGTGGAGTACATCCCGGACGGAGAGCCGGCGTGTCGCTACGAATTCGAGCGAAGCGATCAATAGATTCGTTTTTGCCGTGTTTAATTGAGCTTGCGCTATCCGCGTTTAGGGTCGACTCGGCGAACGAGTTCGATTCGTCCCGTTCGATACGGATGCGAGGAGAGGAGATGTGGGAGTTGTTTACGACGGAGGGCCGTGGAGAGCGGTCCGACGAGGGAGCGGTGGAGGAGGGCGACCATCCGTTCGATCTCGACGAGGGGGATGTCCCGGCCGAGCCGACCGCCGACACCGAGCACCTCTTCGATGCGTTGCGCCGGGTGGTCGACCCGGAGCTCGGGATCAATCTCGTCGATCTCGGACTGGTCTACGCCCTCGAACGCGACGAGGACACCGTTCGAGTCGCGATTACGGCGACGACGCCGGCCTGTCCGATGCAGGGCGTGCTCGTCGAGGACGCCGAGCAGGCCCTCGCCGACGCGGCTCGGGACGGGCGCAGTGTGGAGGTCTATCTGGTCTGGGAGCCGCGCTGGCGCGCCGACTGGATGACCGACGAGGCCGGTGAGCAGCTGCAGGGGCCGCTGAGCGGGTTGTTCTGATGCTGGAGGCGACGTCGGAGACCGCCGGTCGGTGGGCTCGTCGAGGATTGACGGCGATCGCGGCCCTGGGAGCCGTCTCTGCGCTGGTCGCCGCCGTCTGGGCGGGACTGGGGCGGATGGGCGCGGTCCCGCCGCCCCCCGGTTGGCTGGTGGCCGCTCACGGCCCCCTGATCGTCAACGGGTTCTTCGGAGCCGTCATCTCGCTGGAGCGCGCCGTCGCCGTCGATCGACTCCCCGCTTACGCCATCCCCGCACTGGCTGCGGCGGGAACCTGGTTGGCCGTCGGCGGCGGGGCACCCTCCGCGCGCTGGCTCGCCGCCGCGGCGGCGCTGGGCGCGGTCGTGCTCTTTGCAACGGTGACCTACCGAGCCCCGGAACTCCATCACGCCGTCATGGGAGCGGGCGCGGTCGCCTGGGCCGCCGGAGCGACGATCTGGGCCGTCGAGGGGGGCGGCAGTTGGACGGCACCGCTGCGAGCTCCCTGGTGGGCGGCATTCCTGATCGCCACGATCGCGGGTGAACGACTCGAGCTCGCCCGGGTCCTCCGCCCGGGCCCCTGGCAGCGGCGGGCGCTCGTCTCGTCGGTCGGGCTGTTGCTGGTCGGGGCGGGCTGGGCGACGTTCGAGCCCGGGATGGGCGTACCCGTGTTTGCCCTGGGGGTCGTCGGCATTGCCGTCTGGCTCGGCCTGTTCGACGTCGCCCGCCGCACCGCCCGACGGGAGGGGTTGACGGCCTACATCGGTCGCGTGCTGCTGGTCGGGTACGCCTGGCTGGGGGTCGGCGGTGGGCTCCTCGTCGCCGCCGGCGGGGCGACGGCCGGTCCGCTGTTCGGCGCCGCCTGGCACGCCGTTCTGCTGGGCTTCGTCTTCTCGATGATCTTCGCTCATGCGCCCGTCGTCCTCCGGGCACTCGCCGGACTGCGCGTCTCGTTTCATCCCGTTCTCTACACGGGACCGGTGGTGCTGAGTCTCACGTTGGTGCTCCGCGTCGTCGGGGACCTCGGCGGCTGGTTCGCACTACGGTCCGCCGGGGGGATCGGCAATGCCGCTGCCATCGGGTTGTTCGCGCTGTCGGTCGCCGTTCGCCTGGAGTGAACGGGTCGAGCTCCGTCGATGCTCCCCTACGTCGGGCCGATGCTCCCGGGAGGAGACGGGCGTTCCTCCGGTGACTCCGCTCGCCACTGTTCGGCTGCTCCGCCGGCTGATATCCTCCCGACGGACTCGATGGCGGTCCCGACCGGAATACTCGAGCACCGCATCCCCGAAAACCGACGGAGGCCAACGACCATGTCGTCTCGTCGCACCATGTGGGTCGGAACCATCGTCGTCTGGGGCGCAGTCGCCCTCCCTGCGTGCGATCGGACGGGTGGGGAGTCCGCGGAGTCCGAACAGACCGCCGTCGAGCGGGGGGCCGGACGTTCGTCTCCGTCGCAGGAAGGTGGGGGCGCCGACGACCGGTGGCGGCGAGTGCAGAGAGCGAAGCTCGACGACTCGGCGCACACTCGACTCGAACGAGCAAAGAAGGCGCAGAGGGCACTCGGCAAACGGCTCAAAAAGGAGCTCACCTCGTCGATTTCCGAGAAGTCCTTCTCGGGGGCGGTCGAGTTCTGCCACTCTCGGGCGCCGGAGGTCGCCGCCGAGGTCGCCGAGGAGTACGACGTCCGGATCGGTCGGACGTCCCATCGACTGCGCAACCCCGACA
>JBDGRG010000101.1:5713-12045 GCA_042218355.1 Bradymonadaceae bacterium
TGGGCGGAGGAGGCCGTCGCGCGGAAGAAGGCGCGCGAATACGTCTACCGCGGGCCCGAACGGCAGATCGGCTACTTGAAACCGATCGAGCTGAAGGGGCTCTGTGTGAATTGCCACGGCACGCGTGACAAACTCGCCCCCGGGGTCTCCGAGAAGCTCGCGAAGTACTATCCGGAGGATCGTGCGACGGGCTTCGAAGTCGGCGACCTGCGGGGCTGGTTCTGGGTCGAGGTCGGTTCCGATGGTCGATGAAGCTTCACGGCGCCGCGTCGACAGCCTGGTCGAGGGATGAACGGGGATGGGGCTGTCGGTCGTTCGCGCTGCAGGGCGGGTGCGGGTGGCTCGTGTCGATTCGGGCTCTCGACAAAGTCGCGCGGGAGTAAGAAACTGGGTCCCGGAGACGACCTCCTCGGAAAGGGCGAACGTTCGTGATCGAATCTCGGTGAGATACGTGAGGGACGAATCGAGCGAACATGGACGGGGATGGGCGTTGATCGGCTCGATCGGCGCGGCGGTCGGGGCGGCGATCTGCTGCCTCGGACCAGTGGTTCTGGTCTCTCTCGGCGTGACCGGGGCATGGATCGGCGGGCTCTCGGCGCTGGAGGCGTACCGGCCGTACTTCATGGGGGTGGCCGCCGGGCTGCTCGGCCTGGCGTTCTATCGGACGTACGGGATCGGCGGTCGTTCGGTCGATCGCTCGGAGCAGTGTGATGGGGAGCAGGCGTGCGAGGTCCCGGCGGCGGGTCGAGCGAGTCGTGTCGCCGTCTGGGGGGCGACGATCGTCGTGGCGATTCTGTTTGCATCTCCGTACGTGCTCGAGGCGCGTGCTTCGGCACCGAAGGGCGAGGCTCACGTGCGAAGTCCGGAGTTGCAGGTCTCGACTCGGACCTCGAAGAGGGCTCGCGTCGTCCTCGAGGTCGACGGGATGACCTGCGGGGGGTGTGTCGAGACCGTGAGCTCCGTACTCGAAGACGTATCCGGGGTTCGGCGTGCGCGCGTAACACTCGAACCGCCCCGAGCGACCGTCGTCTTCGATCCGACGAGCACCGACGTGCGCGAGCTGACGGATGCGACCGCCGAAGTCGGTTACGAATCGACTCCAAGGGAATGACAGGTCCGAGAGGTTGCGATGCAGATCGAGATCCTTTGTATCGACGGATGTCCACACGTCGACGAGACTCGAGAGTTGGTCGGAGACGTCGTTGCGCAGCTGGGCGTCGAGGCCGACATCGAGACCGTCGAGGTGTCCACCGATCGGCAGGCGCGCGAACTCGACTTCCGCGGTTCGCCGTCGGTTCGGGTGGACGGGACGGACATCCAGCCGGACGTGGACGAACGGACCACGGTCGGGCGGGGTTGCCGCGTGTACTCGACGTCCGATGGAACCTCCGGGGTCCCTCCCAAAGAGATGGTTGCGAGCGCGGTGCACGAGGCCTGATTCGGCCCGGAACCGACGGGCCACCGACCCACAGTTTCGACGTTCGACCTTCCGGCGGGTAGACGCGGCTCGCAGGTGACCCCCCTCTCGCGCTGATCGGCCGAGGCGAAGGAGGAATCTTGAGCTCCGACGATCGTCAATTCAACGAGGCGGTGTTTGAGCAGATCGCACGCCTGGGCAAAGCGTTTTCCAGTGCGACGCGCGTCGCCGATGCCGAAGAGATCCTCGATGCCCTCGAACAGGGGCCGCGGACGGTGCAGGTGCTGGCCGACCGTCTCGACCAGTCGACGGCCAATACGTCGCAACACCTCCGGACGCTGAAGGAGGCACGACTGGTCGAGTCCGACAAAAACGGCCTGCACGTCACCTACCGGATTGCCGACGATCAGGTGGGCGAGGCGCTTCGAGTGCTCGAGGAGCTGGCGGAGGACCGGCTGCTGGAGATGAAGGAGATCGTCGAGCGTTACTTCACCGATCGTCGGGGAATCGAATCGGTTCAGGGAGACGAACTCGCCGAGCGCATCGAGGAGGGCGACGTCACGCTGATCGACGTCCGCCCTCGGGAGGAATACGAGGCCGGCCATCTACCCGGAGCGGTCTCCGTGCCGCTGGAGGAACTCGAGGAACGAATCGACGAGCTTCCCTCCGACGAGGAGATCGTCGCCTACTGCCGGGGCCCGTACTGCGTGATGTCTGCCGAAGCGGTCGAGACCCTTCGCGAGCGCGAGTTCGACGCGATTCGACTGGAGGACGGAGTGCGGGAGTGGGAAGACCGAGGGTACTCGGTCGAATCCTGAACCGGCCGAGGCGAGTTGATCTCGATCATCCGACGGGGTCTGTTCGCACGGCCGGGCTTGATTGGCGTCGACCCCGCATTAGTTTAGTAGTTAGTAAAATGGTTGCATGCCGCGGCTCGCGAGAGCCTGCGTGAGCAACCTGGAGACGGGTCTGATCGGAGACTGTGGGAATCTTCGCCGCCGGCCGGAAGCAGTGTCGACCGCGCTTCCAGCGCCCCCGCCGTCCGTTTCAGGGCTGGAAGCTCTGGCGACGCGTCGTTCGGCGTGCTCTGGAGCGTTCATCCCACGGAGTTGGATCACACCCTCGGAGACACGACGCCGGAGAGAGTCCCGGCTCCGCGAGGGCTGCGAGCGGCTCGCGCGCGGCGGGACGTCCGTGTCTACCGCCGGTCGACTCGATCGGAACCGTCGTCGTTTTCGACCGATCCACTCTTACGGCAATCGGCAATCGACACTCGGAGAGGACGAGCATGGAGACGGACGAATCACAGATGTCGACGCGGTGCATTCACGCCGGGGACGAGACCGACGACGAGGGGGCGACGCACACACCGCTGTACAATCATTCGACGTTCGCGTTTCCCGATACCGATTCGGTACTCGATGTCGTGGAGGGACGGACGGAGGGGAATCTCTACACGCGGTACGGCTTGAACCCGACGCTGCGGTCGGTCGAGGAGAAACTGGCGAGCATCGAGGGTGGGGAAGGGGCACTGGTGTTCGGGTCGGGGATGGCCGCCGAATCGGCGACCTTTCTGTCCCACTGTGACGCCGGGGATCGCATCGTCTGCGTCGGCGACGTCTACGGGGGGACCTACGACCTGCTCGCCTCGAACCTCCCGGAACTGGGGATCGAGACGACCTTTCTCCTCGGGGACGAGATCGACCGTTTGGAATCGGTCCTCGACGACCGGACCCGGCTGGTCTTCTTCGAGTCGGTGACGAATCCGAACATGGAGGTCCTCGACATCGAGCGGATCGCGGCGGCGACGGAGGGGCGGGACGTGCTGACGGTCGTCGACAACACGTTTGCGACGCCCGTCAACACCGAACCTCTGGAGCACGGCGCAGACCTGGTCGTGCACAGCACCACCAAGTACATGGGCGGGCACAGCGATCTCACCGGTGGGGCCGTCGTCGGCCCGAGTGAATACCTGGGTCCGATCGGGGGGTGGCGTAAAAACCTCGGCCAGACGATGGCGCCGAAGGTGGCATTTTTGCTGGCCCGAAGCCTCCGGACGCTCGCCGTGCGGGTCGAAAAGCACAACGAGCACGCCGGGGCCATTGCACGGCGTCTGAACCGCCATCCGCGGGTGGTCGACGTCAACTACCCCGGTCTGGAGTCTCACGGTACCCACGACGTCGCCGAGAAACAGATGCGGGGATACGGCGGCATGCTCAGTTTCGTCGTCGACGAGGACGCACGGGGGGCAGCCGACATCGTCGATCGGCTGGAGATCTTCGCGATCGCGGCGAGTCTCGGAGGCGTCGAGAGTCTGGTGACCCAACCCGTGACGACGACTCATCACGGTCTCGACCCCGAGGAGCGCCAGCGCCGCGGGATCGTCGACGGCATGATTCGCCTGTCGATCGGTCTCGAGGACGTCGACGACCTGTGGGGCGACCTCGAGACCGCATTGGAGGCCTGATTGTCGACCGGCGGGGGCGTGCCCGACGCCCGACGGCCGAACCGTCCCGAGTCGATCCCCCCCAAAACCGTCGTCGCGGCCTGCACTGAAGTCGTGGTCCGGTATCGCCGCATCTGAAGCCTTCCGGTTCGAAAAATCGTCAGATTTTCGAGGAGGTAGCGATGGAGTCGTTCGATCTCGCAGTCGTCGGAGGAGGCATCGCCGGGGTCAAAGGCGCCAAACGAGCATCCGAGCTCGGGGCGTCGGTGGCCGTCGTGGAGAGGGACGTCGTGGGGGGCGCCTGTCCATTCACCGGGTGCATGCCGAAGAAATTCATGGTCGTCGCCGCCCGCAAGGTGCGCGATGCGACCGCGCCGGGTCCGGCCGGCATCGACGCGGAACTCGAAGAGCTGGACTGGCCGGAACTGATCGAACACCAGCGCTCGGTCGTCTCCGGGCTGGCCGACAACTACGAGACCAAACTGCGGGAGGACGACGGGATTCGACTCGTTCGCGGCGATGCTCGACTCCGGCCGGGACCGAAGGTCGAGGTCGACGGCGAACGCATCGACGCCGACCGGGTGATGGTGACCACCGGACTTCGCCCCGCTCGGCCCCCGATCGACGGGGTCGAACACGGTCAGACCAGCGACGACTTCTTCAAAGCCCGGACCCGCCCGGAGTCGACGGTGATCGTCGGAGGCGGTTATATCGGCGTCGAATTCGGCTCCCTGCTCCGGACCTTCGGCACGGAGGTCACCATCCTGGAGATGCGCGACCAGTTGATTCCGCAGTACGGCCGGGAGGTCGCGGACCAGCTCCAGAGCCAACTCGAGGCGCAGGGCATCGAGGTGCATACCTCGACCCGGGCGCGTGAGATCGAACCCGTCGGCGAGGGTTACCGAGTGCACGCGTCGAACGGGGAGGGTGACGAAGCGCTGGAGGCCGAACGAGTGTTGATGGTCGCCGGGCGGGTGCCGAACACCGAGGGGCTCGGCCTGGAGGACGTCGGCGTCGAACTCGACGAACAGGGCCATATCGAGGTCGACGAGACCTATCGGACCGCCAATTCCGACGTCTTCGCGGCCGGTGACGTCGTCGGCATCCCGCAGCTGACGCCGGCGGCGATTCGCGAGGCCCGGACCGCCGTCGAGAACGCACTGGAGGACGCCTCCGAAACCCTCGATTTTTCGACCCTTCCGTCGGCGGTCTTCACCACGCCGCCGGTCGCGTGCACCGGTCTGTCCGAGGCGAGCGCGCGCCAGCGATTCGAGCGAGTCGAGGTGGCGAGGAACGGCTTCGGCCACTTCAGCGCCAGCGTGAAGGATCTCGACGAGGAGACCTTCATCAAGACGGTCTTCGCCGGCGAGGACCAGCGTCTCGTGGGATTGCAGGTGGTCGGACCGCACGCCCCGGACATCGTCCAGGGGTTCTCACTGGCCATCGATCTCGGCTGCACGCGCGCCGACCTCGAGGACGCGTCGGGGATTCACCCGACTCTGGGCGAAGAGGTGGTCGCCGCCCTGCCCTGACGCGCCGCCGCATTCATTCGCTCGCGACCTATTCGGGAGTGACCATGACGCTCGCACTCGGACGGATGACTCTGCTCGCTGGAATGCTCCTGATGGCCGGAGGATGTACCAACTCCCAGAACGCCGAGACGGAATCGAGGGAGCAGGCCCGGTCGGTGGCGGAATCCCTCAGCCGCGGGGGGGTTCGGTCGAACGCCACCGTTCGTACGCCTGTGGACCGACGGAGTCGTGTTTCGACATCGACGGAAATCTCTGCGGGGCGAAAAGTTCGGCCAAAGAGGCTCCAATACGCCGCGAACCCCGGCCAACGCGGACCGAAACTTAGACGTGTCGAACGTCTTCGAGAATCGACCTCCGGAAAGCAGTCGAGACGTTCCGCGAGATGGGCGAGCGCTGGGTGCCCCCGCCGACCCCGGCGGTCGATCTTTCGGCCGCTTGAAATAAACTAGTAAAGTGATTACTTAACTACCCGCAGGGTGGGGAGGCGTATCTTCAGAACCGGAGGAACCATGGGAAGCTGGATCGTCGACAATGCACAATACGTCCGCTTGGCGGCGTTCGTGGGGATCTTCACGACGATGGCGATTCTGGAGATTCGGCGCGAGCGACGCGAGCTGCGTACGTCGAAGGGCAGTCGGTGGGCGACGAACATCGGGATCATCGTGACCGACAGCCTGGTGTTGCGGCTGGTGTTTCCGATGGGCGCGATCGGCGTCGGCTATCTGGCCGGCGGTCGCCTCGTTTGTCGCGCTCGATTTCGTCGTCTGGCTCCAGCACGTGATGTTCCACGCCGTGCCCGCGCTGTGGAAACTCCACATGATGCACCACGCAGACCTCGATTTCGACGTCACGACCGGAACGCGCTTTCATCCTGTCGAGACGGTCATTTCGATGGGGATCAAAGCCGCCGCCATCTTGCTTCTCGGGGCGCCGGTGC
>JBDGRG010000102.1:0-9216 GCA_042218355.1 Bradymonadaceae bacterium
GCAGGTCGGTCCACCCCAGCGAGTTGGCGACGTGGTGGCGGACGTCGGGGTGGAGGCGATCGAACATGAAAGTCAGCGAGTCAATCAGGCAATAAGTCGATCAGGCAATAAGTGAATGAGGCAATGAGTCGATCAGGCAATGAGTGAATGAGGCAGTGAGTCGACGAGTGACGAGGGCGGGAATGGGCGAGGGGGTTTTCGTCGCAACCGGGTCGGTGGGAGAATAGGCGAAATTGACGAGCACACAATCGGGGAAACGGGAGGGGGATAGAGTCAATGAGCGCGGAAGCGGATGTCGAAAACCGCGTGTACTGTCAGACACCCCGAGGAGACTTGGGGGCTGTCCCGAAATTGGACGCAACGATCGCGTGGCCATCCGCGATCACAGACATGGGGGACCCCGAGCGTTTGGTCCACCTACACCCTTCGAGCCATTGAGGAGGTATGCGATGAGCTGGGAGCGCGACGATCACGAGCAACCTCGTCACGACTTGAAAGTCTGGCAGTTGGGGATGCGTCTCGCCCGTCAGGTCTACGCCATGACAGAAGAATTTCCACAGTCCGAACGGTACGAACTGGCCTCACAGCTTCGCCGGGCGGCGACATCGGTGCCGTCGAACATCGCCGAGGGATCGGCGCGCCGAACCGATCGGGATTTCCTGCGTTTTCTCTACCAGGCTCGGGGCTCGCTGGTCGAACTGGACACACAGATGCACCTGGCGGAGAAGCTCGACTAACTCGACAGTAACGCCGCTGGCCGAGCGCGAGAGACCTTCGGCCACCTGGGTCGTGCCCTCCACGGGCTCATCGTCGAACTGGAAGACGAACAGACCTCGGTGCGACTCGCGATGGGGTCGATCGCACTATCACGATTCGTCTCTCTCACGTCTCCTCGAAGTCATCCCGGTCTACCTCGACTACCCGGACGTGTCGTTCGGCGCGGACGCCGACGCCACCCTCGATCATCAGTTCGGTGAGACGATCGCCGTCGACGAGGACGATCGAATCGGTTTCGGAGTCAGTCAGTGGGATCGGTGGAGTCGTTCGCGTCGGGGATCCAGACCATGCGGTAGGTGACGAGGGCGAGGCAGCCGAGGCCGACGCCGAACCAGAGGGTGGCGAATCGGACGATGTAGGTGGCGAGGACGGCGGGCGCCCGGGTGGGGAAGTAGTCGAAGAGGTGCATCACGCCGATCATGCTGCCCTCGGCGACGCCCAGTCCCCCGGGGAGGAAGCTGACCGCCCCGAGGACGGTCCCCGACGAGTAGACGAAGAACGCGCCGTAGACGGTCAGTCCGCTGGCGTCGAGAGCATCGAGGATCAGGTAGAGCGCGGCGCCCTCCATCGACCAGGCGACGATGCTGAGCAGCGTGGTGCCGGCCAGCAGCCGGAGCCCCAGCAGGCCGCGCATCGACTCGTAGGCCTCCTCGATCGACGACTCGAGCGAGGTCAATCCGGGGATCGATCCGATGAGATCGAGGATCGGGCGCATCCAGTCGGGTCGGTGGAGGACGGCGATCGCCGCCACCAGGACCAGCGCGGTGCCGCCGAGGACCAGCTGGCCGAAGTCGAAGACGACCGCCCCGACCGCCGCGATGCCGATCATGCCCAGCAGGTCGGTGACTCGCTCAGCGACGACGACCGGTGCCGTGCGGGCGGCGGGGATGCCCCGCGAGCGGCGGAGCAGAAAGCTCTTGAGGACCTCGCCGACCTTGCCGGGGGTGACCGCCATGACCATGCCGGCGACGAAGACGACGGCGCTCTCGAGATACGGGACCTGCACGTCGAGTTCGCGCAGATACCAGTGCCACTTGGCGAACCGCAGCAGGTAGTTGACCAGCGTCAAACCGAGGGCAGCGGCGAAGACCGAGAGGGGAAATTTCCGGAGGTGTTGGCCGAGTTCCCGGGCGTCGGACCAGAAGAGGAAGGCGGCGTAGACGATCACCCCGGCGACCAGGCCCAGGCCGATCCGTCTCCAGAGTGTACCCGACTCCATCGTCCACCGGTGGTGCAGTGAGTGGCCACTTTTCGTTTAGCACTCTCGACCCTACCGACCAACAGTCGTCGGGACTTCCGGGGCGCGGCCGGCCAATCGACCGTCGGCCACGGGGTTGAAACCACCGCCTGCACCTCGGTCTGTAACCATCCGGCGGCGCTAAAGCCGGTTAAAAATCAAGTCGGTGTAGAGTCGTTCGCGACAGGCGGCCCCTGCGGGTTTGTAGATCAGAGAGCTAGAAGGGACGAGAAAAATTGAAGTTTTGTTTGTCGCTTTTTTAGCTCTCGATCTCGTTCACCGGCACCTCGAGGGCGCCGGGGTCCAACCAGCTCTCGTCCCCGGACTCGTTTCTCAAGCTGCATGAGCGATGTCGGCCGGGTGGGTGGTCGGGGCGGGCCCCTCGGAATGGCGATCGCAGTGGAGCGCCTTCAATCCCGTCGGCAGGCACTGATTGTGCGGTCGTGGCTCGACCACTCGACTACTCGACGACTGTCGAGGGCCGACCGAAGGGAGGCCTACGAGCGAGTTCCTTCGACTCGTCCCGGAAACACGGTAGACTGGCTGCCCGCGCATCCGCGGGGAGTACGCAGACGTCTCGGCCGACCGACGCACGGGGCGGCGCGCTCAGGACCGCCCCGGCGAGCCATTCACCGACCGTCCGACATGGCTGCCACCAGCACCGACGACCCCGACAAACTCTCCACGCGCCGACGCGAGGAGCTCCGCCTCGGCCGCCGCTGTTTCGACACGCTCGAACGGTTTCTGGAGGCGGCCGAGAGCTACCCCCCGGGCCACCCGGTCGTCGACGAAGCGCTCGACAACACCGAGGACGCATTCGATTCGCTGTTCCGGCACACCGACCAGATGGTGGTGCGCCTGGAGGACCACCGGACGTGTCTGCTGGGAACCGAGGAGTCGGTCTGGGAGACCTCGCGGCCCGAGGACTACTGCTTCGCGCTGAGCCGCGACGGCGTGTTCCTCCTCTACTTTCTCGGCGGGCTGCAACGCCGTGAAATTCGCAAGTTCGGGCTCGTCCTCCGCCGGCTCGACCAGGAGGAGGTCGACGTCGACGCCACCGCCGCGCTGTACGACGCCGACTTCACGCACCTCGAGTTTCGGGCACTCGACGGCTCGATGGCCTGGCTGGCCGGGCTGAACGCCGATGCGCTGCGTCAGGACAGCGAAGAGGAGCGCCGGGAGGTCCGGGAGTTGTTCGGCCGACTCAGCGACGCAGACGCGGGACTGCGCGAGCCCGACGGCGACGCGCTGACGGCGGACGAACTGTTCCGCACTCAGCTGAAGACCCGGTCCGAGCGCCGCCGCGAACTGCAGAACGGGACCGAACAGATGCTCAATCTCCGGCCCTCGCTGCAGGACGCGCTGGGCGAGTTGAAGCAGGGATTGCTGACGGTCGACGAGTTCGAGAGCCGCTACGGCGAGATCCTCGCCGGCGTGCTCGCGCGCAATCCGAACGAGGAGCTCGTCTCCCGCGTCGCCTCGGAGATCGCCGACGTGATGGTCCGTCTGGTCGAGGGGGACGAGCCCTCCGAGGCGCTCACCTTCCTCAAGGCCGTGCACACCTGGCGCGGGGCCTTCGAGGACGAGGCGGCCCGCGCGCTGCAGACCGCACTCCGCGATCATCTCTCCGACGATCGCATCCGCTCGCTCGTCGACGAGGTCGCCGACGCGAAGCCGGCCGTCCGACGGCCGATCCTCCGTCTGCTCGACGCGCTGGACTCCGAGGAGGGGTCCAGGCAGGTGCTCGGCCTGCTGGAATGGGAGCTGGGCGACGAGACCGAGCGCGACATCTACCGGTTTCTGCAGAAGCGCGCCAGCTCCGGCCTGGGATTCGCGGGCGACGCGCTCGACAGCCTGCCCGACGACGAGGCCGAACGCGTCGTCGACATCGCCTGCGAAGCGATGCCCGAGACGAGGTCCTTTCTCGTCGACAGCCTCCCCCGCGACATCGGCGAAGAACTGAAGGTCCGCGCACTGGAGGCGCTGGAGGATCACTGGCGCGACTCGCGCGAGATCCGCCAGTACGTCCTCCCGCTGTTGAACGCCCGGACCTCGGAGCTGCGGACGGCGGCCACGCGCGCGGTCGAGAAGGGAGCGCCCGACCAGGTCCGCAGTGTTCTGCAGGCCAAACTCGAGGACGAGGCGTTCTACGAGCGACCAAAGCCGGAGATCGAGGCGGTCGTCACCGCGCTCGCGCGCGAGGGTGGAGAGAAGGGCCTAGAGGCGATCGAGGAGGCCATCCGGTGTCGTCTGTACGCCGGCTCGTCGCGTCGAGAATTCGCGTCGAAGGCAGTTCGGTCGCTGGTCAAAGTGCCCACGCCCCGGGTCGCGGATCTCCTCGAATCGGTCTCCGACGACTGGATGGTGCCCGGCTCGGTTCGCTCGGCCTGCGACGAAGTCCTGCAGGTGATCGGTTGACGCTCCGTCGATCCTCGCTCCACCTCGCCCCCCCACGGTGACCGACATGACCATGGACGACGACAGGTCCACCGGCCCGGCGCCGGGCGACTCGTCGATCCCGACCGACGACCAGGGCGCGACGGATCCCTCGGATCCACAGCGGTTCGGCGAGGCATTCTTCGACGCCGTCTATCGGATGTTGAAGGTCGGTTCGATCTTCGAATCGGACCAGGAGCAGACCCGAAACGCGGTCGACGACTTTCGATCGTTTGCCCGGAAATCGCTCGCAGACACGTCGCTGCGTGCACTGTCATTCGGGATCCGAGGGGAGTTCGCCAGTGTCAACGGCCACACGATTCGCCTCTCGCAACAGGATCAGCGCCGGCTTCGCGAACTTCGCGAGCTGTTCGCCGACGCGGAGATCCGCACGCTGTCGTTCGGGCGGAACCTCACGGCCGACGAACTGGTCGAACTCCTCGACGAATTGCGCGAGATCCGGAATGCGGACGAGGAGCAGAGACTCGAGGGATTCGAGACCTCCCATCTCGAGTACGACTCGGGCTCGCCCGACCGCGACGTCCTCGAGGCGCTGGGGGAGGTGACCGTCCGCGAGTACTCCGCGCACCTGTATCTGCGACTGGCCGTCAAAGTGGGGCGTCTGCACGAACGAATCGAGGAGGAGTCCGACACGACCGCCGACCTCCCCACCCTGCGCCGGATCGTCGATCGCATCGCCGAACTCTTCGACGGTGACCGGTTCGACATCCTCCGGCTGCCGACCACCGACCTCCTCGAGGCCGGGCCCGCGCTCCATTCCGTGAACACGGCGATCTATTCGATGCTGATGATCGATCGACTCGGCCTGCGCCCCGGCCGCGTCGGTGCGAGCGGACTGGCGATCCTGTTGCGTGACGTCGACCGCACGCGAGGGGTCGACCTGGCCGATCCGGCCGAGGCGGGAGCTCCCAACGAACGGCTCGCCACCGCGAACGCCCGGGCAGTCGCGCGGGTCAGCGGCCGGCTCGACGGTTCACCAGCATCGAGCTTGCGCGCCATCCTCCTGCACGAGCGGGGGATCGAGCTCGAACGGACCATCGGGCCGCCCTTCTACAAGCGCGAGCGGCGCGTGCACGTGGTCCGCCGTGCGGCCGACATCGCGCGGACCTACGACCGACTGCTGGCCGGTTCCGACGGCAACGAGCCGCGAGACCCGTCGACGGCGATCGAGGCGCTGAAGCGGCGTGGCGACTCCGAACTCGACCCGGCGCTCGTCGAATTGTTCGTCGAGACGATGGGGGATTATCCGGTCGGGACGACCGTCGAACTGTCCAGCGGGGAACGCGCGCGGGTCGTCGGGCCTCCGGCGGCGGAATCGGCGTCGGATCGACCGCACATTCGGCTGCTCGAGCGCGACGGCCAGCCGGTCGTCGACCTGGGAGATCCGAACTACCAACGCGCTTCGATCGACCGGGCGGTCGCCGAGGGCGAGGAACCGACGGAGGCCGACGATTCGGGGGACGATCTCTTTTTGCTCGACTGACCGGGCTCGCGCCTCACCCACCATCGACCTCGAGGATTCCCCGGGCCTTCATCCCCCGGAGGACCTCCAGCGTCTCCTCGCGCGACATCGAGCTGAGTTCGAGGATGTCCTCGTAGGTCCGCCTGAGGTCCCGGACCGGCGGATCGAGGATGTCCTCGAAGGACATCTCGCCGTCGACGAGACTGAAGACGAACCCCGCCCGGTGGTCGAGGTCGAACCGGGAGAGCTCGTCGATGGAGACCTTCGTCTCGGGCACGCACGAGAGATCTTCGATCTCCGCCGAGGGTTCGTCCGCCTCCGCTTCCTCCTGCGGTTCGACCCGCTCGTCGATCTCCTCGAGCAACTCCCGGGCCCGGTCACTGTCCGGATTCCGTTCGACGACCGACCGGGCGAGGTCCCGCGCCGAGTCGTAGTTCCCCGCCTCCATCATCTCGTACGCCTCGTCGATCAGTCGGAGCGTCCCCGCACTGAGTTCCTCGGCCAATCCGATGGTCTGGTTCGGCCGCTCCGTCCCGGACGTGACATCGCCGAGGTTCGTCGGCGCGTTCGAATCGATCTCCGACCCGCCCTTCTCCCCGAACAACGGCGTCGGGCTCGAGCTCGGGCCCAGGCTCTCCGCCTCGTCGCCGGATTCGTCCGGCGACCGTGCATCGGACACGCCCGGGAGCTCCTCGTCGGGTTCGGCATCGACCGGGCTCTCCGCCCGTGCGGCCCCGGCCTCGTCATCGGTTCCAGCCCCCTCCGGTTCGCCGCCCCCTCGATAGCGAGGGGCCTGGGAGATCCCGGCATCCTGCTCTTCGGACTCCTCCCCGCCGGCGGGCGGCTGGTCGGGCTCGACCGATTCGGACTCCGACTCGGCGAAGAGGTCGTCGAGCCCCTCGATCGAGTCGTCCTCCGAACCGCTCGAACCGGCCTCCACGGGTTCCTCTTCCTCCTCGTCGAAGTCGAGGTCCCCGTCGAGCGTCTCGTCCTCGAACATCTGGTCGAGTTCGCTCTCGAAATCGAGGTCCAGTCCGGCAGCCTCCATCTCGTCGGACCCGCCGTCGGTCGACGGATCGGCGGGCAGGGCCGCCTCCGACGTTCCGGGGGCCTCGTCGGATGCGTCCTCGGATTCGGTCGAGGAGAGCGCGTCGCCGAACAACTCCTCGGCATCGACATCGCTCTCCTCGAGGGCCTCCTCGCTCCCGCTCTGCGCCCTTCCCCCGCCCGGGGTGGATTCGTCGGCCGGACCGGGAGATTCGTCGAAGAGCCCCCCGCTCTGCTCGTCGACGGCCTCCTCGAATCGTTGCTCGCCGCCCTCGTCCGCGGCCTCCTCGGGCTCGGCAACGGTCCCGGCCGTCTCGTCCCCCCCGGCCTCCCCGGTGTCTTCGAGCGCGTCGCCGAACAGCTCCTCGGCACTCTCACCGGCCCCCTCGAGTGCGTCGAGCGAACCGGAACCGGACTTCTCGGTGGGCTCGGCCGGGCCGTCGGACTCCTCGACGTCGTCCGGCTCCCCCATCGACATCGCCTCGTCGAGATCGTCGTCGTCGAAGAGATCGTCGACCTCGAGGAAGTCGTCGCCGCCGAAATCGTCCGCCTCGGACTCGGGCATCTCCTCGGCGGGTTCGCTGGTGTCGACCTCGAAGTCCTCCTCCAGCGCCTCGGTCCCGACCGTCGAGACCGGCTCGGACTCGCCGGGCGCTTCGGCCGCAACCCCCGACTCGGCGTCGTCCGGCGCCAAGGTCTCCGCGAGCGCTCGATCGTGTTCGTCCGAGACCTCCTCGACGGTCTCGAACATGGTGCTGCTGGTCCGGCGCAGTTCGTCGAGCTGGTTTTCCACCCAGGAGAGCGCCTCGGCCAGCCGTCCGTCGACCGACGACTCGAGGATCGAGAGGACGGTCGTCAGGTCGTCGTCCGGGTAGCCGGCGCGGTCGAGTTTCTCCAACAGCTCGACCGCATCCGCCTCGTCGCCGTCCCGGAGCGCGCGTCGAGCGTCCTCCAGCACGTCGATGAAGGCCTGGTTGTCGATGGCGTCAGGCATCGCCGACTCCAGCCGAGTTGACGGCCCGGACTCGGCCCGTCCGATCGACGGGCGACGCCGGGCCCCCAGGGTTCACGTCCGTTGGAAGACTCCGCGGAACGCCTCCAGTGCACGGTCGAGCTTTTCGTTCAGCTCTTCGAGCTCCTCGATGTCCTCGCTGTCGATCGAGTCGCGGGCCCGTTCGACCGCCTCGACCGCCCGTTCCTTGGCCTGCACGAGGAGATCCGAGGCCTCCTCCTCGTCGACCTGCGAGACGAGGTCGTCGATCTCGCGGATCGTCTTCTGCAGCGCGGTCCGCTCCTGTTCGAGGTCCTCGCCTCGTTTGACCTCCATCAGGTAGTCCTCGTTGCGTTCGACCATCCGGTCGATCTCCTCCTCGGTCAGGTCGCTGGAGGCCGTCACCGTGATCGACTGTTCCTTCCCGGTCTCGAGATCCGTGGCCGAGACACTGACGATCCCGTCGGCACTGATGGAAAATTCGACCTCGATCTCGACCTCGCCGGCGGGGGCCTCGCGCAGACCGCTCAAGACGAATTCCCCCAGCAGTTCGTTCTCCTCGGCATCGTCGCTCTCGCCCTGGAGCACGACAATCTTCACGGAGGTCTGTTCGTCGCGCACCGTGGTGAAGATCCGGCTCTCGCTGGTCGGGATCGTCGAGTTCGCCTCGATCAGGCGCTCGTAGCCGCCGCCGTGTACCATGATTCCGAGGCTGTGCGGCGTGACGTCCAGCAGAAGGACGTCCTCGTCCTCGTCCATCAGGGTCTCGCCCTGGATCGCCGCCCCCACGCCGACGACCTCGTCCGGGTGGACCTTCTTCGAGGGGGCCTGTCCGAAGAACTCCTCGACCTCCTGCTGGATCCGCGGCATGCGCGTCATCCCGCCGACCAGGATGACGTCGTCGACGTCGGCGGTCTCGAGGCCCGCCTCCTCGAGGGTCGCCCGGCAGATCTTGGTCGTCCGGTGGATCAGATCCTCGACGAGATCCTCGAGCTTCTCGCGGGTTAACGTCGTCTGGAGATGCAGCGCCTCGCCGTCGTCGCGGGTGTAGAGAAACGGCAGACTCAACTCCGTCTCTCGAACCGACGACAGTTCGATCTTCGCCTCTTCGGCAGCGTCGCGGAGCCGCTGCAGTGCCATGTCGTCCTGACGGAGATCGACCTCGTGCTCGCGGGCGAACTCGTAGCTGAGATGCTCGATGATCCGGGCGTCGAAATCCTCCCCGCCAAGAAACGTGTCGCCGGC
>JBDGRG010000102.1:9226-15168 GCA_042218355.1 Bradymonadaceae bacterium
GCAGGGCCAGTTCGGCGGCGACGGCGAGTAGCGCATGTTCGACGGGCTGAAGGAGACGCTGGGGTCGTTCACCGAGGACGTCGAAGACGCCGCCCCCGATTTCGAGAAGCGAGATGTCGAACGTGCCCCCACCGAGGTCGTAGATCGCGACCGTCCCCTCGCGGTCCCCTTCGCCGAAGCCATACGCCAGTGCCGCCGCGGTCGGCTCGTTGATGATGCGGATGATGTCCAGTCCGGCGATGCGTCCGGCGTCCTTGGTGGCCTGGCGCTGCGAGTCGTTGAAATACGCCGGGACCGTCACGACCGCCTTCTCCGGCTCCTCCTCGAGATATTCCTCGGCGACGAGCTTCATCTCCTGGAGCACCATGCTCGAGATCTCCGGGAGACTGTACTCCTCGCCGCGCAGTTTGACCCGGACGTCGTCGTGCGGGCCGGGGACGATCTCGTACGGACAGGTCTCCACGCAGTGGCGAACCGCCGGCGACTCCCATTTCCGGCCAATCAGCCGCTTGGCGCCGTAGACGGTGTGCTTGGCGTTGGTGATCGCCTGGCGCTTGGCCAAGTGGCCGACCAGCCGCTTCCCGGATTCGGTGATCGCCACCACGCTCGGCGTCGTCTTGTAGCCCCCCTTGTTCGGGATCACCTTCGGCGTCCCGCCCTCGACGACGGCGACACATGAGTTCGTCGTCCCGAGATCGATTCCGATGACCTGTTCCATGTCGACTCCTCGAACGCTCGGCGCGCGAATCACTCGGCCCTCGGTCCTCGTCTCGGCGACCGACGGACTCGTGCGGCGGTCCGGTCTACTCCCTCAGTCTCGCTCGACGCTCTCTGGCGCGGTCGTGGTCGCCGTCCAGCTCGAGCACGCGATCGTAGGCCTCGACCGCCCGGTCCTCCTCCCCCATCTCCTCCAGAATGCGAGCGTAACACAGATGGGCATCGAGGTGTTCGTCGTCGATCCGCAGCGCGGCCTTGGCGAACAGCTCGGCCTGATCGAGTTGCTCGCCCGCCCGCAGCAGTGCCTTCGCCGCTCGAATCGCCGGGCGGATGTCGCGTTTGACCCTCAGTGCCTTTCGGTAGTGCTCGGCGGCCTCGACGTGGTCCCCCTTCTTTCGGGCCTCTTCGGCCAGCCCCACCAGCTTGGCGAAGGCCGCACTCCGCTTCTGCTGGGACTCGGAGATCTCGTCGCCGGACTCCCGGGCGATTTCGACCGAGGAGGGCTGGCTCATCGGCGTCGCGGCTTCGTCCGCGCGGTCGGAGAGTTCCTCGTCGTACTCCTCGCGCTTGTCGGGATCCGACAATACCCGGTGGGCCCGGGTCACGCGCTGGAAGACGTCCTCGAGCATCTCCTCGAAGGGACCGAGCTCGCGGCGGAAGAATTTGTCGGGGTGAAACCGCTTGGAGTATTCGAAGTAGGCGCGCTTGATCTCGCCGCGCGGAGCCGAGGAGGCGACCCCGAAGAACTCGTAGTGGTCGATGTCGTCGAGCTGGGCGTGCAGACAGGCGAGCTCGCGGCGATGACGCTCGTCGAGCGGAGCGTCGATCTCGAGCAGCTGCTCGTCGAGATCGTACTCGTCGGGCGGCGTCGGAAGATGGGAGAGATCGATGCCCTCGTCGTCCGCCCCGCCGTCGGTGTCGGACGACGAGGAGTCGCTGTCGGCGGCGCTCGAGTCGGAGCCCGACCGCTGGGGTTCCATCCCCGGGACCTCGATCAATCCCAGATCGACCAACCCCTGCAGAGCCGTCTCCGTCCGCTCGCGTCCCAGCCCGGTCGAGACCGACAGCTCTCCGACCGAACAATCCCCGTCGATCCGCGAATAGATAAAGAACTCGTCCGAGGAGGGGGACTCCGAGACGGAGTCGATGTCGACGCCCGGGCGGCGTTCCGGGACGGCCGAATCGTCGAGGCGAGGCGCGTCTGTCACGGTCGGATCGGCGTCTGAGTCGAGCGGACGATGAGTCGCTGACGTCTCCTTCGTCGGAAAGGGTACTCCGTCGCCCGGACCGTGACAAGTTGCTGTAAGGCGGGACGTTCAACCCCCGCTCTGTTCGGCGAGGGCCCGCTCCAACCGGTCGAGGGCCTCGTCGACGTCGCCCTCGGTGACGATCAGCGGGGGGACGAAGCGGAGGGTGTCCCCGCCGGCGGTATTGATCAGGAGGCCCTCGTCGCGGGCGAGGTCGACGATATCACTGGCGGGGTCGCCGCACTCCGCGCCGACCATCAGCCCGCGGCCGCGGACGTCGTCGATGACGTCGAACTCGGCCTGCAGTTCCCGCAGTCCGTCGCGCAGCTGCTGGCCGCGCTGGCGGGCGTTCTCACAAAGGTTCTGCTCGTCGATGACCTCCAGGACCGTCTTCGCGGCCCGGCAGACGAGGGGATTGCCGCCGAAGGTACTGGCGTGGCTGCCGGGCTTCCATCCCTTGAAGATTTCGTCCGAGGCGAGCGTCGCGCCGAGCGGCGTGCCCCCGCCGAGGCCCTTCGCCAGACACATGATGTCGGGTTCGACGCCGAAGTCCTGGTAGGCGAAGAGTTCGCCGGTTCGGCCGACACCGGTCTGGACCTCGTCGAAGACCAGCAGGGCACCCGTCTCATCGCAGCGCTTGCGGAGCCCCTCGAGGAACGTCCGGTCGGCGGGCCGGACACCGCCCTCGCCCTGGATCGGCTCGACGAAGACGGCGGCGGTCTGGTCGCCGACGTGCCGGTCGATCGCCTCCAGTTTCCCGAAGGGCATGTACTCGACGCCCGGAAGCATCGGTTCGAAACCAGCGTGATACTTCGACTGACCGGTGGCCGTGATCGCCCCCATCGTCCGGCCGTGAAACGACCCCTCCATCGAGACGATCGTCTTTCGGTCGGGCTCCCCGGCGACTTCGGACTGATAGCGACGGGCGAGCTTCAGCGCGGCCTCGTTCGCCTCCGCGCCCGAATTGCAGAAGAAGACCCGGTCGGCGAAGGTCCGAGCGGTCAGGGCCTCGAGCAGCTCGACCTGCTCGGCCGTGTAGAACGCGTTGGAGACGTGGGTGCAGCGGGCGGCCTGTTCGCGAATTGCGTCGACCAGAGCCGGGTGGTCGTAGCCGAGACAGTTGACCGCGATGCCCGCCAGGAAGTCGAGATAGGCGTTCCCGTCGCGGTCGTACAGATACACGCCCTCGCCGTGGTCGAAGACGACCGAGGCGGGCGAGTAGTTGGTCGAGATCCGCCGGTCGCCGGAGGCGACGAGCTCCTCGGTCGACCGATGGTCGGTCGTTTCCCCGTCGGGTGCTTCCATCGTTGCTCCCGTCCTGTGTGGCGTCGGCAGCCGTCGAGTCGGCGAGATGCTTAGTAGCTGAGATGCTCAGATGCTGAGTCCACGACCGCACAACCATAGCTCGGCGAAGCGGTTCGTGTCACCGAGCCCTCGAAGAATGGGGCTGTGAGCGGTCGAGTCGTCGAGCCGTTGAGCTGTTGAGCCGTTGAGCTACAGTCGCACAACCGTTGCCCTGCGACGGAGTTTGAAGTGGCCGATGCCACGACCTCACCCGCAGGGCGCTCGCCAATGAACTCAGTGACTCACTGACTCAGTCAGAGGATGTAACGACTGAGGTCGACGTCATCGAGGATGCCTTCGAGTCGGTCGCGGACGTAATCGGAGGTGACCTCGAATGCGTCCTCGTCCATCTCCGGGGCATCGAAGGAGATCTGCTCGAAGACCTTCTCCATCACCGTGTGGAGCCGACGCGCCCCGATGTTTTCGAGCGTCTGATTCACCTCGAAGGCCATCTGCGCGAGGGTATCGATCGCATCGTCGGTGAACGTGATGTCGACCCCTTCGGGTTTGATCAGCTCGACGTACTGGCGGGTCAGACTGTTGTCCGGTTCGGTCAGAATCCGCCGGAACTCCTCCTGCCCGAGACTGTTCAGTTCGACGCGAATCGGGAAGCGGCCCTGCAGCTCCGGGATCAGGTCGGAGGGCTTGGAGACGTTGAAGGCGCCGGCGGCGATGAAGAGGATGTGATCGGTCTGGACGACCCCGTGTTTGGTCGAGACCGACGAGCCCTCGACGATCGGCAGCAGGTCGCGCTGGACCCCCTCGCGCGAGACGTCCGGCGACTTCTGGGCCTCGCGCCCGGCGATCTTGTCGATCTCGTCGAGGAAGATGATCCCGTTCTCCTGGGTGCGCCTGAGAGCCTCCTGTTTGATCTGCTCCTGATCGACCAGTTTCGACGATTCCTCCTGGATCAGCTGGGGCAACGCATCCTCGACCTTGACCCGCTTGCGGGTCGCCTGCTGGGGGAGGATGTCGCCCAGCATGTTCTCGAAGTCCATGTTCTCCATGCCCGGCTGGTCGGAGAAGACCTCGACCATCGGACTCTGCGTCTCGGTCACCTCGATCTCGACGTATTCGTCGGCGAACTCCCCGGCGCGCAGACGTTCGCGGAGCAGCTCGCGCTCGTCGGTCGGCCCCGACTCGGACTCGCGGACCTCGCCGTCGCCGACGATGAACGTCGTCCGATCGTCCTCGTCGTCGCGATTCAGCGGCGACCGCTCCTCCATGCGAGCTTCGAGCTGGTCCAGAATGCGGTCCTCCGCGAGCTCGCGAGCACGGTCCTCGACCTCCTCCTGGGCTTCGGATTCGACGAGATTGATCGCCACGTCGACCAGGTCCCGGACCATGCTCTCGACGTCCCGTCCCATGTAGCCGACCTCGGTGAATTTGCTGGCCTCGACCTTGTGGAACGGCGCGCGGGCGAGGCTCGCCAGCCGTCGGGCGATCTCGGTCTTGCCGACGCCGGTCGGTCCGATCATGACGATGTTCTTCGGCATGATCTCGTCGCGCAGCTCCTCGTCGATCTGCTGGCGACGCCAGCGGTTGCGCATCGCCACGGCCACCGCCCGCTTGGCCTTCTCCTGGCCCACGATGAACCGATCGAGCTGCTCGACGATCTCGCGGGGCGTCATGTCGTAGCTTGCTTCGATGTCCATGCGGTCTCCCTCGGGTCGTCGGTGCGTTCGAACGTTTCGATCAACGCGGGATCAGTCGATCGTCTTCCACGGGGCTGAAGCCGCCGACCGGCGGTTGAAACCGCCGGCTGACTCGGCACGGGACAACCGGCGGCGCTAAAGCACCGCCGGCCGGAATGGCGGCCGATTCAGATTCGTCGAACGGCGATCCCGATGAGAGCTTTCAATCCCGTCGAGCGGCAACGGTTGCGCGGTCGTCGGCTCAGCATCTCGACATCTCAGCCACTTAGCCTCTTCCACTACTCGACTACTCGCCCGTCGAGAGTGTCTCGACGGTCAGCGATTCGTTGCTGTAGACACAGATCTCGGAGGCGATTTCCATCGCCCGCTCGGCGATCGCCTCGGCCGGCAGATCGGTATGCCGGTAGAGGCTGCGTGCAGCGGCAAGTGCGTAGTTGCCGCCGCTACCGATCGCCGCGATGCCCTCGTCGGGCTCGACGACGTCGCCGTTCCCGCTGATCAGGAGTGTATCCTCCGCGTCGGCCGCCACCAACAGCGCCTCCAGCCGCCGGAGCATCCGATCGGTGCGCCACTCCTTGGCCAGCTCGACGGCCGCACGCGTCAGGTTGCCGCTGTAGTCGCCGAGTTTACCCTCCAACTTCTCGTAGAGCGTCATCGCGTCGGCGGTCGCACCGGCGAACCCGCAGATCACCTCGCCGCCGTGGAGCCGGCGGACCTTGTTGGCCGTATGTTTGACGACGACGCTCTCCTCGAGTGTGACCTGTCCATCCCCCGCGACCACTACGTCGGAATCGCGGCGCACACTCAGAACGGTCGTACCTTCCATCTGGGTCATGGTCCTGCACATCCTGGCTGGGAGTCGATCGGTCGACCGCCGGTCCCGGCGCGGATCCGGTCGGCGCGACCGACGGGGACGTTTCCGGTCGAGTAATTGTTCAGGCGTGCGATTAACAGGCCACGAAGACGCGAAGGCACGAAG
>JBDGRG010000103.1:0-3091 GCA_042218355.1 Bradymonadaceae bacterium
GTCATGTTGGATTAGTTAGAACTACGGATTGAATGTGAAGGATTTCTTCACTTGTTCAAGCGTATCTTCCTGCGTGTCGCCCGGTGTTCGGACGACGGTGTGGTCGCCGTGGAACCTCGCTGAAGCCATCAGTTCGGCTTCTTTCGGCTCCGTGAACTGGTTCGTTGGGTTGCCGTCAGCGCCAAGCCTGCATTGCTTGAGGTCGCCGTCGAACTGTTGGTCGATGTCAGCGCGTCGACGGACAGCTGGATCCGCGGCGACCGGCGCGTGATCGACGTCGAGAAGGAGGCTTTGCTGGTCGTCTGCGAGGCGCTCGATGCGCTGGGCGACGATTATGCCGTCACGACCTTCTCCGGGCGCGGTCCGGAGGCCGTCCGCGTGCGGTCGGTCAAACAATTCGACGAGGAGTACGACGAGTCCATCCGTCGCCGGATCGGTCGGCTCGCGCCCGACCGGTACACCCGGTGCGGTGCCGCGCTGCGACACGCGACGACACGAGTGCGCGCTCGAGGGGTCCGTCACCCGGTGGTGCTGATGCTGTCGGACGGCAAACCGAACGACGCCGACCTCTACGAAACCCAGTACGGCATCGAGGATACCCGCCAGGCCGTCCACGAAGCTCACATGCAGGGGGTCGAGGTCTTCTGTCTGACCATCGACCGCGAGGCGCCGACGTACATGGACCAGATCTTCGGTCCGGACGCCTACGCGGTCCTCCACCAGCCCGACCGGCTGCCCCAGGTGTTGGTTCAGCTCGTCCGGCGGCTGCTGGATCGGTGACGTGCGCGGACCCGGCCGGTTCGCCGCGGGCTCTCCGCCGCCTGAAGGGCGCGCTGGACGGAACGAGGAGCTGTGGCGGATCATTGGGATGGATGTCGCGTCGGTCATCCTCCGCCCGTATGCCGGCGTAGACGGAGAGCGACGGGCGGGGGTGTTCGGTGCGCGCGATGCCGGTTTCGAATGGATGCCAGACCTGCGGCCGGGCCGGGGCTGTCGGTCGGTCCTCTCTCCAGACGACGAGGAGCTCGTGATGATGTCGAGAAAGACAGCTGTCTTGGCAATCGCAACGATTGTCGCGTTGCTCGCCGCCTGCGACCGAGAGTCTCCGGATGGTAAGACGGAGGCCGAAGCTCGCGAGCCGACATCGGAGCAAACAGCGGTGAAGCCGGGGGCGGACGACAGATCCGGGGAGCAGCCGAAGAAACCCTCCGAGTCCCCGGGTCCGCCGACTTCGCTCGAGGAGTTGCCCGAGGGGGTCAATGTTCTCCAGCACGAGATGCAGCTGTTGCTGGAGGCGATGCGACAGACGCTGACGCTGATCGCGAACGACAATCTCGAGGCAATTCCCGCTCAGTTCAAAAAGGTCCACCCGGCGCGGAAGATGACGATGAAGGCGCTCGAACAGGGAAAATACGAACCTCCGATCAACGCCGACGAGATGGAGACGTTCGAGCGGCTCGACGACCAGTTCCACAGCAACCTGAAGGGCCTGTTGAAGGCGGCAAAGGAGGACGACCTGGCCGGGGCCGCCAACCAGTACGGGAAGCTGGTCGACGGTTGCGCGAACTGTCACAAGCAGTTTCGCTTCGAGTAGGTCTCGGGGGTGCGGCCGCTCGGAGACGGCTCGGCCACATTGTCCTCGTCTCGTCCGCCGGTCGCGGTATTCACGGACGTCCCTCGACCGCCGGGTAGGTCGGGGTGTCGGTGAACTCCTCGGTCGGCTGCCAGTAGGAGACGGCGTAGAACAGCGCCCAGGCGAAGACGACGATCAGCAACACCCACGCCCAGGTCGGCGCGGGGGCGGGCGATTCGGCGTGAGAGGCCTCCCAGTCTTCGCGGCCCGCTCCGCCCCAGGCGTGGACCATCAGATCGACCTCGTCCGAGACCGTGTCGCCCGAATTCAGCCCCTCGACGTCGATCGCGGGACCGTTTCGGACCTCGAAGTCGACGATCCGACGGCCGACGCTGCCCTCCGGTCCCGTCGCCTCGATCCGAAGGCGATGCTGCCCGTCCTCGAGTGCGGTCGTGTCGAACTGGATCCGCGCCGGCGGGCTGTACGTCGCGATCGGTTCGTCGCCGTCGTCGAGGTAGACGTCGACACGGTCGACTTCGCTCCCGCCGGGATGTTCGCCGGTGTCCAGGCTACTCACGGCTCCTCCTCGCGAAGTATGCGCCGTTTGATGTGACCGTCGCCGCCCTCGCCCGGCCAGACCAGATACTTGACCGCCAGCCAGCAGGCGAGCGCGACGATCACCGCCGACGTGCCGGTGACGAGCCAGTACGCCGGACCCGAGGGGGCCGCGTCGTGCCCGTGATCGGCGGGCGGCGAAGTCGTCGCGTCGGTCGAGTCATTGGGGGAACTCACGGTCCCGCCTCCCGGGGCGTGCTGCCCGCGTCGGAGTCGTCGGAGGTGTCGGCGGTCGCGCCGGCGTCGGGTTCACCGTCACTGGCGCTGTCCCCCTCGAGCGATTTCCCAGAGCGCACCGCGGCGACGTCCTCGGCGGTGATCGTCGGGGCGTCGTTCCCCCAGCTGGTCCGCTCGTGGTTGATGACCGCCGCGATCTCCGAGTCCTTCAGCTGCGAGCCGAACGCCGGCATGGCCGCGCCGTACTCGGTCCCCTCGATCGTCTTTCCCTGCAGGCCATCCAACACGATCTCGACGTGCCGGGTCGGGTCGTCGGCGGTGACCACCGGGTCGCCGGCCAGCGGCGGAAACGTCCCGGGAACCCCACCGCCGTCGGACTGGTGGCAGCTGGCGCACTTGGACTCGTAGATCGACTCGCCGTTCGGTCCCGCGCCCGAGGCCGATCCGTCGCCCGACTTCGCGGAGGCGCTGCTGCCGCCTTTGTTCCGAGTCGAGGCGCCGGGGACCGGGGCCTGCTGGAGCGACTTCAGGTACGCAACCAGCGCCTGCGCGCGCTCGGTGGCGACGACCGTGCCGGCCTCGGGTCCCCAGGGCTCGGGGACCGAGATGGTCGTCTCGGCCGCCGACGGGTGTTTCTCGACGCGGAACAGCCATTTGAACGCCGGCATGACCGAATCCTCGACCACCGCCCGGGGCTGATAGAGGTGCAACAGGTGCCAGTTCTCG
>JBDGRG010000104.1:0-1814 GCA_042218355.1 Bradymonadaceae bacterium
TCTCACAGGTCGTGGGCTGGCCTCGCTCGCTCCGGGCAATGTCCGACGGGGTCTGATCGGAAACCGTGGGATGCGGGTAGCGCTAGGGTCCGGGCCGGAGCGTTGACCGCGCTTCCAGCGTGGTGGAGTCTGCGACCCGCCAGCGCAAGATGCGCTGGCCACGGTCTGCCCACGACCGGACTGCACCGATCCCACGGTGGCGGATCACACCCTGTCCGACGTCCGATTTCCGCTTCACTCCATCCTCGAATCGATTCGACTTCGGTCGTGGTTTCACTGTAGACGCGTCTCACTCGTACTGCTCGTTCGTAGGTACCGACCGGCGGGACCGATGACTCGATCGGCGCTAATCGAGGACCGACCTGCCCCCTCGCTCGACCGGATCGACCCGGTCGACACGCCCCAGACGGACCGGGTCCGGTTGAACCGCGAGGCGGCGGGCCTCGAGCTGGTCCGCAGCTGGAACAGGTGGTTCGGCGTGGTATCGACGGTCGGGGCCCTCGGCTCTGCGGCGGCGGGATGGTACATGTTCGTCCATCCGTCGCCGTCGGGGGAGCCGGCCTTGCCGTACCTCCTCGCCCTCGGGACGCTGGCCATCTACCTCGCGTACCTCGCCGTCTGCTTCTTCTGGAACCGAACCGAGGTTCGAGTCGATCCGGCCGAACGCGAGCCGGTTCAGATCACTGTCGAGCACGGCCCGCTGCCGTGGCCGAGTGCCGATTCGAGCCTCGCGTACCGGTTGCGTGAACTGACGGCCGAGCGCGAGTCGGGGGCTTACGGCGCGGAATCCATCCGGTTCCGGGGCGTGGCCCACCTGCCGGGCCCGACGGAGGCCGAACTCCTCGCGGGCATCAAATCCGAGGCCGACGCTGAGGCCATCGCTCGAGCCGTCGAGCAGTACCTCGGAATCGGCGTCGACGCCTCGGACGAGGGATCCGGCGTATCGTGGTAGCCGACTACGCGGCAGGTGGGGCCGGACTCACTCCCCTTTCATGAGCGCGGACCGCGCCTCGCAGGCCGCCTTGGACCCGTCTTCGCAGGCATATTTGTAGAACCGCCGGGCGGTCTCGACGTCGCGCGGTCCGCCCAGTCCGCCGGCGAGCATCTCGGCTCCAGGGCCGCAGTGTTCGAGTTTGTCTTCGCACTCGTCGACGTAGAGCTCGCGGGCCTCGGCGAAGAAGACCGGTCCGCCCTCACCATGCCGGTACATCTGGGCCAACCCGGCGCAGGCCGGACGATCGTCGGCACCCAGTGACTGACATGCCTCGCGATACAGTCTGCCGGCGAGATGCAGGTTGCGTTCGACCCCGGTCCCGGCGCGGTACAATTCTGCCAGTTCGTAGCAGCTGGCTCCGTCTCGGGTGCGGTCGGGTTCGTCGGGGGACGAGCATCCCGTCTCGTAAAACCGGCGGGCGCGCTCCGGGTCCCGTTCGACGACCTTTGCCGAGAGGAGACACCTTCTCATCCGCTCGACTCGAGTCTCGAGGACGAGCTGTCCGCGGGCCCCGCGACGGGAATGGCCGTCAGTTGGGGGTGCGCGGCGTCGTGTCGGGCCCAGTCGGCGCTTCCTCACCAGCTCGAGTCGCTCGCTCTCCTCGATCGCCTCGCGCAGATGGTTGGTCCCGGGCGCGACGAATTGCTCGTCGACGACGTGTTCCTCGGCCTGGATGGCGCGGACGACAACGGATGTCTCCGACGGATCGGTTTCGGTCGAGTTCGCGGCGGACGGAACGAGACACGTCAGAGTCGCGGCCACGACGGCGGGAAGCAGGTGCCGAGAGGTCGTCACCGTCATCGCAGCCTCTCTGCGCGTC
>JBDGRG010000105.1:0-2190 GCA_042218355.1 Bradymonadaceae bacterium
TGACGCCATCGGATCGTCCGGCGACCGGTCCCGCAGGTTGATCTGCACGGCCTCCTCGAGCATCTCGCCCGTCATGTAGTCCGTCTCGCTGTTCTCCTCGAGCGAGTTGGCCTCGCACCGCATGTCGACCCACGGTGAGATCAACCCGAGGGCCGCCGGAACCGGCACCCCTCGGTCGCGCATCGCCATACACGACGACACGGCGAGCCCACCGCCGGCCGAATCACCCGCCACGACGAGATTCTCGGCTCGCCAGCCTCGCCCATAGAGCTCCTCGAAGACCGCCACGACGTCGTCGACCGCATCCTCGATCCGGTGCTCGGGACATCGACGGTAGTTCACCCCGAGAACCGGCAGATCCGACCGATGTGCGAATTCGGCGAGCAGGTCGGCGTACGAATCGGTCGACCCGAAGAAATACCCGCCCCCATGGAGATAGACGATCGCCTTCGACCCCGGTTCCGGTTCGGCCTCGACCGACGAGTCGGCTCGAAACCACTCCGCGTCGACTCCGCGGAGGGTCGTCGGGATCCGCGCTACGTCGCGCACAGCCCCGAGTTTCATCATCGCCTCCTGAGAGCGACGGATGACCTGGGGCGGCTGGCCGGAATCCTCGACGAAACTCCTCCGGATCACGCCCCACATCCACTCGAACCGAAACGGCCACGATTCGACGACCGGCTCGCCGAACAGCCGACGCCGCAACGTATCCACGAGACTCGAAAGCGTCCATCTGACCAATCGTGTACGGTTCATTCGGTGTCCCGATCGATCATGACAGTAGGAGTTCCGCGCACGTCCCATCGTCGGTCACGAGTCGTCCCTCGACAGCTCCCATTTGAGCTGGCTGACGTAAGCCAACGGCTCCGGGTAACTCCCGGAGAACAGTCGCTGGACGGTATCGAGCATCTTCGCATCGGTGCCGACCAGAATGCGGCCCTTGCCGGCCTCGACGCCGTCGGCGATCTCGGCCGCTGTCTCCTCGGGTGAAAGGGACGCCAGCTCCTCCTCGAACTCCTCGACGACCTCATCGCGTGACCGCTCCGCCGGGCCGGTGTCGCCGATCCGAGAGTCTCGGACGATGCCGGTCGCCACGCCGCCGGGATGCACGCAGGTCGCCCCGACCTCGCCCTCGTCCAGCGCCAGCTCGGCCCGCAACGACTCGGTGAACCCGCGCACCGCGAATTTGGCCGACGCGTAGGCCGACTGAGTCGCCGGCGCGACGACCCCGAAGATGCTCGAGACGTTGACCACGCGACCGCCTCCGGAGCGCCGGATCCGTGGGAGAAACGCCTTCGTCCCGTGTACGACGCCCCAGAAGTTGATCGACATCAGCCACTCGAAATCCTCGTACGACATCCCCTCGACGCTGGCGGTCGCCGACACGCCCGCGTTGTTCACGATGTAGTGCACGCCCCCGAACGACGACTCGACCTCCTCGGCCCACTCCCGGACCGCCTCGCGGTCCGAGACGTCGACGACGTCGGCTCGCACCTCCGCTCCCCGACTGCGCACCGCGTCCGCGGTCTCCTCGAGCCCCTCCTCGTCGATGTCCGAGATCGCCAGCCCCGCGCCACGGTCGGCACACTCTTTGGCCAGCGCCGTCCCGATACCCCCTGCGGCGCCCGTGATCGCCACCACCCGTCCGTCGAATCCATCCATCGCGTTCGCACCCTCGTCGTATCCTGTTGGCGACCCATCCCGCCGTGCGTGCTCACACCGAGGCGGACCATCGACCACCACGTACAGAAAGAAAACGCAGCTGTCATTCGATTGGGTGAGGCAACCCGTGGAGTCGTCGTGAAGTGTGCCTCCCAGCACCCACACGGGTTCCGGCCCGACGTGTCGTTCCTCGAACATTCGAATCGACTCGTACCGGACCTGTAAGGACGCACACCCCTTCGTGATGCGAACGAGCTTGCGCTCGCTTATGCTCTCAGCTCGAAGGTCGGATCTACGAACCGAATGGAGGCGAGACAAGCAAATCCGCCCCAGAACAGTTCTGCGCCGGCCATAGCTTCACCCGCCGTCGAACCCACAACATCGGGTAACCAAAACCGCGTACGATACCGCGTTCCGACGTTCTCTTCGAACCGCTGCCTCCAACTATCGAACTATCACTGCACACCCGACTCTCAGGTACACGCGCCCACGTGTTGCCCTCCGGCGCGCCCGTGTGCGCGCCGCCCG
>JBDGRG010000106.1:0-7102 GCA_042218355.1 Bradymonadaceae bacterium
GTTCGATGGCGCGCTCGCACATCCGGTCGCGCTCGGCCGGATCTTTCCAGGCCTCGCGCATCTCGTCCGACAGGCTGTGGAGCGGGTCGAAGTAGAGGAAGTATTCGTCCGGTTTGACGGCCGGAGCGGTGTAGACGCTGACTCCGGTCTCACGGTTGTAGTATTCGAACGAGTGAACGTCGCGTTTTCCACCGCCCCCCGGGGCGTCGACGATGTGGGCGGCGGTGTTGAATCCGGCGGTCACGCCGCGGACGGCCTTCTCGATCTCGATGTTGGTCTGGATCGAGGTCCGCAGGTCCTCGACGCCCTTCACCATGTCGTGCTGGTAGACGTAGTACGGCTGGACGTTGACCTCGCCCAGTCGTTTAGTCAGCCGCTTCATCGTGCGCGGGGAATCGTTGACTCCCCGCTGGAGCACGCACTGGTTGCGAACTCGGATCCCCTCCTCGAACAGCCGGTCCATCGCCCGGCGGGTGATCTCGGTGATCTCGCGCGGGTGATTGAAGTGGGTGTGGAGGGCCACTTCCTTGTGCATCGACCGCCCCAGCTGGTGGACGTCGGCCAGTGCCTCGACCCAGTCGTCGTCGCTGAGGACCTTCATCGGCATCACCGCCGGTCCCTTGCTCGCGTACCGGATCCGCTGGATGTTGTCCATCTTCAGCAGGCGTTCGCCGATGTGTCGGACGTGTTTGGCGGGCATGTTGGAGGTGTCGCCTCCACTGATGACGACGTCCTCGAGTTCGGGTTGTGATTCGATGTACTCGAAGGCCGCCTCCCAGCGCTCCGGATCGACTCTCAGCTGTTCTTTGTCGACCGTGTCGGTATCGATGCCGACGGCGTAGCTTCGAGTGCAGAATCGACAGTAGACGGGGCAGGTGTCCAGTGCGAGGAACAGCGCCTTGTCGGGATAGCGGTGGGTCAGGCCGTCGACCG
Organism: Bradymonadaceae bacterium; assembly: GCA_042218355.1. Lineage (GTDB taxonomy): Bacteria > Myxococcota_A > Bradymonadia > Bradymonadales > Bradymonadaceae > CAJXPB01. Next base: position 934 of record JBDGRG010000106.1, read on the forward strand.
GCGCGTCGGCCTGTTCGCCCAGCGAGTCGAGGGTCAGCATCGGGTGATCGGGAGAGACACGGCTGGCGAGCGGCAAAAACTGCAGCCGCAGCGGGTCGTTCCAGGGGCGTTCCCAGTCGATCAGACTGAAGATGTACGGGGTGATGCGGACGGTCATCGGTGCCAGGTGCAGCCCGCGGCGGACGTCGTCGACGAACGACTCCGGCGCCAGTCCGTCGAGCATCTCGACGAGCTGGTCCTCCCCGTAGACCGAGTGCCGCATCTGCCAGGTCGTATCGAGGAAGGTCGCCCGGGAGACGTCGGCAAAGGCCGGGATCTCGCGCCAGAATTCGTCGTCGCGAAGCCGGCGATGAGCGACCGAACCCTCGGGAGCCTGACCCGCGCGTGGGTCGAGGTCACCGTCGCCGGGGGCGTCGGACTGCGGCTCGGGCGGTTCGTCGCTGACGAGGTCGTCGATCGGTTTGGCGGTGGCCATGACGGCTCCTCCTGGTCACTCGTGCGTCGGGTTCCCCGGGGGCATCACAGTCTCACAACAGACGAGGGCGGCGGGGCATTCGATCGAACCGCCCCGGGTCGGATCTACTCGGCGCGCAACCGTTCGACGGCGGCCCTCCAGACGTCGGGAATGTCGACGCTCTCTTCCCGGCCCAGATCGTAGGCGGTGATCTCGGCCCCGCCGCGCGCCAGCACCGTCCCGTCGGATGCTCGGACCAGCAGATACTCCATCTGCAGCCCGCCGTCGCTGATGTCGATCACGCGCGCCCCCATCTGGATCGTGTCCGAGACGTGCAGACCGGCGTCCGACTCGCAGGAGACCGGGCCCGAGACGGGGGCGAGGTCGCCCCACTGGCCGCGGCTGTCGAACAGATCCAGTGCCTGAAAGTACGCCAGCCGCACGTCCTCCATGTAGGCGAAGTAGTCGGGATCGAGGATCTCCCCGTCGCCCGTCGGCTCCGGACACCACGACGCGGGGCGGGTGATGACGACCGGGAAGTCCCGGAGTTTGGCGTCGATGTCGGACATCGCGACACCTCGGACGGCGGGCGGTTCACCCTCCATTGTCGTCGTTTCGGCGACCGAGGCAAGGTCGGGTCGACGATCGTCGTCCGAACCGCGGGTGGGTATGAGGCAACTCCGTGGGATGAATGCTCCAGAGCGCGCGGAAAGGAGCGTCGCCGGATCTTCCAGCTCTGAGTGGGGGACGGTTCGGGGCGCTGCAAGTGCGGTCGACGCTGCTCTCGGCCGGCGGCGAAGATTCCCACGGTTTCCGATCGGACCCACCGCAGGTGGTCGGGCGTGCGTTCACGAGTGATCGGTCGGAGCGGTGTCAGGGGGCAAGGTGGGGCACCTCTCCGCTTCCCCTCCCGCTGCCGACCATGATTCGGAGAGAGATTCCCCACCCCCTCCCCGTCGAGTGGTCGTGACCGGCGGGTCGAGGTCGCACCCCGTGGTCGGTTGCATCTGGTCGACGTCCCTTACAGTCTTCAGCGTCGGATAGTCCCCTCCGGGAGGGGATCAGTCGACCGATCGACTCCGACTCGCATACGGAGCCCGCTCCATGTCGCATGCGCACATCGAACCGACGCCCCGCTCGTCGCTGGCCGTCGGCCTGGTGGCCGTCTCGCTGTTGCTCTCGACGACTGCGAGGACTGGCGTCTCCGCCGACGCCGAGAAGTTGCGCAGTTACTCGCTGCCCGAGGGTGTCTCCCTGCGCGGGGCCCACATCGATTCGACCCGCCAGGGGACGACCCTGATCGCAAACACGAAGGGCCGCGGAAAGAAGGCGACCTGTGCGGTGGTGCTCGCCCGGGGGGACTCGACCAGCACCACCGAATACCAGCACGACTCGAAGGGGACGGGATGCAAGGCGGTTCTCCCGCATCCCGACGGCGGTTTCTTCATCCGGGGCAAACGAGCCAGCGCCGACAAGGACGAGATCGCGGGCTTCACTGCCCGAGTCGGTGCCGACGGATCCGAAAAATGGTTCGTCGGCGATCGGTCGATCGCCGAGAGCGACGATTTCAAGGGCAAATACGTCGAGCCCCACGGCGTGATGGCGTACAGTCGACCCCGGGGCAAGCTTCTGGTCACGACGCTCGGGAAGATCTCGATCGGCGAGCTCGACGAGAAGGCCGTGACGAACGTGTCGGTGGTGAGCGACGGGCGCCTCAGCGTCCAGGCCCAGACGATCGGGCGCAGCGGTGCGGGATTCGGACGCATGGGGGGAGCGGAGATCCTCGAGTCGTCGGGCGATTTCCTGGTGTACGTCTACGTCCAGGGGCGCCGGGGGGCGGAGTTTTTCGCTTACGATGGCCGGCAGTCCGTCGATCTCTTCGAACCGATGGGCGAGAGCTGGTCGGATCGGTACGTCGAGAAGGTCGTCTACGGTCCCGAGGGGCGGATCCACCTGCTCTGGACGGCCGGGGATGGAAAGCAGGAGCCGACCCGGCTGAGTGTCGTCGACCAGAAGGGCGAGAAGGTCTGGTCCGAGTCGTACGAAGCGACGATCCGACAGGGGGGCGAGGAACAAAAACTCGGTCGGCCCGCCGGTCTTTGGGTGGGATCGAAATACAGTGTCGTGCTCTACAAGTCGGACAGCGCTCTGTTGCGGGTCGTCGACGTCCAGGCGGGTACCGCGCTGGGCGTCGTGAAACTCGGGGAGCTGACCGATCACGTTCCGTTCGCCATACTCAACGGGAAGGAGGGCCGGTTGAAACTGCTCGCCTTCAACCGGAGCGCAAAGAAGATCGTCGAGTATCGGCTCGGATTCGAGGAGACGGGCGGTGATGGTCCCGACGCGGGCATCGGGGACGCCGGTCCGGATGCGGGGGGCGAATCGGGGGGCGGTGGCGGGGGGTGCCGCGCGGCCGGCTCCGAGTCGCCGGTGCTTCCGGGCATGGTCGCGCTCTTCGGGCTCGTCGGCATCCTCCGGCGACGGACGCGCACCTGACATCTCGGGTCGAGCGCGATCGACTCCCGTCGGATGCGGCGACTCGACGGGGCCTCTCTTCCTCCTTCCTCCCTGCCCCCGCGCCGGCCGTACGCCGTCGAACGCCCTCCTGTTCCCCCCTGTTTGTCAATCGGGGACACCGGGCGATACACTTTTCGTGTCTGGACTCGCGAGTCGTGGGGAATGTTCCGCACCGCAGCGAGCCTCGCCCCTACGGGCGACCGCTTGCCGAGCGCGGCTCCCCGACTGCTCTGCGCTGGAGACACTGCCATGTCGACGGTCGAGAGAGAAAAACTGCCGCTGGATGCGTTTCCGGAGAACCTCCGTCAGCACGTCGAACCCGACGCGCCGGAGGATCTGAAGAAGATGGCGGCGCAGGGGATGATTCCGGCGCCGCCCGAACAGACCCTTCGGGTGCTCTACCAGCTTCACTTCGAGGCGGAGGGGGACCTGGAGGGGGACATCGCCGAGGCGATCGGCGACATGCCGACCAACGTCGTCGCCGGGGCGGGGGGAGACGAGGAGCACCCGGGGGTACTGGACTGGATCGCCGAACATCGGGGTGGGGACGAGGCCGTCGTCGAGGCGCTGCTGCGAAACGACGCGGCGGAGGACATGACCTTCGCGGACCTGGCCTCGCGGGTCGACACCGAGATCTGCGACCTGATCGCGACGAACGAGGTTCGGGTGCTCCGCACGCCGGAGATCATCGAGGAGCTGTACCAGAATCCGAACGCGCGGATGGCGACGGTCAACCAGCTGGTCGACCTGGCGCGCGACAACGACGTCGAGCTCCCCAATCTGCCGGGGGTCGAACGCGCCGCCGATCGGAATCCGGAGGCGTTCAACCAGGAGGAGCCCTCCGAGGGGGAGGAGGTCTTCCAGGAGATCCTCGAACAGGAGTCCGAGCGCGCCGAGGAGGAGCGCGAGCAGCTCGAACAACTCGACGACGAGGACTTGACGCGCTCCCAGCGAGAGAAGCTGCGCGAGGAGATCGAGGAGGACGACGACGAACGCGAGACCGGGCAGATCCGCGAGACGGACCTGATGGACATGAGCGTCGCCGAGAAGATTCGGCTGGCGACGGTCGGAAGCCGGTCGACGATCAAGAAGCTGTGCAAGGATCCCAACCGGCAGGTTCACATGGCGGCGATCGAGAGCCCGCAGCTGAAGACGCCCGATGCGCTGCGGCTCGCCTCGAAGAAGAACATCCCGGACGGCGTGCTGGAATACATCGCTCGAAACCGGGAGTGGACCCAGAAGTACGACGTGGTGAAAAACCTGGTGTTCAATCCGAAGACGCCGGTCAACCAGAGCATGGACCTCGTCAAGCGGCTGCGCCGCGACGACCTCAAGAAACTGCAGAACAGCCGCGAGGTGCCCCACCAGGTCAGCCGCGCCGCCAAACGGCTGCTGAAGAAACGGCGGGGCGGCGGCGGAGGCCGCCGGCGCTGACCTCCGTCGATCGTCCCGCTCGTCCCGTCGCCGGCGGGCCGACGCTCCCCTCGCCGGTGGGTGTGCACCGTCCCGACTCCGCCCTCGCCACGACCTCGACCAGACGATGACTGACAACGCGTTCGATTCGGATCTTCCCCCCTGCGGCCTCTACAAGACGACCGAGCCTCTTCCCGGCAAGGAGCAGTGGGTTCGGGAGGAGTTGCTGGTGTACTTTCACAACCACTCCGAACAGGGACCGCCCCTGTTGTTGCTCCCGTCCTCGAACGAGGACAATCGGTGGACCTTCCACGACAAGGGCTACCTGATCCGCGAGCCCGAGTACGTCGAGACGCTGATCGAGCTGGAGGACGAGGGGTTTTTCATCCTCACCGAGCCGCTCTACCTCTCCGACGACGAATTCATCCCGGAGAATACGCTGGTCGAGCTGGGCTACAACCGCGCCGCCGAGCCCATCCTGTTCATGGGGACGTTCGAGGACAATGCGATCGTCTTCCCGGAGAGCGGACTGAAGTGCACGCGCGAGGTCTTCGAGATGCTCGAGCCCGCCCCGTTTCGCGTGCCCAACGCGCCGACGTCCCACCACGACTGAGCGGCTCGGCTCAGCGATCCACGTGTGAAACGTCTCCGCATCGCCATCGCCGGCTGATGTGCACGATCGCTGTGCCGTCCATCCTCGACGATGCCTGCGGCATCGCCTCCGTTTGACGGCGGTGACCTCGCACAAATCGACTCGCCGAGGGTCGGTCCGGCTCATCACACACGCATCGGCTCAACTGGCCGCGAAGCGGTGCCGGTCGTGCGATGCTCCGGGGGATTCCGATCTCGTGTCGAACGGCGGCGCAGCGCCCGCCCGGGAGCCGCGATCCAGCCGGATGCGCGCCACGCGACAGGCTGCGATCAACGCCCGGACGTCGGCCGGTTCGATCGCCCGCCACTCCCGCGCGGAGGACATTTTTTCCGCCACGAAGAACCCCCGTTTCGCACGATGCAGCCCGCGTTCGGCGAGGGCCTCGGCGTCGATCGGATCGAGTAGCTCCCCGGGGAGTCGCGACGCCCGAAGAAAGGCTGCGGTCGGTTCGAACGGACCGTCGGTCCGGTCCGGCTTCGGTCCGCCCGGCCGCCGCGGATAGAGACGCAGGACCGGTGCGTCGCCGCAGGGATCGACGCAGATCCGTTCGCCCGTCGCGCGCGGTACCCAGATCCGTCTCTCTGGTCGCGCGTCCCGTTCCTCGAGGGTGAGTTCGAGGCGCCAGAATGCGGTCTCCGCGCGCTGAGCGCGGCGACGGTCGAGGTCCCCGATGGCGCGTCTTCCCGGTCCGTCCGTCGACGACCCGGGCTCGGCACAATCGGTTCGGTTCCGCTGTTCAGTCGGTGACATCGCTTCCCTCTCGGAGTCGCAGACGCGTGGATAGCCGCCCCCCTCCATGTCTGTGATCGGCGATCCGGGCGATTTCGTTGCGTCCGATTCGGTTGCCGGGGGTCGGCAGTTGCGGGAGGAGAGCTCGTTGCGCGGGCGAGTTGACCGCCTTGTCCAACTCGTCCACAGTGGCGCCGATTTTCTGCAAACGATCGCTGCAGCGAACCCCGAAACAGGAGACGAGTTCGATGCGGAGATGGAGACTCACCGTCGCGCTCGTCGGAGTCTGTTTGTTCGCCGCCTGTGGGCGAGCCGACCGAACGGGCGAGCGAGCGAGTTCGGTCGGCTCTCGGCCGTCGAAGCTCGAACATTCGGGGGCAAACTGGTTCGTTGGGGGGGCCTCC
>JBDGRG010000107.1:0-3568 GCA_042218355.1 Bradymonadaceae bacterium
CGGAGTCGCCGTCGTGCTTTCGTTGGTCGTCGTCGCGCTGCTCACCTGGGCCGAGGGATCGGCCAGTCTCCCGCAGGACGCGCTGCTGGGCGTGGCGTTCGTCGTCCCGATGGCGCTGGTGCTGGTACTGGGCCCCTACATCCCGCAGGAGATGCACGAGATCGAGTCGATCCTCCACGGCTCGGCGGTCGTCGTCCGGCGGACCGACCTCTACGCCGTCGCGGTCGCCGGGGCGGTCGTCCTCGCCACCCAGCTCGCCGCGTTCCGGGCGTTCGTCTTCGCCACGCTCGATCCGACCGTCGCACGCACCCAGGGCCTCCCCGTCGGGAAGCTCGACGCCATCCTCTACGGCTCGGTCGCGGTGATGATCTGACTGGTGACCCGGGCGCTCGGCGCGCTGCCGACCTTCGCCCTAACGGTGCTGCCCGCCGTCGGGGCGATCCGGCTGAAAGTGGGACTGCGGTCGGTCTTCGTCGCCGCGTCGATCGCCGGTGCGGTGGCCGGGGTCGGCGGGTTCGGCCTCGCCTACGCGATGAACTGGTCGGTCGGCGCTTCGCAGACCCTGGTCGCCGCCGGGGTGATGGTCGTGCTGCGCGGAGTCGGTTGGTTGATGGATGGAAGGTGAGTGGGCCTGTGACGTAGCCAGAGCTTCCCAGCTCTGGCGGTCCATGAGGTATCGGGGTACTGAGGTACTGGAGTCGCGGGGCGGGCGTGGGACGTAGCCAGAGCATCCCAGCCGGTGTGAGAGGCGAGAAGCGAGATGCAAGATGCGGTGGGCGGGCGTGCGACGTAGCCAGAGCATCCTTGCTCTGGCGGCACGCGAGGTATCGAGGTACTGAGGGACTGAGGTATCGGGGGACTGTTGGGGATTGCAGCGAATCGAGAGCGTCCCTGCACTGGTGGGTGTTTGCGGCGAGAAGCGAGATGCGGTCGGGCGAGCATGCGACGCAGTGAGAGCACCTTCCCTCCTCCTTCTCCCTTCCTCCTTCTCCCTTCCTCCTTCTCCCTTCCTCCCTCCTCCCTTTAGAGCGTGTAGAGTTTACACAGTGTAAAGCTTACACGGTGTAAAGTGAGGTTCGGATCGCGCCGGTTATGCGTGCAGCGCTCAGAGGGCTCGCATGGGCGCAGGCTAGTTGTGCGGCGACGGACCTGTTGTCACGATCGATGACCGAGTGAGTACTGCGTCCGCTGAGAGGAGCGTCGTGAGCAATCGTCTGCCGACATCGGGATTCTCGCGACTCGTCGCGTCGGGTCCGTCACATCCACCCGTTCACCCTGTTGCAATCCTCGGAAACGTCCGTCACGTCCCGAACATCCGGTCCACCCCGTCCGTCCCGTCCATCTCGTCTGGCTCGTCTATCCCGTCCATCCTGTTCATCTCGTCTATCCTGACCATCCTGTCCATCTCGTCGGTCGGTTGTTGTGCCGACCCGCCCGAGGGGAATGCCGACGACGAGTCGGCCGCCACGTGCGGTGCCCCGGCGGCTCCTCTCGACGCGGGGCGCACCGATGCGGTCCAGTTCGACCCCGACGCCTCGTTCCCCTCGGAGCTGCCGCAACCCCGCCAGCTCGGCCTGTGGCTCGACGCCGAGTCGATCGCGCAGTCCGGGCCGGTCTCGCGGTGGCCGGACCGCAGCGGATACCACCTCGACTTCGCCGTGCCGGGCAACGGGACGCCCCGACCGACACTGGTGACGGATGCGGTCAGCGGCCATCCGGCCGTCCGCTTCACGGGGGAGGGCGAGACGCTGCGGACGGAGGACTGCGGCGGCGAGTTCGTGCGAGCGGAGACGGCGACGGTCTTCGCGGTCTTCAAAAACCGCGAGGGAGGGCACGTCGGTCAGCTTCTCTCGTCCTGTTGTGTCGGCAACAATCAGATCCGACTCTACGGGTCGCCCACCTCGCTGTACCTCCATGCAAGCGGCTACTACCGCGACGAACACGTCGACGACCTGTCGGTGCCGACCACCGACTGGCAGTTGCTGACGCTGGTTCTGGGCGACCAGCGCATTCGCGTTTTCCAGAATGGCCGTCGGGTGGCGACGGTCGACGTCGATCGGAGAGCGGGGACGTGGGAGTTCAATCAGGTCGGCAATCGCTGCAGCGCGTCGGAGAAGCTGCACGCCGATCTCGCCGAGCTGCTGGTCTACCGGACGGCACTGACCACCGAGCGGCGGGGGTGGGTCGAGGAGTACCTGCTCCGCCAGTACGACCTATAACCCCCGTCAGTACACGAAGTACAGCATACTGCTCGAGACGAGGATGAAGATCACCGACAGGATGCTACCTGCTTTCAGGTAGTCGGAGACCTGGTATCCGCCCGGCGTCATCAACAGCGCGTTGACGTGGTGGGTCGGGATGATGAAGGAGTTGGCCGCGCAGACGCCCACCTGGAGGACCAGCACGCTCGAGCTGAGCCCGACTTGGCTGGCGAGTTCGAGTACCAGCGGGACGAGCAAGACGGTCGCGGCGACGTTCGACATGATCAGCGAGAAAAACGTCGTCAGTGCGCCGATCGCGACGAGGATGACGAAGGGGTGCATGTCGCCGACGGTGGCGACGAGTCCGGTCGCGAAGAGTTTGGCGGCGCCCGACTTCTCCATGGCGATGCCGATCGGGATCAGCCCCGATATCAGGAAGACGACCTTCCACTCGATGGCGCGGTAGGCGTCCTCGATCGTCAGCACGCCGCTGAAGATCATGACCATCGCGCCCGTCATGAATCCGGTTGAGATGTCCAGACCCAGCGCGATGGTCAGCGCGATCGCCCCGACGAAACTGAGCACCGCCCACCAGAGTTTGTCGGTCTTTTTCGGGTCGTAGTCGAAGGGGGTGACGTTGATGAAGTCCTCGCTCTCCTTGACGAACTGGAGGTTCTGCCACTTGCCGTAGAGCACCAGCGTATCGCCGGCTTTGAGCGGGCGATCGGCCATGCCATCCTCGACGGCCTCGCTGTCGCGGGGTCTTCTCCTCCTCCTCGCGCAGTTCCAGCCCGTGGTCCTCCTTGAAGGTCGCGACGTGCTCCTCGTCGCCCTGGACGACGATGTTGTGCTCGGCCTCGAAGGTCGTGTCGCCCCAGATGTCGTAGTCGAATTCGTCGTCGTCGTAGACCCGAAGCAGGTTCAACCCGTACTCCGCGCCCATCTTCGACTCCTCGACCGTCCGGCCGACGAGGTCGCTCGATTCGGGGATCCGCAGTTCGTAGGTCGTGGGCGAGAGTCCCCAGATGTTCAGCAATTTTTGACCCGGCTTTTCGTCGGTCTCCTCCATCTCGCCGCCGGTCGGGAGGACCCACTGGCCGAGGAACGTGAAGTACAGGATGCCCGCGCTCAAAAGCGCCAGTCCGATCGGGGTGACTGCGAAGAGGCCGTAGGTGTCGAGCCCCCGGCTGCTGAGCAGATCGTTCAACACGATCAGCGAACTCGTGCCGACCATCGTGACCGTCCCGCCGAGCAGGGCGGCAAACCCCATCGGCATCAGCAGCGTCGAGATCGGGATCTTCTCGCGCTTGGAGATCCCCATCATCACCGGGAGAAACAGCGCGGCGGCCCCGAGATTTTGCATCAAG
>JBDGRG010000107.1:3578-4321 GCA_042218355.1 Bradymonadaceae bacterium
CCGTCGCCATGACGCGCTTCTGTCCCCGACCGGCGATCTCCAGGATGAAGTTGGCGAGTTTGTCGGTGAACCCGACGCGGTACAGACCCCGCCCCATGATCATCACGCCGATGATCGCCAGGACCGCGTTGCTCGCGAAACCCGAGCGCGCCTCCTCGGCGGTCAGACTGCCGGTCCAGATCAGCGCGAGCATCGCCGCGATGGCGACGACGTCGATGCGAACCAGCTCCGTGACGATCAGGACGACCGTCACCGCGAGGATCGCGAGGACGATGGTCAACTGGGAGACCATGGTGGAGAGAACCGGAGAGCTGGGGGGAGTCTCCTGGGCCGTGTCGAGGCCGAACGGTCAGAGATCGTCCCTATACGTGCGCCCCGACCCTGCGACAACCGCGCAGTGCGAGGAACCGACGGCACGGGAGCTGCGGCTGGAGCTGGACTCGTGGCGAGGTCGACCTCGATTCGGGAGAAGACGATCGATCGGCGTTCGACGGGTGGTGTGCGGGTCGGGTATCGTGGAACCCGAGGGTCGGGCCGGGTGCGGGGCGTTCGAAGCCGGGCCGGACGAGATCGGGACGAGTCTCATTCAACCGGGAGGTCGAGATGCCGGACAGCGACTACACGGCGATCGGGGTGATTCTGGACGAGAGCGGGTCGATGTCCTCGCACCGCGAGGCGGCGATCGACGGGTACAACGAGTTTCTGGACCACCAGAAGGCGCTCGATGCCGGGCGGGCGACGCT
>JBDGRG010000107.1:4331-4982 GCA_042218355.1 Bradymonadaceae bacterium
CGGACGATCTTCAATCACGAGTCCCCGCCGCGGATGCGGCATGCGGAGCTGGAGCCGGCGGAGCCGCTGTCGGAGGAGACGTATGCGCCCGGAGGGCGCACCGCGCTGCTCGACGCGGTCGGGTACACCATCGACCGGATGGGCGAGCGGTTCGACGATCTACCGGAGGAGGAGAAACCGTCGGACGTCCTCGTCGCGATCATCACCGACGGCAAGGAGAACGCCAGCGAGGAGTACGACCGCGCCCAGATCGAGGAGCGGATCCGTGAACAGGAGCAGCAGTGGGGCTGGGATTTCGTCTACATCGGGGCGGGCGTCGGGGATTTCGCCGACGCCGACGCGATGGGGGTGGCGGACGATGCCCGGTCGAACCCGGACCGCGATCACGAAGGCCTGCGAGAGGCCTACGACCAGGTCGCCGCCGCCTCGGCCAACGTCCGCTCGGACGGGAGCCCCGGCGACTTCCAGGACGGGGGCGAGCTGGATGCGGGCCCGGACGAGGGGAACGAGTAGGGCGGACATCGGCCGGAATGCGACGAGCGCACCTCTCGAGAAACCGACGAGCGTGCCGAGTGCGATGTACTCGGCTCGACTAGGTTCCGGTACGCGACACGAAGGGGGGCGACTCGTGTCACAATCGCATGTCGAAAT
>JBDGRG010000107.1:4992-5570 GCA_042218355.1 Bradymonadaceae bacterium
GGACTCGAACCCGTGACCTCTAGAGTGCGATTCTAGCGCTCTCCCGACTGAGCTACGGCCCCTCACATGACGACAGCGTAACTAAATCACGCGTCCGGGGAGGTCAAGGTCAGAGCGGCGGAGGCGTTCATCGCCGTGTTGCGCGGGGTACTGAGGGACCGAGGCATCGGGGGACTGAGGTAGCTGGAGGTGTGCGGTAGAGTGAGAGCGATCGAGCGTCGGGGTGTGCGTGGCGAGACGCCAGACGCGAGAGGCGAGATGGGTTGGGCGGGGTGTGCGGCGTAGCCAGAGCATTCTTGCTCTGGCGGTTCGGTCGGTGGGGGGCGGCTTGAAGAGCGGGGTGTCGGGGAAATACACTCCGAACTGTGAGCGATAGTTCAGTGAAGCGGTGCGCGGCCGCTCCACCGGGTGGCCTCGATGCCGAACGAATTCGCCGAATTCGGGAGAGTCGACATGGACGGAGTGGAATCGAGTGCAGTCGCCCCCGTGGTCGTCGCGGCGGTCCTCGCCCTTGCGGTCGGGTGGCGGAAATGGAAACGGCGGGAAGAACGGAGACGGGGGGCTGAAGGATGGGTACG
>JBDGRG010000108.1:0-2972 GCA_042218355.1 Bradymonadaceae bacterium
GCCGCCGACGATCGAGGGGGGGACGGCCGGCGAGGAGCCCCCGGAGACCATCGAGGACCGCGAGGAGGGGCGGTACTTCTCGACACTGCGGGTGCTCGGCCAGATCAAACAGGCCTACATCGTCTGCGAGGACGCCTCCGGTCTGGTCGTCGTCGACCAGCACGCCGCACACGAGCGGATCGGATTCGAACGGCTGCGTCGGATCTACGAGCGCGAACACGACGAGACGCAGTCGATGCTCTTCGGCCAGCGGCTCGAATTCGACGCAGTGCGCGCCGACGCGATGGCCGAGTACGCCGATTTCTTCGAGAAGGCCGGGTTCGAGGTCGAGCACTTCGGCGGTCAGACGTGGGCGGTGAAGTCGGTCCCCGCGGTGCTGGAGGATGCCGATCTGGAGACGGTCGTCCGAGACGCGCTCGACGAACTGGCCGACCTCGGGCAGACCGAGCGGCTCGACGAGGCGATGAATGCGGTTCTCAGTCGGATCGCCTGCCACTCGGTCGTGCGCGGGCCGACCCCGTTGACCGACGAGGAGTGCGAGTCGCTGCTCGAGCAGATGGACGAGATCGACTTTCGGGCGAACTGTCCGCACGGCCGGCCGGTCTACTATCGGATGCCCCTCGAGGAACTCGAAAAGGCCTTCGAACGGTCGTGACCGCAGCGGGCGCTGAGAGAACCGAACCCCAGAGGGCGCTGAGAGAATCGAACCGCAGCGAACTCAGAGAACTCAGAGAAGAGGGCGGCCGCGCGAGGCGCGGCCGCCGAAACAGGGGGGCTGTTCGATTTTACGCAGGAATCCGAGACGCGTTTACTTCGCCGGACAACCTCCCGGGGATGAGCACGTCGATGGGCTCCGCACGGCAGTGGTTGGGCGGTCGTCACTCAGCAACTCTCAGCATCTCAGCAACTTGGCGACTCGACCTCTCAGCATCTACCCATCCGAGCATCTCCCCGATTCCACAGTCGGCCGGCTCGATGAGGTTCCCTCCTCCCGATGGTTCCGGGAGCGGGCACCGCTCGTAGACGTTGTCGCCGGGCGGCGAGCCTCACATTGCAAGATCAGTGGTGGTTCGGTAGTCAACTCTCGTTCTCCGACGCAATGCAGGGCACTCTGGCGGCCGGTCGTCGGTCGCCATCGAGCCGACGGCAGGAGGCAGATCTCGCGATGTCCGAGTGGGTACGTTCGCTTTGGTGGTTCGCGATCGGATTGGTCGTCTTCCTGGTGATCTGCGCGGCTCTGCCGGTCGCAGAGCAGGCCGCCGCCGATCCCAATATCGAGAATTTCAGCGACGCGATCTGGTACGGAGTCGTCACGCTCACCACCGTCGGATACGGCGATTACTTTCCGAAGTCGCTGCTGGGCCGGCTGCTGGGGGCGGTCTTCGTGCTCGGAAGTCTGGGCATGCTCGGACTGCTGATCGGCGAGATCGGCGAGGCCATCGCGGCCTACCGCGAGCGGCAGCGACTCGGCCATCACGGTTTCGAGGGGTCCGGTCATCTCTTCGTGGTGGGGTGGCACGGTCTGATCGAGGACGTCGTCGAACAGCTGCGGGAATTCGAGCGACCGATCGTCGTGGTGACCGACGAGAAGGCGGACGTCGATCAGATTCACGAGCGATACGGCGACGAGGAGGTCTTCCCGCTGTACGCGGGCTATTCGGATATGGAGACGCTCGCCCACGGCAAGCCGGCCGAGGCGTTCCGTATCTACGTCGGCCTCCGCGACGATACGGAGACGCTGGTGACGCTTCTGAACCTCCAGCGAGAGTTTCCGGATCAGGACTTCGTGGTGTCGGTGGAGAAGGACCGTCTGAGGCGGACATTTCGGGGCGCCGGGGTGAATCACGCCGTCTCGACGGACCGAGTCACCGCCGGCATCGTCGCCAGTCTCATCTTCGAGCCCGACGTCGCGGAGTTCACTCGCGACCTCATCACCGCCGACACCACCGACAGCGAGGGGTACGACATCCAGCAGTACTGGATCGCGGACGGTCACGATCTGGTCGGGCGCGATTACGGCGAGGCATTCGAGGAACTCGTCCGCGAGCACGAGGTCGTGCCGGTCGGTCTGCGCAAGGACGACGAATCGCACGTCCGCCCGCTGCCCGACGACGACGTCGGGATCGAGGCGGGCGATTACCTCCTCGTCGTCACCCCTGAACGGCGGGAGCCGTTTCTGGAAGAGGAGTACTTCGGCGTCACGCACGGACTGCGAGTCGACGATTGAGCGGCATGCCGGCTCGAAGCTTCGCCGTGCGAGCCGGACCCTGATCCCAACGCTGTAGATCACTGACCATGGAGTCGTCCGAGCTCGAGGACCACATCGTCATCATCGGGTGGAATGCCCTCGGAAACTGGGTCGCTCGGCAGCTGCTGGCCGCCGACCAGCAGGTCGCTGTCGTCACCGACGACCCCTCCGACCGCGACGTCATCCGCGAGGAGTTCGGCGCGGACTCGGTGTTCGTCTCCGTCAACTCTCTGAACGATTTCTCGAAACTCGATTCCGTTCGCATCCCGAGCTGCCGAAAGGTCTTCGTCAACTTCGCCAACGACGACGACAGCCTGATCGCGGTGCTCGGACTGCAGGAGGAGTTCGGCTCCGACCTGGCCGTCGACGTGGTCGTGCACAACGACGATCTGCGAGATACGTTCTACGTCGCGGGCGCCAACTACACCGTCTCCCCGCGGTCCCTCTCCTCGCGGATCATCGCCACCCACGTCTTCGAGCAGGACGTCGGCGAATTCACCTCGGAGTTCATCCACGCCACCGAATCCGACGATGATATCGAGTTCCAGCAGTATCGGATCCGGAGTGACCATCCCTTGTGCGGGGAGACGTACGAGTCCGTGTTCTGGACGCTCAAGCGCGAGTACAACTGCGTCGTGCTGGGGCTGAGCCGGCGAGAGCCGGGAGGCGGTCGGGAACTCCACAAATTGCCTGGCGATACCGTCCTCTAGGCGGATGATTTCGT
>JBDGRG010000108.1:2982-3434 GCA_042218355.1 Bradymonadaceae bacterium
AGGGATTGACCACCTGACCGCCAGGGTGGGCTGGCCGGGACGTCGTCCGACGGCCGGCGGTGACGTCGAGGGGGGGCGGAACTGCTCGCCCTTGCGGGTGGCGACGGTCCCGGCTACACTCGTCGGTGATTCGTCAAGATCGCACGACTTGATCGAGGGGTCTCGGGCGCGATTTGAATTCCTCGACGGAGGCTCGAATGAGTGATTGGTCGGTCGAGCGCGTGGCCCGGGTGACGTCGGCAGCGGTCGCGGTCGTCTGTCTGGGTCTGGTGTTCTGGTCCTACGTCTCGGGTACGCGGGTCGCCGCTGCGACCGTCCACGAACAGCGGTTCGAGAAGACGGCGCTCAAAAAGCCGCACATGACGTTCGACCTGGGGGAAAAGACTCCGGTGGAACTGACCGTCCGCGGCCCGACTCTCGACGACTCGTGGGTCTGGACGAAGATCGTCATC
>JBDGRG010000108.1:3444-4225 GCA_042218355.1 Bradymonadaceae bacterium
TTGGTCCTCCCGGCGGGGTCGTACAAAGTCTTCGTCCATGGCGAAGACGCCAAACGCGACCAGGTGTGGACCGACGAGCATCGGGAGAGGGTCAAGGTCGAGGTCGAAAAAGGGGTGGTGCTCGCACGCTACGGAATCGTCGGGCTGATCGTCGCTGCGGGCTTGTTTCTGCTCTTCGCCTCCGGGGGACGTGGTTCGGATACGTTTGTCTCCGGATCGAGTGATGCCGAGCTCGACGTCGATTTCGATGCCGGGGCCGACGGGGACGAGTTCTGAGTCGAGGGAGTCGTCGCGCAATTCACCGTTTGCCTTTTTTAACCGTAACAGGGGACCGTCATGACGGAGATCGTTGTTGCCGGGCTCGTCTTTCTCGCTGTCGCGGCGCTGTTCGTCGTCGCACCCTCCGGTGCGGTCGACGAATCGGGCGAATTCGAACTCGAGATGGACGAGATGGGAGACGAAGGATTCGGTGAAGAGGGATTCGGCGAAGAAGGATTTGGCGAGGGGGGGTTCGGGGACGAAGGATTCGATGAAGGGGGGTTCGACGAGGAGTTCTGACGTGCGGAGAGACGCGCTGGCGACCAATCGAGGAGCAGTCGACGGGACGGAACCATGATCAAGAAATTGCTCGTCGTCGCGACCGGGGCCGGTTTTGCGACGATGATCGGGGTGGCGTCGGTGAACGCATGGGGGGTTCAGCGCCCGGCGGAGCCCGTGCAGGCAGACGACGACGGAGCGGTCCACCGCGGTACTCGGCACCGATCGATTCACCGCGGTGGGC
>JBDGRG010000108.1:4235-5557 GCA_042218355.1 Bradymonadaceae bacterium
AAGAAGCTGAAGCCCGACTACAAGTACCCGGACGACGCCCCGACCGCGCGCGGCACGGCCTGGTCAGAACGCATCACCAACGCCTTCTACGCGGTGGTCGCGGTGGTGGTGGCGGATTTCGAGGCGGCAAGTGATTCGCGCGGCCCGAGCTGTCCAGCAGATGCTCTCCGCACGCACGAAACGGGTCTGATCCATCCACATGAGCGCCGAATCCTCTTCCGAGCCCGCTCCTGTTCCCTTCCGCCGGCTCGTCCTCCTCTCGGCGGTCTTTCTGATCGCCAATTCGGGGCTCGTCTACGAACTGTTGGCCGGGACCGTCTCGTCGTACCTCGTCGGTTCGGCCGTCCTCCAGTTCTCGCTCGTCGTCGGTATCTTTCTGGCCGCGATGGGCTTCGGGGCTTTTCTCTCGCGGTTTCTCGAGTCCCGCCTGATCGACACGTTCGTCCAGGTCGAGATCGCGATCGGCGTCTTCGGTGGCGGGTCGGCGCTGATGCTGTATCTCGCGTACGCGTACCTGGCGTACTATACGGTCGTGCTCTACGGCATCTGTGCGGTCGTCGGCACGTTGGTCGGGATGGAGATCCCGATCGTGATGCGCCTGCTCGATGAAAAGCTCGCCTTTCGGGTCAATGTCGCGACGGTCCTGGGGATCGATTATCTCGGCGCACTGACGGCGTCGCTGGTGTTTCCGCTGCTCTGCCTGCCGTATTTGGGTCAGCTGGCGACCGCCTTCTTCTTCGGGGTCGTCAACATCGGTGTGGCGCTCGTCTGCTGTTATCTCTTCTGGGACCACCTCGCCCGACCGGCGTCGACTGTGCTCACCGCGGCGGTCGGCGGGGCCCTCGTGCTCGTCGGGCTCGTCGGCTCGCAGAGGCTGGCCGACCACTTCTCCGATGTTCTGTATCGCGATACTGTCCTTCTTCGAAAACGGTCGGAGCACCAGCGGATCGTCATCACGCGATGGCGCAGTGACACCCGGATGTATCTGAACGGGAACCTGCAGTTCTCGACGGTCGACGAACACCGCTACCACGAGACGCTGGTCCACACTGCGCTGGGCTTTCCGGGCTCGCGCCGGCGGGTGCTCGTATTGGGCGCGGGGGACGGGATGGCCGTTCGAGAGGTGCTCAAGTACGAAGACGTCCGGGAGGTGGTCGTCGTCGAGCTCGACGAGGTGGTGACGGATCTGTTCTCGGAGCACCCTCAGCTGCGCAAACTCAACGGGAATGCGCTCAACGCCGATCGCGTACGGATCGTCAATCGCGACGCGATGAAGTACCTCGAAGACCTGGGTCCGTCGGCCAAATTCGACCGCATCATCG
>JBDGRG010000109.1:0-3221 GCA_042218355.1 Bradymonadaceae bacterium
TCCCTTCGTGTCGCAGATGTAGCTCTTGCCGTAGAAACGCCCCAGGTCCCAGGGCTCGTCCTCTCCGACGCGATTGATCGCCGCCAGGAAGTAACCGTTCGCGACGGCGTGAGCGGGCTGTTCGAGCTCCCAGAGGTATTCACTCAACCCGGCGACGGTCGCCGACGGGTTGAAGACGACTTCCGCTCCCTTGAGGCCGAGCGCGCGGGCCCCCTCCGGGAAGTGGCGGTCGTAGCAGATGTAGACGCCGACTTTCCCGTACTCGGTGTCGAAAACCGGATAGCCCAGGTTGCCGGGTTTGAAGAAGAACTTCTCCCAGAACCCCGACGTGTGGGGGATGTGGTTCTTGCGGTACTTGCCCAGGTACTCGCCGTCGGCATCGATGACGGCCGCCGAGTTGTAGTAGACGCCCGTATCCGCCTCCTCCATGAAGGGGACGACCAGGACCATCTGGTACTTCTCGGCGTACTCCTGCATCAGCTCCGTGGTCGGCCCCGGCATCGGTTCGGCGCAGTCGTACCACTTCTCCTCCTGGGTGACCGGGAAGTACGGAGCGTTGAAAAACTCCTGCAGACAGAGCATCTCGACGCCCTGCTCGCCGGCCCGTTCGATCATCGGCAGATGCTTCTCGACCGCCGCCTGCTTGATCTCCTCGACCGACGCATCGGCGTCGTTCAGCGCGTTTTCGGCCTGGATGACCCCGACGTTGACCTCGCGCGTCATGGCTGGTCCTCGCGTCTGTTAGAAGAGGTTGCCGCCTCGAATGTCGTCGCTGTAGTCGATGTAGACCGTCTTGGTCTCCGTGTAGAAGTCGACCGCCGTCTTCCCCTGCTCGCGTTCACCGACACCGGTGTTCTTGATCCCGCCGAAGGGCAGGTGGCCCTCGCCGCCGATGGTCGGATTGTTGACGTGCAGGATCCCGGTCTCCGCCTCGTCGACGTAGTCGAACACCCGCGAGACGTCGCGGGTGTAGATGGCGCTGGTCAGTCCGTACGACGAGTTGTTGGTCACTTCGAGCGCCTCCTCGAACGAGCCGACCTCGATGACACTGAGCACCGGACCGAAGATCTCCTCCTGGGCGACCGTGTCGTCGGGATCGACGTCGGTCAGCACCGTCGGCGCCGGGAACAGGCCGTGGCCGAGTTCACCCTCGGTCAACCGTCCGGTGCCGACCTCGACCGTCGCTCCCTCCTCCTCGGCGACCTGCATGTAGTGGAGCACCTGTTCGAGCTGGTCCGCGTCGACCGACGGGCCCATCGTCGTCTCCTCGTCGAGCCCGTTCCCCGGCTGCACGTTCTTCGCATCCTGGACGAGCCGTTCGACGAACTCGTCGTGGAGGTCCTCGTGGACCACCGCGCGGCTGGTCGCCGTGCAGCGCTGGCCGGTCGATCCAAACGCCCCCTTGGAGGCGGCGGCGACGGCCAGATCGAGGTCGGCGTCGTCGAGGACCATCTGGGCGTTCTTGCCCCCCATCTCGCACTGGACTTTCTTGTTGTCCGATGCACCGGTCTCGTAGAGGTTCAGCCCGACGTCGGTCGACCCTGTGAACGACAGCCCGTCGATGTCGGGATGTCGGGCGAGGCGAGCGCCCACCGTCTCCCCCTCGCCGAAGACGACGTTGAGGACGCCCTTGGGGACGCCGGCCTCCTCGAAGATCTCGGTGACGAGTT
The DNA here is from genome assembly GCA_042218355.1 of Bradymonadaceae bacterium. Taxonomy (GTDB): domain Bacteria; phylum Myxococcota_A; class Bradymonadia; order Bradymonadales; family Bradymonadaceae; genus CAJXPB01. Next base: position 1,671 of record JBDGRG010000109.1, read on the forward strand.
TCGCGGTCGTCGGGGTCTGCTCGGCGGGTTTCATCACGACGCTGTTACCCGCGACCAGGGCCGGTGCGATCTTCCAGACTGGAATGGCGATCGGAAAGTTCCAGGGCGTGATCAGCCCCGCCACGCCGATCGGCGTCCGCGTGGTGTAGACGAAGTTCTCGTCGATCTCCGACGGAGCGGTCTCGCCGTTCAGCCGCCGTCCCTCGCCGGCGATGAACTCGAGGACGTTCAGTGTCTTCTGGACCTCCCCCTTCGCCTCGGGCAGGATTTTCCCTTCCTCGCGAGTGAGAGCGCGGGCGAGTTCGTCGGTCCGCTCGCGCATCAACCGGTGTGCCTCGAACAGGATGGACCCGCGCTCGGGCGCCGGCCGGTCCACCCACTCCGGCTGGGCGGCCACGGCGGCCTCGACGGCTCGGTCGAGGTCGGAGCTGTCACTCCAGGCGAATTCGTTGATGACCTCGCGGGTGTCGGCGGGATTGACATTCTCCCGCCATTCACCGGTCGAGGGTGCCGTCCACTCACCGTCGATGAAGTTTGCGATCTGGTCGGTCATCCCGGCCTCCGTTCGATGTCAGTTGTGTCTCCAACGGCCGACGGCGCACGGACACGGTCTCTCCCCGTCTCCGCCCGCCCGACTCGCTCGGGTCGGGTCTGGAGCGGCACCGGCCCCGGTCGGCGCGTCTTGCGTCTGTCTGCTCGTTGAATCTGCCCCACGATCGCGATGCACACGGTTCACGCCGAAGTCTACGCTGCGGCGGGCGTATTTGTCAATTGACATCGGGGGGGAGCGCCCGGAAAATTGCGATTCGCTCAGTCGATTCGCCGCTTTGAATTGGCCGTGGTTTCGGTCGTTCGGCGGTCGGGTCGCACCGGGGGGCGGTCGTTCGTAACGAACGAGCCTCGCCGTCGACGCATGACAGACGATCTTCTCACAGGAGGCCACGCATGAGCAGTGAGCGCGCGGCTCCGGAACTGCCCGACGAGCGCCTCGAGGAAGAATTCGGTGACTACAAGCCGCTGATGGACGAGCACGAGGCGGTCGCCGAGGCCGAACGGTGTCTGTACTGTGCCGACGCGCCCTGCATCGACAGCTGTCCGACGAATATCGACATCCCGGAGTTCATCCGCCGGATCGCCACCGGAAACGTGGCCGGTTCCGCGAAGACGATTCTCGAACAGAACATCCTGGGGTTGAGCTGTGCGCAGGTCTGTCCGACCGAAGTTCTCTGCGAGAGCACCTGCGTCTACAACGAGATGGACGAGCCGCCGATCGACATCGGCCGCCTCCAGCACTACGCCACCGAGGATGCCTACCAGCGGGGACTCCAGTTCTTCGAGGCGGGCGAACCGACCGGACATCGGGTCGCGCTGATCGGGGCCGGTCCGGCCAGCGTCGCCTGTGCCCACGAACTCAGAAAACGCGGCCACGAGGCGGTCCTCTTCGAGGCACGACCCTATCCCGGCGGGCTGAATACCGACGGCGTCGCGCCGTACAAGTTCAAGGGGGACGACTCGATCCGCGAGATCGAATATGTCGCCGAGATCGGCGGG
>JBDGRG010000109.1:3231-10518 GCA_042218355.1 Bradymonadaceae bacterium
ACTACGACACCGCCGTGGGCGAGGACGTCGAACTCGCCGACCTCGAGGAGGAGTTCGACGCGATCTTCATCGGCGTGGGGCTGGGCCCGGACAACGAGCTTCCCGTCGAGGGAACCGACCTCGACGGAGTGGTCGGTGCCGTCGAGTTCATCCGCAAACTGAAGGTCGAACCCGAGTACGAACTCCCCGACGATCTCGAGCGCGTCGCCGTCGTCGGCGGTGGCAACACGGCGATCGACGTCGTCCGCGAGATGAGTCGCCTGGGCGTCGACGACGTCATGCTCGTCTATCGGCGCGACGAGGCGTCGATGAGCGGGTACGACCACGAGTGGAAGGGCGCCAAGCAGGAGGGAGGACGGGGGATCTGGCGCGCTCAGCCGACGGCGATTCTCGGCGACGAGCGCGTCGAGGGCCTGGGGTGTCGGCGGACTCGCACCGACGAACAGGGTGAGCTCGAGATACTCGAGGGGACCGAGTTCGACATCGACTGTCAGGCCGTCGTCCTCGCCATCGGACAGTCCATGCTCGGCGACCTGTTCGAGGACGTCGAGGGGCTCGAGCTGGACTGGGGGCGGATCGTCGTCGATCCCGAGACGGGACGTACCGGAAACCCGATGTATTATGCTGGCGGGGACTGTGCCAACGGCGGGGAAGAGGTCGTCAACGCCGTTCAGGAGGCGAAGATCGCCGCGCGAGGGATCGACGACTACCTCGAAAAGGCTGAAAGATGAAGGAAGAAGGGCGCGGAATTATGAATTATGAGTCGTGAATTATGAATTATGAGCGCATTCGAACCGAGGGCTACGGGCAGCCCCGATGCGGGGTGAGGGCGACCTCTGTCGTCGAGAAAGGTGACTGTCGTCCGGTGGAGCACCTTGTTGCGAATCCAGCGGAACGTCCGGAACAACGTCATCATTCATAACTCAATTCATAACTCATAACTCCTCTCCGTCATGAGTGAACCCGACCTCTCCGTGAACTTCGCCGGCATCGAGGCCCCGAATCCGTTCTGGCTGGCCTCGGCGCCGCCGACGAATTCCGGCGACCAGGTGATGCGGGCCTTCGAGGCGGGCTGGGGCGGGGCCGTCTGGAAGACACTGGGCGAGCCGCTCACGAATGTGTCCAGTCGGTTCGGCGCCGTCGATTATGGCGGGGAAAACATGGTCGGGTTCAACAACATCGAGCTGATCACCGACCGACCGCTCGAGGACAACTTCCGTGAGATCGAGGAAGTCAAGGAACACTATCCCGAGCACGCGGTCATCGTCAGTCTGATGGTCGATTCACGCGAGGACTGGCGAGACATCATCGAGCGGAGCATCGACGCCGGGGCCGATGGGCTGGAGCTGAACTTCGGCTGTCCCCACGGGATGTGCGAGCGGGGGATGGGGAGCGCCGTCGGCCAGGAACCGGAGGTCTGCGAGGAGATCACCAGCTGGGCAGCCGAGTTCAGCGACGTGCCGGTCATCGTCAAATTGACCCCGAACGTCACAGACATCCGCCCGCCCGCCAGAGCGGCCGAGCGCGGGGGAGGCGATGCCGTCAGTCTCATCAACACCATCCAGAGCATCGTCGGCGTGGATCTGGACGAAGGGGTCATCGAGCCGAAGGTCGACGACAAGGGGACGAACGGCGGATACTGTGGTCCCGCGGTCCGGCCGATTGCGCTGCACATGGTCAATCAGATCGCCCAGGACCCGGACGTCTCGATCCCGATCAGTGGCATCGGTGGGATCGAAACCTGGGAGGACGCGCTGGAGTTCATCCACCTGGGGGCCGGGTCGGTCCAGGTCTGTACATCCGTGATGCATCACGGCTTCCGGATCGTGAAGGACATGATCGACGGGACCAAGCGATACCTCGCCGACAAGGGGTTCGACAGCATCGAGGAGGTACAGGGACGGGCACTGCCCAGCTACGAGGAGTGGGGCGACCTCGACATGAATCACGAGATCGTCGCCAAGATCGATCCGGATCTCTGCATCGGTTGCCAGCTGTGCGAGGTCGCCTGTCACGACGCGGCCCACCAGTGCATCCACCACGACGAGGACTCCCGAGTCCCCTACGTCGACGAGGAGGAGTGCATCGGCTGCAATCTGTGCCAGTACGTCTGTCCGGTGCCCGATTGCATCGAGATGGTCGAGGTCGACAACGGCAAGCCGTCGATGTCGTGGAACGAATTTCAGGAGGCCAGAGAACAGGGGGAAGACGTCGAGCACCCCGGCAAATCGACGCACCAGACCCACTTTTGAAGTGATGAATTATGAGTGAGGAATTATGAATGATGACGTCTTTCGAACCGATCAGGGCGGTCGTCGGGCCGGAATCGCTCGTGCGGACTGGGCGGGGGAGCCATCCCCGGCGCGTTCATTCCGGGGCATACTTCCGAGATCGCTTTCGCGTCATAATTCATAATTCATAACTCATAACTCATAATTCATAACTCACGACTCACGACCTGATGGAGGCTGTGATGGACAAAGACGAGATGATCGAAAAGTGCCGCGAGCACACGATGTACACGTGGTCGGCCCAGGGGGACGTCGACCCGCTGCCCATCGATCGTGCGGAGGGCGTCTACTTCTGGACACCGGACGGGAAGAAATTTCTGGATTTCAACAGCCAGTTGATGTCGGTCAACGTCGGGCACAGCCATCCGAAGGTCGTCGAGGCGATGGAGGAGGCGCTGGAGGGTGTCATCTACGCCTTTCCCGGATCGGCGACCGAGCCGCGCGCGAGAATCGGCGAGCTGCTCGACGAGGTGACGCCGGACCACATCGACCGCTTCTTCTTCACGCTGGGCGGGGCCGAGGCGAATGAAAACGCCGTGCGTGCGGCGCGGATGTACACCGGAAACCAGAAAATACTCTCGCGACACCGGAGTTATCACGGTGCGACAAACCTCTGCATGCAGCTGAGCGGCGATCCCCGCCGGTGGGCCAACGAACCGGGGCCGCCCGGGTTCATTCGCGTGATGCACCCGGACCCGTACGACTACTCCTTCGGGGAGACCGAAGAGGAGAAGACCGAGCAGAACCTCCAGTACCTCGAAGAGTTGATCATGTACGAGGGGCCGGAGACGATCGCCGCGATGATGATCGAGCCGGTGACCGGCACCAACGGGATCCTTCCGCCGCCGGAGGGATACCTCGAGGGGCTGCAGGAACTGCTGCACGAGCACGACATTCTGATGATCTGCGACGAAGTGATGGCCGGGTTTGGCCGGACCGGCGAGTGGTTTTCGTTCCAGCACGCCGACGTCGAGCCCGACATCGTCACGATGGCCAAAGGGTTGACCAGTTCGTACGCGCCGCTGGGCTGTGCCGCGCTCTCCGAGGAGATCGCCGACCATTTCGAGGACAACACCTTCTGGGGCGGGCTGACCTACAACTCCCACCCCGTGAGCATCGCGCCGGCGATCGCGAACATCGAGGTCATCCAGGAGGAGGGACTGGTCGACCGAGCCGCGGAGCTGGAATCGGTCATGCGGGAGGAGATGGATCGGCTCGACGACAAGCACCCCTCGTTCGGCGAAGGTCGATGCATCGGGCTGTTCGGCATGGTCGACGTGCACCGGAACGACGAGGGCGACCCGATGGCCGAGTACAACAGCACGTCGGAGCCGATGGACGAGCTGGCCGAGTTCTTCCGCGACGAGGGGCTGTTCACCTTCGTGCGCTGGGGGAGCTTCATGTGCAACCCGCCGCTGTGCATCGAAGAGAGCCAGCTGCGCGAGGCCTTCGACATCGTCGATCGCGGCCTGGACATCACTGATCAGTACTACGAGGACTGAAACGCAGAAGACTCAGGGAGAACCGAACCGCAGAGGACTCAGAGGAAATCGAACCGCAGAGAGCCCAGAGGGCTCAGAGGAAAACGGGTGTCGAACGGCGGGGGACGGCCAGGCTCGCAAATCGTGACATCCAGCGATTGAACGTTTCTGCAGTCGTCGGTGGTGAGGTCTGAGGTGCGAACGCTCTTCTGGTTTTGCGGTTGTCGGATCAACAGCTCAACCGCGTAACGGCTCAACGGCTTCAGCGGCTCGACAGCCGCACAGAGCCGCGGGAAGGCGTACGACGATCGCGCGGACGTGCGGGTGTAAGCTCAGCATCTGAGCATCTTGGCATCTGAGCATCTCAGCCTCTCAGCATTTGCCGCTCGGCGGCCCAGCAACCAAGCAGCCCGCAGCTTCCGATTCCCTACGACCCAACCGTCACCGATGGTCGACGTCGCCACCGACGAGCAGGGCCTCGTCCAGTCGGATGACATCCCCGAGGATCCCGTCCTCCACAATCCGGATCTCGAACCGACGGCCGCCGAGGATCGGACCTGGGACAAGTGGAACTTGGCCGCGCTCTGGGTCGGGATGAGCGTCTGCATCCCGACGTTCTTGCTCGCCGGGTCGCTGATCAAGATGGGGATGAACTGGTGGCAGGCGACCCTGACGGTCCTGCTGGGCAATCTGATCGTGCTGGTGCCGCTCGTGTTGAACGGGCATGCCGGCACCAAATACGGGATTCCGTTTCCAGTCTTTGCGCGTGCGTCGTTCGGGGTCTTCGGGGCGCACGTCCCGAGTATCGCTCGGGCGCTGGTAGCGTCGGGGTGGTTCGGTATCCAGTGTTTCGTGGGTGGGGAGGCGATCCTTCAGATGATCAAGGCAGTCTGGCCCGGATTCGCGACGATTGGCGCGAACCTCGGTGTCTTCGCCGGTCTGCCGGGTTTCTGGATGAAGGAGGGCGTGTTGCAGTTCCTCTGGCTCGATCCGGCCAGCTGGATCTGCTTCATGCTCTTCTGGTTCATGAACATGTTCTTCGTCTGGGAGGGGCACGAATCGATCAAATGGCTCGAGAACCTCGCAGCCCCCCTGCTACTGTTGGCGGGCCTCGGAACACTGGGGTGGGCGGCCTGGCAGGTCGGTGGTGTCGGCATACTTCTGGGCAAATCGGTCGAGGTCGCCGCCGCGAAGACCGACGTCTCCGGCCTGGCGTGGCTCGGCTCGATCTTCCTCCCCGGACTGACGGCCGTGGTCGGCTTCTGGGCGACGCTGTCGCTGAACATCCCGGACTTCACGCGGTTCTGTCGGACCCAGCGCGACCAGATGGAGGGGCAAGCCTTCGGGCTTCCGACCACGATGGTCTTCTTCTCGTTCGTCGCCATCATGATCGCTTCGGCGAGCCTGATCCTGTTCGACGAGACCATCGTCAATCCGGCCGATCTGGTCGACAAGATTCCCGCCGGGTCGGGCTATGCACTGCTGATCTTCTTTTTGAGTTTCATCATCGTCATCGCGACGCTGTCGACGAACATCGCAGCGAACGTCGTCGCACCGGCCAATTCCTACTCCAACGCCTTTCCCAAGCGAATTTCCTTCCGGATGGGCGGGGTCATCACGGGGGTACTCGGCATCGTCATCCTGCCTTGGAAGGTCATGGACGTCCTGACCGGATTCCTGGTCTCGTATTCGGGCGTACTCGGGCCCATCGGCGGCATTCTGGTCGCGGACTACTGGCTGCTGCGCGGTACGGACTTGGAGGTGGCCGAGTTGTACCGAAGCGATGGGAAGTTCCGCTACGACGGGGGCTTCAACTGGCGAGCCATCGGTGCGCTCGCCCTCGGCATGGCGGTGGTACTCGCCGGAAAATTGCACGCCTCGATCGGATTTCTATTCCAGGGGGCGTGGTTCACCGGTTTCGGGACCGCGTTCGTGGCCTACTGGTTCCTCATGAAGGACCGGATCGAGGAACGGGTCGGGTGAACCGGCTCGTGGGCTCGGCGGCGACGCTCAAGACGACTCACTGGTTCGAGCCTCGAGCCACTCGCGCACCGCACTTGCGAACCGGTCGAAGACGTCGAGTTTCTGGAGGTGCTGGTAGACGAGATCCCAGTCGATCGCGGCGTACTGATGGGCGAGGATGTTCCGGAATCCCGCCAAGGGGGCCAACTCTTCGGCGAACTCGGTATCGATCAACCCGATCTCACCCGCCCGGAGGATCGCGTCACGGTAGTCCTCGGGAGACGACGCGCCCTCGACGGCCAGGGCCCGATGACAGATATCGATGACAGCCTGGGCGGCGACCTCGAGGTTTCGTTCGACGATATCCCGAAGATACGGGTCGTTGCGGAAGTCAGTCCTCGGTTTCTCGGTCAGGGGCTCCAATTTGTTCGAGCATTCGTTGAGTTTCTCCAAGCGCCTCTCGATACCGCTGAACGGCTCGTTCACGAAAACCTCCTTCGATGACCTGCTCGCGCTGTCGCTTCAGGACGGGAACGTAGTCCCCGTATCGCCCGTAGATCCGCGCCACGAGTTCCACGCGGGTCGCGTCGTCCCGAGCGAAGATGAGCCGCCCCTCGTCCACGACCCGGTATGCGAGTGCGGGCGGGGCCTCTTCGAGTGCGACGAGATCGACCGGGCGGCCGTCGAGTCTCTCACTCAGCGTGTGCCGGAGCGCTTCGCGCTGTTCGAAGCTCGCACTCGGGTCGAACCAGACGGCGACGTCGATATCTCTGGCCTCGGCGGGATGGTCTCGCGTCGCGGACCCGAACATGTAGGCCATCGCAACCGTCGGCTCCTCGGCGAGCGTCGGCTCGAGAGCCCGGATGATTTCGTTCGTCGACGACATGAGGGGGACCGTCGGGGGAACCTGACACCGAGACCGTACCTTCGGCGTGGTCGGGTGTAAAAAGGTGGTTCGCGATTCTACCCGCTCGCGTCCGGCCGTTCGTCGGCCCCGGCTGCGGCGAGGTCTTCCTCGACTCCCTCGAGGTCTCGTTGGCCGGGCGAGTCGAGGAAACTGACGCCGATCCCGAACAGAAACGACGTCGAAAAGGCGGTCGGCAGTTCGCCGAGTGCGTCGAAGAACGGACCGACGGTCGGAGCGCCGAATTTGAAGAAGGGCACCGCGAGGAACCCGGCGACCATGGCCGCGACAGTGCCGCGGGCGGTCATCTTCGTCCAGAACAGCGACAGGATGACCGCCGGGCAGAAGGTCGAGGCAATTCCCGACCAGCCGAAGATCACGAACCAGAAGACGGTCCGGTTCGGCGACAGAACGGCGACGGTCATCGAGATCCCCAGCGCACACAGCGCCAGGCCCGCGGTGACCGCCCGGCTCATTGAAACCAGTTCGTCGTTGGGGAGATCGGGATGGCGGATCTTCTGATACCAGTCGCGGACCGCCGCGCTGCCCGCGACGACCAGCAGCGAGTCGATCGTCGACATGATCGCCGCCAACACGACGGCGATGTAGATCCCGACGATGAAGCCGGGCATCAGGTCGCCCACCAGCA
>JBDGRG010000109.1:10528-12144 GCA_042218355.1 Bradymonadaceae bacterium
GTCTTCGCCGCTCTCTCCCAGCACTTTCGTCAGCTGCTGGCCCGGGTCGGTCAGCAAGTGCCGGCCGACCATCCCGGTCAGGACCGCACCGGCGTCGGCGAACAGCGTCCAGCCGAGCGCGACGTACGTGCCGATCGTGATTTCGCGTTCGTCGCGCAGTGAGATGAATCGGACGAATACCTGGGGCGAGCCGAGAAAGCCGAGGCCGATCAGTCCGAGACTCAGGATCTCCGCGACGGCGATCGCGGTCCATCCGGATCCGCCGTGGAGGGTCAACAGGGCGGGGTCGATCCGGTGTAGGCCATCGAGGACTGGCCCGAGACCCCCGGCGTGCCAGATGCCGACGATCGGCAGGACGACCAGCCCGAGAAACATCAGTGTTCCCTGAAAGACGTCGGACCAGGCGACGGCCAGGAATCCGCCGAAGGTGATGTAGAGCATGACCACGGCGAATCCGACGACCGCGCCGAGGTAGTAATTCATGCCGAGGAAGGTCTCGAAGGCCTTTCCCGTCGCATCGATCTGGGCGCTGACGTAGATGGTCACGAAGATCGTCAGTGCGAACGCGGCCACGCGGCGAATGAGCTGCGCGTCGTCGCGGAAGCGCGATTCGAGGTAGTCCGGGACGGTGATCGACTCGTACCGGTCGGTCAGTCGTTTGAACCGGCGGCTCATGAGGATCCAGGCGCCGCCCACGCCGAGGACCTCTCCGAGGACGACCCAGAAGGCCTTTACGCCCATCGCGGCGCCCATGCCCGTCAGGCCCAAGAGCAACCAGGCCGACTCGCCCGAGGCTCTCGCCGAGAACGCGACCGGAATGAAACTGAGATCCTTGCCGGCCGCGAAGTAGTCCTCGATGTCGTCCATCCGGGCCGACGCGGCGATGCCGAGCCCGACCAGGACGAGCAGGTACGTGACGATCCCGGCGATCTTGACGGGGGTAATAGTCATGCCGGCCGACCTGTTGTCGGAGCTCGCTGACGAACGCGGGGCGCGATGAAATCTGCCCATGTCGACGGAGCGGCGGGGATTATACGGGCGAGCGACCGGGCCGTCATCTTTTTGTCGGGCCCGACCCTGTGGATCGAAATTGCTCCGCGAGCCGAGCCGGTCTCCGTCGGCGCCTGTCTCCATCTTCAGGTATCTCTCGATGCAGAAAGCGGCGCCGAACCGTCGATCAGGACAACGGGGCGTCGGTTGGCTCGGAAGCAATTGAGCCATTGAGCGATCGCAATTGAGCTACGACCGCACGAGCATCGCCGCCAGCCCGCCACCCAGACCATTGAACGATTGGGCGGTTTTTAATGTTCTCTGACTCAGTCACTCAATTCCCCAGTTACTCAATGAGACCCATCAGGGGAGGGGGACGTCGCTCGTGGAATACCGGGTCGCGTGGCGCCCATTGGCCGGCCCCACAAATCTCCGATCTCCGACTTCCGAACTCCGATCCTCAGTCTCCGCTCGGGCGAGCCACCGGACTCAGATGTTCACACCAGTGCCACGCGTTTCTCTCCGAGTTCCGCCACGACACTCGAATTCGACGCAACGTTCGGCGCCGGAACGGCGATCACTAACATGGAGGGGGTTGTCTCGGCGTCCGGCCGTTCGCGGTTGAA
>JBDGRG010000011.1:0-3157 GCA_042218355.1 Bradymonadaceae bacterium
CGGCCGGTGGTGACGACGACATCGCCGGCGGAGAGTCCGTCGGTGATCTGGACCATGCCCTCGGTCCGCATGCCGACCTCGACGGGCTGTTTTTCGGCCGTGCCGTCGGTGTTCAGCCAGACGTAGGTCTCGTCGGCCGACCGCACGAGCGCGGCCGAGGGGACCATCAGTGCGTCCTCGAGGGTTCGGAGGGCTGTGCGGACGTCGGCGTAGGCGCCGGGCCGGAGTTCGCCCTCGGGATTCGTGGCGCGAGCGCGGACCCGGAGGGTTCTCGTCTCGGCGTCGAAGCTCGCATCGACGGCGTGGACCGTCGCCTCGTGGATCTCCTCGGAGCCGTGCACACGGAAGCGGACCTCCGTGCCCTTGGAGATCCGGGAGGCGTGGCGCTCGGGGACGGAGAATTCGACCTCGACCGGCTGGTCGTCGACCAGCTCGGCGACCTTCGTGCCGGTCGTCAGAATGGCGCCGGGGCTGATCTGGCGCAGTCCGATCCGGCCGGCGAAGGGTGCGCGGAGGGTCGTCTTCTGCAGCGCCGCGCGGATGCGGTCGAGCTCGGCGCGGGCGACCTCGAGTTCGTTCTTCGTCGCGTCGAACTGCTGCTGGCTGATGCCCCCCTTCTGGAGGACCTTCCGCTGGCGGTCGACCTCGGTCTCGAGGAGATCGATCCGCTTCTGCTGGACCTTCTTTCGGGCGCGCAACTCCGAGCTTCGCATCCGCAGCAGGACCTGCCCCTGCTCGACGCGCTCGCCCTCCTCGAAACCGATGTGGACGACCTTGCCGGCGGTCTCGTTCTTGACGGCGATGGACTCGGTCGGCCGCAGCGTTCCAGTCGCCTTCAGCGTGTCGGTCAATTCGCGCGGCTGGACCTCGTAGGTGGTCACGAGCGTCGCACTCGAACCCTTCTTCTTTTTCTTCGCCGAGCTCTCCTTCGAGCGCAGTTTGTCGACCACCAGGAGTCCGACGACTCCCGCGGCGGCCAGAAACACGACGAGCCGGACGACGGAACGCTTCATGATCGATTCGAACTTCCGAGGAGGTTGGAGCGCGGCGGCATCACCGCGGCACGAGGGTCTGGGAGGATCGTCATCGCAAAAGTCGAAAAGCGTGAAAAGGGTGGGATGGAAGTTCAGCGGGCAGTGCGAGCGCCGATTCGGGGGTGTGGACCCGCGGTCGGTCGTCGGGTTGACGTCGTTCGCGACGTGTTTCGGTTTTGACGTTGCCGCGCGGCCGAGAGCCGAATTCGCTCGAGAACGAACCGGCTCTCGGTCGAAACCGGCGGCTGGATCCGTGCGAAGACAGTTCGTCGACTCTCGACCGGTGCCGACTGCGCCGGTCGAACGCCGTCGGAACGTGCGCCGCCGTGGTGGGGGAGAGTGTGCCCAGAGGCCGACGCGGTCCCGAACGCCGCGGTCGGCCGGCTCCTCGAGTACCAGCAGAGTCGCATCGTCTCGACCTCTGAACCGAACGATGGAGGCAACGTTGAAAGCGAGCGAACTTGCGAACACCAGCGTGGCGACGATCACGTCCGACGAGACGCTCGCCGAGGCGGCCCACCGTCTTCGAGAGAATCACGTCGGAGATCTGGTCGTGCTCGACGAGAACGACCCGGAGGGCCCGCCGATCGGAATCATCACGGACCGAGACGTGACGATTGCAGTCGACGAGTACGGCCCGGAGCATGTCGGGACGAAGAAAGTCCGGGCGGCCATGACCGAGAACCTGATTCTCGGGAAGGCGGACGATCCGGTGGAGAAGCTGGTCCAGAACATGCGCGACAACGGCATTCGGCGCATCCCGATCATCGATTCGGAGGACGACATCGTGGGGATTGTGACGTTTGACGATTTGATCGGCTACTACGGCGATGGCTTGATGAAGATGGCCGAGTTGGTCCAACAGGAGATCAGCGCCGAAGTCTCGGAGTCGCCGTGAGTTCGACTGTCGGTCGGCAGGTGGTCCGACCGGTCGTGCGGCGGGCTCGACGACGTCAGCTTTCAGCCGATCCTCGCATCCCGGCCCGGTAGATGGAGTCCGTCGCCAGATCGATCCGTTCCGCGGACTGTTCGCGGTGGTCATGGGGGGCGATCCTCCTCGCGACCGTGGCGTCGCTGTTGCTTCCGTCCACCCCCCGGGCGGACACGTCCAGTGAACAGCGACGCCTCCTCGTACTGGCGGCATCGAGCCTGACCGAACCCGTCCGACAGTTCGCGCGGCAGTTCGAGACCGAGCACGGCGTCGAGGTCCAGGTTAGTTTCGGCGGGAGTTCGAGACTGGCTCGCCAGATAAAGCAGGGGGCGGAGCCCGACGTGTTTCTCTCCGCCGACCCGAAATGGATTCGCCATCTCGAGGAACGCAGTCGGATCAATCCCGCGACTCGAACCGTCTTCGCGCGGAACCGCCTCGTCTGGATCCATCCCGCCGGGCGTCGGCGCGAAGTCGCCGAGCTGGACGAACTCGACAGGTGGCAGCCCGATCGTCTGGCGCTGGCCGGCTCGAGCGTGCCGGCCGGAGCGTACGCCCGTGAGGCGCTGCAGCGCGGGGATGTCTGGTCCCGCCTCGAGGAGCGGGTCGTATCGGCGGACAACGTCAAGCGAGCCCTCCAGTGGGTGGCGCTGGGCGAGGCCGAGGCGGGCGTGGTCTATCGTTCGGATGCAGTCGGGCACGAGGACGTTGCAATTTCGTTCGCATTTCCCAGGGAGGTCCAGCCGCGCATCGCATACGAAGGCGGTGTCCTTCGCGGCTCGGACCGAACCCGGCTGGCGGGGACATTTCTCGACCAGCTGGCGGGCTCGCCCGGTCGGTCGGTGCTTCGAGACGCGGGCTTCGCGCGGGTCGCGTCCCCGGAGGGGTCGTCCCCCCGGGCGGACGTCGAGTCGACAGCGACGCCGCCGGCCGGGGAGGCTGTCGACGAGTGGTCGGCCATCCGGTTGTCTCTGTTTGCGGGCCTGGTGACGGTCGTCGGCGGGCTGATCCCCGCGATTCTGCTCGGCTGGCTGTTGGCCCGAAGGCGGTTTCCCGGCCGGTCGCTCGTCGCGACGGTCCTGCTCTCCCCGCTTGCACTTCCGCCGGTCGTGACGGGTTTCATGCTGCTCCGTCTGTTCGGGGCGGACGGTCTACTGGGGGGGCTGCTGGCCGCTGTGGGGATCGAGGTGCCGTT
>JBDGRG010000011.1:3203-3430 GCA_042218355.1 Bradymonadaceae bacterium
GCAGCGTTCGTCGTGGCGTTTCCGCTGTTCTTGCTGACTGCCCGCAGCGCGTTCGAACTCGTCGACCGACGGTACGAAGATGTCGCTGCGACGCTCGGGGACCCGCCGCACCGCGCCTTCTGGCGGGTGACGCTGCCGCTGGCGGCTCCGGGTCTGGCGGCTGGCGGGCTGCTGGCGTTCGCGCGAGCCGTCGGGGAGTTCGGTGCGACGACTGTGCTCGCCGGAAA
>JBDGRG010000011.1:3440-4972 GCA_042218355.1 Bradymonadaceae bacterium
GGCGGGGAGACCCGGACGATCCCGCTGGCGGTCTACACGCTGCTTCAGTCATCCGGGGGGCTCGACGCGATCTGGCGGCTGGTCGGTGTGAGTCTGACGCTGGCGTTCGTCGCGGTCCTCGGATTCGAGTGGTTCCAGCGGCGGCAGAAGGGGATGGGGTAGTGGGGGCTTGCGACGCGGTTGGAGCTTTCGGGGTCTGGTGCCAGGTAGTCGCGAGAAGCGAGACGCAAGTGGCGAGATGGGAGGGTGAGGTCTGCGGTGTTGGTGGAGCATTCGAGTTGCGGGTGGTGTGAGAGGTATCGGGGAGTCGCGGGGGGCTTGCGACGTAGACAGAGCTTCCGAGTTCTGGTGATGTGAGAGGTTTGAAAGCTCTCCGCTGGGATCGCTGGTCGAACCGCCCGCGCCGACCGCCATTCCGGCCGGCGTCGCTTTAGCGTCGCCGGCTGTCCCAGACCGAGGTGCAGGCGGCGGTTTCAACCCCGTGGAAGACGGTGGAGGTGTCGATCCGGTTTGTCAGACGTAGAGGCCGCAACAGTCTGTTCGAAGGGTGACGCACGGTGACAGCCGAAGGTGACAACACGATGCTATCCGTCGACATCGTCGTCGAGCGGGGCGACTATCGGCTCGATGTCGCATTCGACGTGACGAGTTCCCGCATCGGGATCGTCGGGCCCTCGGGGTCGGGGAAGACGACGCTGGGGCGCGTCATCGCTGGAGTGGAGGACAAGGCGCGCGGCGATCTGGCGTATCGGGGGGAGATCTGGCTGGCAGGCCGAGATGTGACCGTCCCGGCGCACGAGCGCGGCGTCGGGTGGGTCCCGCAAGACTGGCTCGTGTTCCCGCATCTCAGTACGGACGGGAACCTCCGATACGCCGATCCGCCGGACGACCAGGTCGAGCGCGTCGTAAATGCGCTCGATCTGAGCGATCGCCTCCTCGTCGACGCGACCGAACTCTCCGGGGGCGAGCGTCAGCGGGTGGCGATCGGCCGTGCGTTGCTGTCGTCTCCGCGACTCCTGGTGCTCGACGAGCCGTTCTCGGCGCTCGACCGCGAGTTGACCGACCGCGTGGTGGCGTTCCTGGACGAGTGGTGCAGCGAGTACGACTGTGGGCTCGTCTTCGCCGCTCACTCGACAGACGGGGCGGGGCGGCTGACCGACGAGAGCTACCGCCTCGTCGACGGAACACTCGCGAACGAAGAGGGAAGGTGAGCCGTGCCTGTTCGTTCAGACTGCTTTTCGCCCCCGTGACGAGTATCGACGAAACCATCGACGAGTTCGGCGCCCCGGCCGATCTCGAGCATCTCCTCGTCGTCGATCAGTGCTCGGCGAAGAAAGCCCATCCCGACGACGCGCCGGTGCTCGATCGGGAGGAGATCGACGCCCACCGGCGCGGCGAACTCGGCTTCGATCCGCCGTTCGAGACACCGGCGGCCGAGCTGTACGTCGGACGCCAGCAACGTGAGATCGGCCGGGGAGTGGAGGCCGCTCGGTCCTCGGACCGGGAGCTCGACCGGTACTTCGTCAGTGCCG
>JBDGRG010000011.1:4982-5330 GCA_042218355.1 Bradymonadaceae bacterium
AGCGGATGTCGGACCGACAGATCCGGCGCCGAGCGGACGACCTGGGCATTGCCGCCGATCTGCGCGAAGTCGTAGGGCGAGGCGATTACGACTGCGCGATCCTCGCGCTCGGCGCCTCCGGTTATCCATCCAGCGCTCGCATCGGAGAGCTAGTCGAGGCGTTTGCCCCGGAGACGCGGTTCGTCGTCTGTGATGGCGACCAACTCGCCGAGTCGGGGGAGGGAGTCGTCACTCTCCGGATCGATGCGTCCGACGACCGACCCGCTCCGGCAGTACGGGGCCGTGCGGTGCGACGGTTTCTCGAGTGGATCGCGGGAATCGCCCGGTGAGGATGCGCCCTCCGCCTCA
>JBDGRG010000110.1:0-4076 GCA_042218355.1 Bradymonadaceae bacterium
CAGACGAAGAGGCGGGCGAAGAGACGGACGACGAGACGGAACAGCCCGAGGGGGAATCCCGATCGGAGGGGAGCACGGAGGTCGAGCCCGAAGCCGATCGACCGGGGGAGGAGAGCGTCGAAGGGGCGGAGCCGGAGGACGCCGACACTGCGGAGACCGACGACGAGCCCGACGACGCCGTCGAGACGGACGAGCCCGGCAAGAGCCTCGAGGAGGGGCTCGAGCAGACGCGCGAGGGGTTCTTCGACAAGCTGGGAGGCTTCTTCGAGGACGAGAGCCTCGACGAGGACCGCGTCGAGGAGATCGAGGAGTTTCTCTTCTCCGCGGACGTCGGCCCGCGGGTCGCGCAGGACATCATCGACGCGGTCGAGGAGAAACTCAGTGCCGAGGATCTGGAGGATCCCCAGAAGATCTGGGGGTTCATCCGGCACTACTGCCGGGAGCTACTCCAGCAGCACGAGGAGCCGCTGGATCCCTCCGGGGAGGATCCCTTCGTGATTCTGGTGGTGGGCGTGAACGGCGTCGGCAAGACGACGACCATCGGCAAGATGGCCAGCAAGTTCAAAAAGCAGGGTCACTCGGTGATGCTCGTCGCGGGTGACACCTTTCGCGCGGCGGCGGTCGAGCAGCTCGAGATCTGGGCCGAGCGGACCGGCTTTCCGATGCACCGGGGCGAGGAGGGCGCCGATCCGTCGTCGGTCATCTACGAGGGCATCGAGCGCGCCGAGGAGGAGGACCGCGACGTCGTCATCTGCGACACCTCCGGCCGGCTGCACACCGACGAGAATCTGATGGACGAACTGGCCAAAATGGAGCGCGTGGCGGGGAACGCCAAGGAGGGCGCGCCGCACGAGGTGAACCTCGTCCTCGATGCCAACACCGGTCAGAACGCCATCCAGCAGGCGAAGAAGTTCCACGAGCACCTCGACATCAGCGGGTTGACCTTGACCAAGTTCGACGGCACCGCTCGGGGCGGGGTCATCCTCGGGGTCTGCAAGCGGTTCGAGGCCCCGGTCCGCTACATCGGGATCGGCGAGCGAGTCGCGGATCTTCGGGAGTTCGACGCCGAGGAGTTCGTCGAGGCCCTGTTCCTGTAGAGGGCCGCGAACTTGTCGTTCCTCGAGCCGCTGTGCTATACGGGGACGAGCATGCTCGATTGTCGAGGACCGGCGGTCTCGACCGACGGCTCGACGGCGGTGCGATCGTGCGCCCCGGTTCGCTCGCTGCTACCGTATCGATGATGGACGCCCCCCGCCGACAACTTCTCGCCCCTCTCGCCGTGGGTCTGTGCGCGCTGCTCGCCTTCCCGGCGGGGGCCGACGCTCAGGTCGAGCGCGAGGAGTTCGAGGACACCATCCACGTCGTCCAGCGCAAACCACTGCTGGAGGAGGGCCGCGTCGAACTGGTCCCTCGGATCGGCGTCAGTATCAACGACACGGTCTACCGCACGCCCGACGTCGGTCTGCAGGCGCATTACTACATCGACGAGCGGATCTTCGCAGGCGCCCGGTTCGACTGGTACGAATTCGGCGGGGCGCTGGGGGGAAAGACGAAGGTCTTCGACGAATCGTTTCGGCAGACACGCACGGCTCCCGACGCCGCCGTTCCGCGATGGCACGCCTCGGCCGAGGGCGGATACACGCCGATCTACGGGAAGTTCACGGCGTTCAACTGGGCCATCCTCTACTACGAAATCAGCGGCACGCTCGGAGCGGGCGTGATGAATGCGGAGACGTTGGTCGCCGACCCGAGCCTCAGCTGGGCGGCGACCGGCAGCGTCAATTTCAAGTTCTTCGTCAACGACTGGTTCGCGGTCAACTTCGAGGTGCGCGACATCCTCTTTCCCGTCACGCTCGGCACGGCACAGTCGCGAGACACGGTCGCGAACCTCGTGACCGTCGGGGCGGGCGCGAGCTTCTTTTTCCCGACGAGCTTCGAGTACCCCGGTGAGTCCCCGGAGAAGTGACCGCGCCGACGGACGGCCGGTCGCCGGGGCTCGGTCGTTGGGACGACCCATCGGGAGCGCCAGCGCGAGGAATCAACTGATGGATCGACGCAGATGGCTGTCGATGCTGGCGGGGATCGTGGTTGCGGTCTCGCTCGCCATTCCCACCGCTGCGAGTGCGGCCGACCAGGAGAGTCCGCTGGCCGGTGAACAGAGCGTCCGTCGCAAACTGCTGTATCGCTCCACCCGGTTCGAGGTCGCCCCGATGTTCGGCATCACGATGGGCGACGCCTATCTGCGCGACGGGGTCGTCGGGGCGACGGGGACCTACTGGTTGACCAACGAGATCGGCCTGACGCTGACGGCGGGATACGGACTGTTTCACGCCGAGACCGACCTGGCGAAGAATACCAAAAAGAAACTCGAGGAACGCGCCCCGGACAAGCTGGAGGACATGGGGTTCGCGTTCACGAACTGGCTGGCCGGGCTCGAATTCGCCTACGTGCCGATCTTCGGCAAAGTCACCGTCATGAACTCGGCGATCCTGCAGTACGACTTCCACCTGATGGGTGGCTTTACGCTCGTCGGTCGCGGGGCCTGCAAGGCGAACGAGCCCGGGACTCCGTGCGGCCAGAAGCGAAGTTCCGACGCGGGCGGCGGATCGCTGGGCGGGATCCGACCGGCGGGCACGATCGGGCTGGGGTTCCGCAC
Organism: Bradymonadaceae bacterium; assembly: GCA_042218355.1. Taxonomy (GTDB): domain Bacteria; phylum Myxococcota_A; class Bradymonadia; order Bradymonadales; family Bradymonadaceae; genus CAJXPB01. The sequence goes on from JBDGRG010000110.1 coordinate 2,657, forward strand.
GTTCTTCGCCGAGCGCTACGCCGTGAAGCTCCAGCTGCGTGACCACCTGTACCGACGGGCCGAGGTCTCGACGGGGAAGGACGCGACCAGCTTCAGCAACAACTTCATGATGACGCTCGGCGTCAGTTTCTTCTTCCCGAAGGAAGTCAAGATTTCCCGGTGAGTTCCCATCCCTTCGTGGAGCGCGCCGAGAGCGCGGCCGAGCAGGGCGAGTACGGCCGAGCGGTTCTCACATTTGCCGAGGGGCTGAAACGCCATCCGGACGTCGACGATGCGGCCGTCCGCATGACCGAGCTGTATCTCGAGCACGCGGAGACGCCGGGGCTCGAGGAATCGCTCGTCGAGGCGCTGGTGGCCGCGCGGAACGGGGACGCCCATCTGCGCCGAATCCGACGCGAGCTCCGCGACCAGCATCGGGTTCAACTCGCTCGCCACGTCGACGAGGCTCTGGAGACGATGGGGGTCGAACTCGCTCCGGTCGAGTCGCCGGAGCAGCGGGATCAGGGGCCTGCGGGAGGGTCGACGAACCGGCCCGGCGAGCCACGCGACCAGTCCGGCGCGTCGGAGGGGGCGGCCGTCGGACCGGCCGGCGAATCGCCCGGGAGCGAACCGTCGCCCGTGTCGACTCCTGTCCCGGACGAGCTCGGCGGCGGTTCCGACCGCGTCGGTTCGAATCAGGGGGCCACGGACCGGCCGGAGGATGATGCCGGGAGGGGATCGCCGACCGGGGGCGGACCGGAATCGGCCGACCTGGATGGTACTGGCGATCGAGAGCCGGAGACTGTCGAATCCGAGCCGGCGATCGAGTCGGAGGGCGCCGGATCGCAGGAGCGGTCGCGACCGAATCGCGGCGCGGCGCCGTACGCCTGGGCCGTCGCGGCGGTGCTCGTCACGGGGGCGGTGATCTGGTGGTGGCTGTGGCCGATGTACCTCGCCTCGCGAGCCGACGCCGCGGTCGCGCGCCTGCAGATCGGGCGGAGCGGGAGGGTGGTCGAACGCCTCGAGACACTCGGGAGCGGCGCCGGGGGGCCGTACGACGGCCGCTCGGCGTTCGCCGCGTCGTTCGGTGCGCTCCACGGTGGCAGTTCACTCGATCGCCGACCGAGTGCCGACGACGTTTGGAGTCGGGCGGCGATCGCGAACGCCGCGCTCGCATCGGGGGACGTCGAACGGGCGCTGCGCGAGAGCATTCGGTTTCGTCGCCTCCGAGCCGAGTCCATCCCGGCTCTCTGGACCCGCGCTCGTGTCGCGGAGGCCCGGGGACGTTACGAGCGGGCCTCCGACATCTACGCTCGCGGACACCGCGAATTCCCGGCTTTTGCTCCGTTCCTCGCAGGCCGAGGGCGGGTGGCACTGGCGAGTCTGGACGTCGAGGCGTTCGAACGGGCGGTCGGGCGCCTCTCGGAGGGCGACGGCTCCC
>JBDGRG010000111.1:0-4528 GCA_042218355.1 Bradymonadaceae bacterium
GGGCCGAGGGCTCCCCGACCCCTCGATCATCGGTCAGCCCGCCAGCCGCACGCTCCGGGCCACCCACGCATTCACCTACACCGAGACGAATCTCCAAGCGACCGAGCGCCAGCGCAACCGCGCCGCCAAGCGGGTCGCGCCCGTCTACGACTGGAACGAAGGGATGGGGGCGACCTTCCGAGACCGGGTCAGCCGGGCGTTCTCCGACATGCGGAGCGCGCTCGCCGATCGCGCCCGCCAATCGATCGCCGGCAAAGCCGATACGTCGGTCGACGACATCGTCGGGGACGCTCCCGCCGCCGTCCGACAGCGAAAGTTGATCGAGGCCCTCCCCCCCCACCGTCGACTGGCGTTCGCGCGGACGCTGCGCGAGAAACATTTCGACACGTACTTCGAAACCGAGATCCTCGACGCCCACTTCGACCAGTTCGCCCGGCACGGATTTCCCCCGGCCGCGGAAAACGCTCTCGGGGAGATCCTCGATCAGGTGATGAGCGAGCCCGTGGTCGGGAACGAGTTTCCGGCTCAGCAGGACCTCGAGCGCGGCATCTACCTGCGACGGATGCGCGGGGACCGCATCCTCGTCGGATACCGCGTCGAGGACCTGCGCGAACATCTCGTCCCTCTGCGCGACGTCCCCGGGATGGTGCGCGAGGCGGCTCCGCGACTGCTCAGTGCAATCCGCTCCGAGAACCTTCGACAGGCGGTCATCGGGGCCGCGAATACGCTGGTGCGCCCGAATACCCACTTCAACGAGTCACGGACGCTCGACAAGCGCGAGTCCGCCCGCGCCTCGGTGGCGAGTACGGCCGAGCGCCACCGCGTCGAGGAGGGAGAGGTCCTCGTCCAGCGAGGAGCGACCGTCACCGAGCGCGACTACCGGCTGCTGCAGGAGATGTATCGCGACTCCGAGGGGCTGGGGCGGCTCCAGGTCGCGTCGGGGGCGGTCGGACTGACCGTGCTGATCGTCGTGATCTTCTTCGCGTTCGGACGGCGCAACATCCGCGAGTTCGACCCCGAGCCGAAGGATGTCTTCGCGACCGGGTTTGCGCTGCTGCTCTTCATTGCACTCGCCCAGGGCGGCGTCTCCCTGATCGAGGCCGTCGTCGAACCCGCCGAGCCCGGAGAGGGATCGCGCTGGTACTACCTGCTGCCGATCGCGGCGGGCGGGATGCTCGTGCGCCTGCTGCTGAACAACGAATACGCCGCGGTGTTCACCGTCGCCCTCGGTCTGTTGACCGGGGTCGTCACCGACCAGTCGCTCTTCTACGCCGCCTACGTCGTGCTCGGGTCGCTGGTGGGCATCGCGACCCTCCAGCAGGTCCAGCACCGGATGGCACTGATGTGGTCCGGTTTTGCCGTCGGGCTGGTCAACGCCGCCTCGATCATGGCCTTCTGGCTGCTGCGCGGGGAGTTTTTCCAGTCGACCGGGGCCGCCCTCGCCTCGGCCGGGATCGGGCTGGCGGGCGGACTTCTCAGCGGGCTCTTCGTGCTGGCGATCCACCCGATCTTCGAGGACTGGTTCAACTACACGACCGACATCAAGCTGCTCGAGCTGGCCAACCTCGACAGTCCGCTGCTGCGGGATCTGATTGTCCGCGCACCCGGAACGTATCACCACAGCATCATGGTCGGTTCGCTGTGCGAGGCCGCGGCCGAGGCGATCGATTGCAATTCGCTCCTCGCGCGGGTCGGTGCCTACTACCACGACATCGGCAAGGGCCAGAACCCCCGGTATTTCGCAGAAAACCAGAAACCCGACGAGAATCCGCACGACGAGCTGAAGCCCAACATGAGCGCGCTGATCATCAAGAATCACGTCAAGGACGGCATCGAGCTGGCGCGGGCTCACGGGCTGCCCCGCGAGATCGAGGACTTCATCGCCCAGCATCACGGCACGAGTCTGATCGCCTACTTCTACCATCAGGCCAAGGAGATGGAGGACCCCGACGTGCCGGAGGTCGAGGAGTCGGACTACCGGTATCCGGGCCCCAAGCCTCAGACCCGCGAGACGGCGATCTGCATGCTCGCCGACGGGGTGGAGGCAGCCAGTCGAGCGATGCGAAATCCGACCCCCGCCCGGCTCAAGGGGCTGGTCCAGAAGATCATCAACCGTGCGTTCACCGACGGTCAGCTCGACGAGTGCGACCTGACCCTGCGTGACCTGAATCAGATCGCTTCGGCGATGACGCGGATCTTGACGGGAATCTTCCACCATCGCCCGCAGTACCCGGAACAGTCGCGCGAACAGGACGAACGGATGCACCAGACGGAGGGGACCGAGCCCCCCGACGAGGACGAGGAGCAGCTCGAGAGCTCCGACCGTCGACGTCCCACGCCCGAAGGGAGTGCCGACGTCGACGCGAGCGCGGACGAAGCGCAGAACGAGCAGAGCGGTGGGGAGGCCGAAGGCGACATCGCGAGCGAGGAATCGATCGACACGACCGACGAGGAGAGCGATGCCGACACCGGTTCAGACGAAGGGCAGCGCGGAGAGTCATCCGAGGAGGACGGATCTGAAGGAGACGATCCAGACGAGAGCGCAGAAACACTACCGCACCTTGGATCTTGAAGCCCCCCACGTCTCCGTGGTCCTCGCCGGAGACGACGTCGTTCGAGAACTCAACGAGGAGTGGCGAGGGGAGCAGCAGACGACCGACGTCCTGTCGTTCCCGCTGCACGCCGCGGACGAATCTCCCGCCGACCACGCCCATCTGGGCGACATCGTCATCAACGTCGAGTACGCCGAACGCCTGGTCGGCACCGACGAACACCGACACCGCGTGGCCGGAGAACTCGAGGTCCCGCCGGAGGAACTCCAGTGGGAGCTGGACGACGAGGTCGAGTTCCTCTTCATCCACGCGTTGCTCCACTTGCTGGGCTACGACCACGCCGAGCCCGACGAAGAACGAGAGATGCGTCGGAAGGAAGTCGAACTCTTTCGATCGACCGGAGAACAGGGGGCGGGGAACAGGGAATAGATGATATGGGCCGCGCGAGCCCTCGTGTCCGTCGGGAGTCGGTCCCTCCAACGGGTCATTTTCCGGGGATCGACCCTGAGCGTCCGGGGCTCGAGGGTCCAGCGAAGGCCGCCCCGAGCCTGCGATGCCTCGACCCGTCGAGTCGAACGTCGCACGCGCGAACGAGCGCGGGGGTGGCGTACGGAGTGGCTCGGATCGAGCGTGGACTGGCACTCGAGGGTTCAGGATCGGCTCGATCGCCGTTCGAGCAACCGAACCGGTTCCCTGTTCCAACTTCCCCATTCCCTGTTCGCTGAAATGGACCTGGCTAGATTCGAACTAGCGGCCTCACCCTTATCAGGGGTGCGCTCTAAACCACTGAGCTACAGGTCCAGGGCGTCCGGGTAGACCATCGCCGATCCCCGGAGCGGCGCGGAACTTAATGACGGCCATGCCCCCTGTCAAACGATTGTCCCCGACCGGGTGCGGTCACGACCCGTTGGTCACAAATTCCCGACGGAGTTGGAGCGTCTCTCAGATGTTGGACGGCAGCGGGAGGGGGAACGGTCACCGGGTAGTTCGTCGACCGGTGTCCCCGGCGGTTGAAACCGCCGGCTGATCGTGGACAGAACAACCGGCGGCCCTAAAGGATCGCCGGCCGGCTCTCCCTTCTCCCTCCCCCCTTCTCCCTCCCTTTCCCCTTTTCCCTCTGAACACGCCGCCCCGTTTGCGCAACAATCGTTCCAATACGAATCCCATGGTTTCCGAACCGGAGTCCCCTCGCCCGATCGCCGAACAGCCGTGCCGCTTTACACGCGGGCGCGGGGTTGCCTACCGTCGACACGCCGACAGACGCGACTCCCAGTGACGACTCGGGAGTCCTCGGGCGCACCCGCCGTTTTGAATAGACGCCCGGTGCGAACGTCGAAGCCAATGGAGTCTCCCGAGTTCGCCGCCACTACCATCGCGAGGACCGTCATGAATCGTCACGACCGCCGATCGCCAATCGTCGCCACTGCATTGCTCGTCGGTTTGATCACCGTCGGTCTCTCGACGGCTGCGAGCGCCGAGGAGTCGAACGAGGAGGCCGCCGCCGAATCGTCCGAGAGCGCCGAGCCGTCCGGCGGCCCCGGCACGGTCACCGCCGTCCTCCCCGGTGATTCGGCGATGGCGGGGGAAATCGACCTCCAGCAACTCCAGAAGTCCAAATACTTCGATACGCTGTACCGGCTGCTCGAGCAGCGCGGCTCGCAGATGAAGGTCTACCGAGTCCTCCAGAATGCCGGCATCTCGGTCAAAAAGGACGTCCACAGCCTCGGGTTCGCCACGACGGCGGCTCGATCCGACAAGATCCGCAGTCTCGAGAAGGGAGTCGTCGCGGTCAGCGGGGACTTCGACAGCGAAAAGCTGACGAAGGCACTCACGGAAAACTATGCGCAGCTCGACGAGCGCGAGGTCGTCGGGGGCCGCAAGGTGTACACCGTCGAGCGGAAGGGCACGACGGGCGACATCGGCGTCGTCTCGGACCAGCTCGTCGTCGGTGCGTTCGGCCCGAAGAGCTACCGAGA
>JBDGRG010000112.1:0-15189 GCA_042218355.1 Bradymonadaceae bacterium
GTTTCCGATCACAGACCCTACACGGGCCGAGTGAGGCGTCCGACGAGGCTCGTGGTCGCCTCCTCCCCCCGGACTCGCCGTGTCCCCGGGGGGCGGGCTCAGTCGTCTTCGGTGTGGTGAGAGGTCCAGCCCAGTTTTTCGAGTTCCGGCAGCACGCGCTCGAGGATCGGATCCGTCGCGTAGGCCGCCAGGTGGTAGGGCCGGTCGTCGAGCGTGGCGACCGGTCCGACGAAGTGCGTCGGCGGGTCGGGCCAGTCGACCGTCTCTCGATCGGCGTAGTGGAAGACCTCGATGATGCCCTCGGTCTCCTCCTCGGTGAAGCGCTCGACGCCCGCGGCGATGTGATCCCATTCGTTCGGGTCCAGTTCGAACGGGTCGACCAGCACCAGCAGCGAGCCGGCGCCGGGGTCGTCCTCGTCGTCGTCCTCGGGTTCCGGGACCGGAACCTCTTCGAGTTCGGCGGCGTCCTCGAGGAAGTAGTCGACGCGATATCCGCTGCTGCGGACCTGCGTCTTCAGCGTCCGACGCGTCTCGTCGTCGCTCTCGGCCAGGATCGCCTGGTAGTTGCGTTCCGAGATGATGTCGAGCACCAGGCCCGCCGAGCATCGGTAGGGCTCGTCCCGGTCGAGCTGTTCCTTCTCCCGGCGAAGATAGTCGGTGTAGCCCGGGTACTCCGCCATCTGTTTGTTGATCGCCTGTTTCCAGGAGAGCGGATCGTTCCACCCCGCCTCCAGCTGGTAGGCGTGCGTGTCGATGTAGGTGACGGGCCCGCGGATGGCGCGCTGGGCGGCCAGGTCCGCGAGGCGGACGAGCGCCCCGTGTTTGAGGATGTCGCCTCGGTTGCCCACGTTGTCGTCCTGACGGTTTGTCATGTCGGTGTCGAGCCGGAGGTCGAACGGGCTCGGTGGGGCCGGGTTGCGGTACGAGGTCCGCCTCCCGGCGAGGGCACGAGCCCCGGAGGTGAGCGGTCGAATCAGCGCGCGGTCTTTTTGGGGAATCTAAACCCGTCAGTCAAATGGAACCGGCGGCGGGGATTCGGCTGACCGTCGGGGTGTTCTCTCCCCGCGGCACTGCGCCCGGAGGGGGGGGCGTCCCGACGGTCCCCCGCCAGAGGACGGGTGCCCGGGTTGCCCCAGTCGATGTTCGTCTCGCGATGTCGAGGCGTGACCGGCCCCGGGGTCGCCGTGGGAACGCCGGCGTCGGCCCGCGGCTCGTCCCCGTGGTCCGGGGTTGAAGTCGCCGTCGCCGGACGCTTACATCTTGGGGGCCAGATCTCCCTCGCGACCGGAGGAACCGATGTCCAGAGCATCCATCGAGAGCCGACGCGTGGAATTCGACGGGGCGACAGGGGCCGACCTGGCGGCCCGACTCGACGTCCCGAGGGCTCGCAGTCCGAAGGCCTATGCGCTCTTCGCGCACTGCTTTACCTGTTCGAAGGACGTCTTCGCCGCCTCCCGAATCAGCAAATCGCTGGCGGCCGAGCACATTGCGACTCTGCGGTTCGATTTCACCGGACTGGGTCACAGCGACGGTGAATTCGCCCACACGAACTTCTCGTCGAACGTCGAGGATCTGCTCTCCGCCGCCGACTTCCTGGCGGAGGAGTTCGACGAGCCGAGTCTGCTCGTCGGTCACAGTCTCGGCGGGGCGGCCGCACTGATGGCGGGCTCGCGGATCGACGGACTCGACGCCGTCGCGACCGTCGCTGCTCCGTTCCGCCCGGCGCACGTCGAACATCTGTTCGACCATCAGATCGACGAGATCCGCGAGACCGGGGAGGCGGAGGTCACGCTGGCGGGACGGAAGTTTCGGATTCGGGAGCAGTTCCTCGAGGATCTCCGCAGTCACGAGCCCGAGGAGCGGATCGCCCAGTTGGAGCTCCCGCTGATGATCTTCCACGGTCCACTCGACAATACCGTCGGAGTCGACAATGCGGCTCGGATCTTCGAGGCGGCCAAACATCCCAAGAGCTTCGTCTCGCTCGACCGGGCCGATCACCTGCTTTCTCGGGAGGAGGATGCCGAATTCGTCGGAAACGTCGTCTCCGCCTGGGTCGCTCGCTATCTCGACGATGCGCCCGGCGAGCCGGCGATGGAGTCGGACCGCACTCACGTCCGCGTCGCTGAAACCGACGAGGGGACGTTTCAGAATCAGGTCGACGTCGGCCCTCACACGCTGTGGGCCGACGAGCCGGCCGAACACGGGGGGGACGACACCGGGCCGTCGCCCTACGAATACGTCAGCGCCGGGCTCGGGGCCTGCACGTCGATGACACTTCGGATGTATGCCGACCGCAAGGACTGGCCGCTCGAGCGGGTCGCCGTCGAACTGCGCCAGGAGAAGATCCACGCCGAGGACTGCGACAGCTGCGAGCGCGACGAGGGAAAGATCGACCGGTTCGAGCGGGTGGTCGAGATGGAGGGGGACCTGGACGAACAGCAGCGCGAGCGGATGCTCGAGATCGCCGACAAGTGTCCGGTCCACAACACGCTGACCGGCGGGAGCATCATACGGACACGAGAGGCCGACGCCGACGAGCAGTGATCACTCGTCGTCGGCGATGCGGCTGGTCGCGGGTCCGCTCTGACCCTGATACTTGCTCCCGCGATCCGGGCCGTAGGGCCGCTGGGCCGGACTGCTGAGCGTCTGAAACACCAGCTGGCTGATTCGCATGCCCGGATACAGTTTGACGGCGACACGTCCCAGGTTGCTCAGTTCGAGCGTGATGCGCCCCTCGAAGCCCGGATCGATGAAGCCCGCCGTGGCGTGCACGACCACCGCCAGGCGCCCGATGCTCGAGCGCCCCTCGACGCGTGCGACCAGGTCGTCGGGCATGTCGACCCATTCCTGGGTCGAACCGAGGACGAATTCACCGGGATGGAGCGTGAATCCCTCGTCGGGATCGATCTCGACGGTTTCGGTGTATCCGTGTGCGGTGCTCGGGTCGTCCGTATCGATGCACGCGACGTGCGGGAGTTTGTAGACGACGAACTCGCGGCCGAGTCGAACGTCGACGCTGGCCGGCTGGATCTGCCGGTCGGGGTCGTCGATCGGTTCGACGGTGAGATCGCCGGCCTCGAGCCGCCGGCGGATGTCTCGGTCCGAGAGTACCATGATTCCTCCTGGAGGGGGATGGCGACTGGTCGCGGCCGTCCGTGGGGCGGGCTGCCGACCCATCGTGCTCGGCGACGGTGCGAGATCGAGCCCTTTTGTGTTTCGGCGACGCCGATCTCTCGACTCGAATCGAGGTGCTGTTCCGCTGATTGAGATGCTGGACTTCGAACCCGAGCCGCAGGACTTTCAGCGAGCGTTGATCGAGGGGCTGGTCACGGATCCGAAGGTCGTTCCCAGCAAGTTCCTGTACGACGAACGGGGCAGCGAGCTCTTCGAGCGGATCTGCGAACTCGATGAATACTATCCGACCGATGCCGAAATGGCGATCTTCGACGAGCGCCTCTCGGAACTGGCCGACGCCGTCGGCGCCGGTGCGCAGGTCGTCGAGTACGGGTCCGGCAGCGGCCGCAAGACGGTGCGACTGCTGCGGGCGCTCGAACGACCGGCCGCCTACATACCGATCGACATCTCTCGAGCCGCCCTCGAGACCTGCCGCGAGTTGATCGCCGACCGCGTCCCGGAGGTGCCGATCCGGCCGGTGTGCGCCGACTACACCCGGGCCTTCGACTTGCCCGACACCGGGGCCGACGGCGAACGGACGGTCGCCTTCTTTCCGGGATCGACGATCGGTAATTTCAAGCCCGAGGAGGCGGTTGCGTTTCTGCGAAACATCGCCCGAACGTGTGGGCCGGAGAGTCTGCTGCTGATCGGGGTCGACCTCGCCAAGGACCCGGACGTGCTGCGGCGGGCCTACGACGACTCGGAGGGAGTAACCGCCGAATTCAACCTCAACCTCCTCGACCGGGCGAATCGCGAGGCCGATGCCGGGTTCGATCGCGATGCCTTCCGACACCGCGCGACGTACGACGACGATCATCCCAGAATCGTGCTGCAGTTGGTCAGTGAGCGCGATCAGCGCATCGAGATCGGCGACGAGGTCGTCGAGTTCGACGAGGACGAGGCCATCGACACCGAGTACTCGTACAAGTACGAGCCCCAGACGTTCCGTCGCCGGGCCCGCCGGGCCGGCTGGCGGCCCGCGACGTACTGGACCGATCCCGAGGAACGGTTCAGCTTCTGGGTGCTGGAGGCCGAGGGCCCGGCCTGAGATCCACTACGTCTCGGCGATCTCCTCGAGCATCTGCTTGACGCGGTCGCGGAACTGCCAGTCCGAGGGGGCGACCTCCAGCGCCTGACGGAGATCGTCGACCGCTTCGGCGTCCTCGTCGAGCATCCGCCAGAGACCGGCGCGTTTGAGGTACGAATTCGGATTGTACGGGGCCAGCTCGACCGCCTTGTTCCAGTCGTCGAGTGCGCCCTGGAAATCCTCCAGTTCGATGCGCGCCGACCCGCGGTTCGAGTACGCGTCGGCGTCCTCCGGTTCGAGCTCGATCGCCTCGTCGTAGTCCTCGACCGCCGCCTCGAACACCTCGAGCATCGCGTGGGCGTTGCCGCGGTTGTAGTAGTTCCAGGCGTCGTACGGCCGCAGATCGATCGCCTCGGTGAAGTCCTCGACCGCCTGCTCGGCCTCGCCGCGCTGCAGGTGGAGGAACCCGCGCCCCGAGTAGGCCTTCGCGCACTCCGGGTCGGCCTCGATCGCACGGGAGTAGTCCTCCATCGCGCTCTCGACGTCGCCCGACTCCTTCTCGACGAGTGCGCGATTCAGATACGGGGCGGGCGAGTCCTCGTCGAGCTCGATCGCCGCCTCGAAGTCGCGCATCGCGGCCGGGCGGTCGCCGTTGGCGTGGTGGGCGACCCCGCGGTTCGCGTAGATCTCCGGGCGCTCCTCGACCTCGAGTGCCCGCGTGTAATCGTTCAGGGCGGTCTGGATCTCCCCCCGTTCGTAGTGAGCCAGTCCGCGGTCGACCAGCGCCCCGACGTGTTCGGGATCGAGGTCGAGTGCACGCGTCCAGTCGTCGATCGCCTCGTCGGTCTCGTTCATCGCCGCGCGGGCCAGCCCGCGCTTGTGATACCAGTCGGCGTTCTCGCCTCCGATCTCGAGCGCCGCGGTGTAGTCGGCGACCGCGCCGTCGACGTCCCCTTCGCCGTAGCGCTGGGCGGCCCGGTCGGCGTACGCCTCGGCGGAGTCGAGTTCCTCGTAGTCGTGGTCGTGGGGACCGCCCTCGCCCTCGTCACCGTCGCCCTCCCCGGGGCCGTGGAGCGCCCCGTCGAACTCGCCGGACTGAGCCATCTCGTCGAAGTCGCCCATCAGATGTTCGGCGATCGACCGGGAGAGCGCGCGCAGGAACTCGTCGTGTTCGAGCAGTTCGGCGACCGACTCCGCGATGTCGTCCTCCAGATCCTCCTCTTCGGCGTCGGGGAGCGCGTCGACGCGCTGTGCCGCCCGGCGGAAGTGGTTGTAGACGCGGGCGGTGTCGTACTCGTCGTCGTCGAAGGGCAGCTCGGCCGGGTTCCGCGGATCGAAGGCCTCCTCGAGGTCCTCCAGTTCCTCGAGGACGTCGTCCAGCCCCCGGGTCCCCGAGGAGACGACGTCCAGCGCCATCGACGAGTAGATGAAGTGGCGCAGGTCGAGGGCGGGGGCCCGCACGAAGAACCACCAGGCCAGGCGGTACAGGGTGTTTCGATGCTCGAACTCCTCGCGGAAGGGCGCGGTGACCGTCTGCCGCTGGAGGATCTGCTGGACGGCCTCCGCGATCTCGCGATCGGTGACGCCCGCCTCCTCTCGGAGCTCGTCGAGTTCCGTCTTCAACTGGTCGAACGACTCGCGCCAACCCATGGATTCGACTCCGTCTTCGGAAAGGATACCGACGATCTCGGTCGACCGCGACATTCAAGGCGTGGTGCCTCCCGGACGTCAAGCTTGCGAATGTTTGCCGGAGGGTGAAATGGTGGAGGCTGCGTCCATCGACCGTTCTTCAGGAGGGGTGGCGACCGATGTCCGAGGAGAGGTCCGACCGCGCGCCGTCCGATGCGACGAAGCAGATCGCCGAACTCGCCCGACACGAGCGGCTCGTGCCGATCATGCCGATGGTCTACGTGGCGTGGGCCGACGGGGTACTGACGGGCGATGAGGTTCGAAACATTCGCAAGGCGGCCGCGTCGCGGGAATGGCTGGGGGACGAGGCGCTGTCGAAGCTCCAGTACTGGCTCGATCCGGACGATCCGCCGACCTCGATGGAGTTGCGCCGGCTGCTCCGCAACCTTCGGCGGCTGGGCGACGAGATGGAACCGGGCGAGCGGACCTCGCTGGCCGACCTCGGGCATGCGATCGCCCAGTTGGAGGCGGAGGGCGACCTGGCGTGGGGGGGCGGTGAGATCCGGGCTGCTCTCGAGGAGATCGAGGATGCACTGGACGTCCAGGGCGAGGAGGCCTGTCGGTTCCTGCTCTGTCCGGAGGGCGAGTCGAGCGAGACCCCGGTGCACGAGGTTCGCCCGTCGTTCGACATCGAGGCGATGCAGGAGATGCTCGAGTCGCCCTATGGCGCGACGTGGGACGAGGTGCGCGAGGTCCTCGGTCGCGAGGCGTTCTCGTATACCTACGATCAGACGCACGAGGCCTATCGTCAGCAGGTCTTCGAGTGGCTGGAGATCCTCGCGGACGAGGGGTTAGGGGCGGTCTCGTTTCCGGAGTACGCCGGCGGGCGGGAGAGTCTGGGCGAGTTCGTGACCGTGTTCCAGGCCCTGGCGATGTTCGACCAGAGTCTCGTGGTCAAATTCGGGGTTCAGTTCGGGCTGTTCGGCGGAAGCATCTACTTTCTTGGAAGTGACCGCCACCGACGGGAGTATCTGCCGGAGGTCGGCTCGCTCGACCTGACCGGGGGGTTCGCGATGACCGAACTCGGACACGGGTCGAACGTCCGGGACCTGGAGACGGTGGCCCGCTACGACCCCGACAGCGAGGAGTTCGTCGTCGACACGCCGGACGAGTCGGCCCGGAAGGAATGGATCGGCAACGCGGCCGAGCACGGCGAGATGATGACGGTCTTCGCCCAGCTCGAGACGAACGGCGAACGGTACGGGGTGCATCCGTTTCTGGTCCGGGTGCGCGACGGGTCGGGGGAGGTACGCGACGGTGTGCGAATCGAGGACTGCGGCCCGAAGATGGGTCTGAACGGGGTCGACAACGGTCGGCTCTGGTTCGACGAGGTCCGAATTCCGCGCGAGCAGATGCTCGACCGCTACGGGGAGGTCTCCAGCGACGGCGAGTACGACAGTCCGATCCCGTCGGACGGCAAACGGTTCTTCACGATGCTCGGGACGCTGGTCGGCGGCCGCGTCAGTGTCGCCGCAGCGAGCACGACGGCGATGAAGACGGCCGTGACGATCGCCGTGCGCTACGGTGCGGGACGACGGCAGTTCGGTCCCCCCGGGGGGGCCGAACAGCCGCTGCTCGACTACCGGGGCCATCAGCGCCGCCTGATGCCCCACCTGGCGGAGTGCTACGCGCTGTCGTTCGCGGTCGAGCACCTCAAGGAGCGTTACGTCGACGAGCGGGAGGACCGACCGCAGGAGGTCGAGGCGATGGCCGCCGGGATGAAGGCCCACTGTACGCGGCGGGCCATCGCGGCCGTTCAGACCGCGCGCGAATGTTGCGGCGGCATGGGGTATCTGTCGGAGAATCGACTCGGAGAATTGCGCCGGGACATCGACGTCTACGCGACCTTCGAGGGGGACAATACCGTGCTCGAACTGCTCGTCGCACGGGGGCTTTTGACGAAGTTCAAGGACCAGTTCCAGGAACAGAAACTCTTCGGTCTGGTCCGATACGTCGCCGAACAGGCCGGAACGGCCGTCGAGGAGCTCAACCCGGTGGCCGTCCGCCGCACCGATCCCGACCACCTGCGCGATCCGTCGTTCCAGCGGGCGGCGTTCGAGTATCGCGAGACGTCACTGCTCCAGTCCGCCGCCCGCCGGATGAAGGAGCGCCTCGATCGAGGGGTCCCGGCGTTCGACGCCTTCAACGAGCTGCAGGATCACCTGATCGCGCTGGCACGCGCTCACGTCGATCGGGTGGTCCTCGAATCCTTCGCGCGGCGGGTCGACTCGGCGCCGGCCGGCGGGCGGGCCGAGGTCTTGACGACGCTCCGCGACCTGCACGCGATGGCCCGACTCTCCGACGATGTCGGATGGTATCTCGAACAGGGATACGTCAGCTCCGCCAAGGCCTCGGCGATCCGCGAACAGCTGAACGAATTGTGCCGCGAAGCCCGCGCGCAGGCGGTGCATCTGGTCGATGCGTTCGGGATCCCCGACGAGGTGCTCGCCGCGCCGATCGCGGTCGACGAGCGGACGCTGTAGAGGGTTCGGGCGTGCGATGTCGCCAGAGCTTCCGATCTGGGGAGTTCTGCGGGCGAGAAGCGAGGAGGCGAGACGCGTCGGGGCGGGTTTCCTCATCCCCTCATTTTCGGTCGTCCCCCCCTGTCTGCAGCAGCCGGGCCAGTTCGTCCGACTGATCCTGGTATGCCGTCTCGCAGGGCGGCCCGTCTGCGTATTGCCACTCGGCCGTCCCGGGGCCGAACCGGGCGGTCACCGAGCTGCAGGTGCCGTACGCACCGTCGGCGACATCGACACAGACGCTCTCGGAGGGGGGACCACAGGGACGAGAGAGGAGTCTCTGCAGTGATTGCGGCGACAGTCGGTTCTCGGTCTGCAACTCGCGACAACGTGTGCGCACTGCAGCCTTCCGGGGGTTGTCGGCCGCGCCGACACTCCGCTCGGTGACCACGTAAAGATCGGTCCCCCCGCGAGCGACGCTGCATCGCCGACCGTCGCTGGCTGCGACGAAGACCCCGTCGGGGTCGGCGACGACCAGGTGAAAGGCATTGTAGGTTCGGGGCTGCACCTCCTCCAGAGCGGCCGCCGCCGATGCGGCGTCGGGCTCGGCGAGGCAGAGGGGGACCAGCTCGCCCCGGCTGTTTCGGTCCTCGTCCGTTCGGGCTCCGAATCGGTTGGTGAGAGCGGCGAAGACCCCATTCGAATTGATCCCGAGCCACGTCCCCCCGGCTCGACGGTCGCGCGGTGCGAAAAACCGTCCTCCGGCTTCCCCCTCGCGGACATCCGGGGGGGCGGACGGGCGGTCGCGGTATTCGTCGCGATTCACACCGACGAGAATCGAGGCGTCCGCTCGGGTGTCGTGTCGCAGAATGATCGTGCACATGGGCGTCGCTCTCGGCCGTCCGGGTCTGGTGTCGTAGCGAGCGCGGCTCGCGGCCCGCGGCGGTGCGGGAACGCTCGTCCGTCGAGGGGGACCGGTGGACGTCGCTGCGGGCTCGGGGCCACTCCTCCGGGCGAATGGGGCGCTCGTCCCGCCGACGGATTCGACCCGTTCGCCCCACCGACCGGGAAATTTTTTACATCTCCAGCCGTCGTCGTACCAAGGGACTGCCCCCTTTAACAGTGGGGCGTCGGTTTGATAGTGACCGGGCGCAATCGATCTCTGAATGCAGACGGACGAGACGATGCTGTCGATCGACGATGTTGCCGTGATCGGAGCGGGACCGGTCGGTTCGGTCGCTGCCTGGGCGTTTGCCGAGAAGGGGGCGGACGTCCACCTGCTGGAGGCGAATCCACAGGCCGCTCAGCGCTTCGCGGGCGAGTGGCTGCATCCGCCGGGGGTCGAGGTGCTCGAGGAGCTCGGCCTTCTGCCGATCGAAGCCGCCGAGGAGCACCACGCCGGTGAGGGGTTCGCGGTCTTTCCGGCCGACGGCTCCGACTCGATCGCGCTGCCCTACGCCGAGGATCGCTACGCACTCTCCTGCGATCACGAACTGCTGGTCTCCGAGCTCCGCGAACGGGCGACCGAACATGCGAAGGTCGACTACCGGGCGTTCGCTCGCGCGACGGAGGTCGAGCAGGGCGCGGTCCACTACCGCAACACGCAGACCGGCGAAGAGAAGACCGTCCGTGCGGATCTGATCGTCGGGGCCGAGGGCAAGTCCTCGGTCGCCCGACGGGCGGTCGGGGCCGACGTCGAGCCGGAGATCGTCTCCTACATGGGCGCCCTGACCCTGGAGGAGTTCGAGCTTTCGCATCCGGGATACGGACACGTGCTGCTCGGAGGGCCCGGGCCGATGTTGCTCTACCGGGTCGGTCCCGACCGCGTCCGCGTCAGCATCGACGTGCCGGTCGACCGGAGCGAATTGCGAAGAGACGTCGGTTCGCTGTACGAGGCGTTCGCCCCCGCCATGCCCGACCGGATCGCGGCGGCGGTGCGCGAAGCACTCGAGCGGCAGTCGCCCCAGTGGGCCGCCGCGCACTTCCGTCCGCACGTCAGTTACGGGTCGGGGCGCGTCGCGCTGGTCGGGGATGCCGTCGGAACCTACCACCCGATGACGGCCGTCGGCATGACGAGCGGCTTCGAGGACGTCCGGTCGCTGGTCCGGACCGGGCGCGTGTCGACGTACGAGGACGAGCGGGCGCGCGAGAGCTACGTCCCCGAACTGCTCTCGAGCGCGCTCTACAAGGTCTTTCGGGGGCGGGACGAGGGTGCGGCGACGATCCGCCGGGCGGTCTACCGGACGTGGCGCACCAGCCCCGGCTTGTGCCGCCGAACCATGCGCCTGCTGTCGGGTTCGGAGACCGATCCGCGCGTCTTCGCGACTACCTTCAGTCTCGTCGCCGGGCGGGCCGTCCTCGGGTCGGCGCGCCGCGCGGTCGGGGACCGGGAGATCGGTGCGCTCGCCCACATCCTGGGCGTCTTCGGTCCCTGGGTGCGCTGGCCGCTCGTGCCCCTGCTCCCGGAGGCGATCAAACAGCGGCTTCGACAGACGGCCACCATCGACACGCCCTTCGAACTCAAGGGAACGGGGGACCGGAAATAGGGAATAGGGAATGGGGAATAGGGAACGGCTCCATTACCCGATACCTCGGTATTCTCACACCCGCCACAGCTGGAGAGCTCTCCCCACGTCACGAGCCCCGACACAGCATCTCGCTTCTCGCCTATACACCGCACGCCACCTACGGGCCGACATCTCCGAAGGCGTCTCAGGCCCGACCAGCACCCTGATACCTCAGTACCTCGATACCTCAGTGCACGCCGGCGGCCACGATGCCCACCGCATCGACGGCGCTCGCAGCTCGAACCACTCGACGACTCGACTGGATAGAACCGCATGCAGCTCGAACGGGATGCAACCGGAGAGGGAGAGATCGATGTGCTCGACGCCGCACTGGAGCGCCTCGAGCAGACGCAGGCCGATCACGGCGCCTGGGAGGGCGACTACGGCGGCCCGCTCTTTCTGCTGCCGCTGTACGTCGCGACGACCGAGATCGTCGAGCGACCGCGCGACCCCGAGGTCCGCGACGGGATCGTCCGGTATCTGCGCCACCACCAGAACGACGACGGTGGATGGGGGCTTCACGTCGAAGCGCCCAGCTACGTCTACACGTCGGTGTTGAACTACGTCGCGCTCCGGCTGCTGGGGGTTCCCGCCGACGATCCCGATCTCGAGCGCGCACGATCGTGGTTCCGGCCGCGCGGAGGGGCGGCGCGCGTGCCCCAGTGGGGGGCATTCACGCTGGCGCTGCTCGGGCTGATTCCCTGGCGAGGAGTCATGCCCGTTCCGCCCGAGCTGTGGCTGTTGCCGCGCAGCCTGCCGGTTCACCCGGGTCGGATGTGGTGTCACGCTCGGATGGTCTATCTGCCGATGAGTTACCTCTACGGCCGGCGGGCGACGGCCGACTCGACGCCGCTACTCGAGGACGTCGCCGCCGAGATCGCGCCGGAGCCGGTCGACGAGATCGACTGGCGGGCGGCGAGCACGGAGGTGGCCGAGGTGGACCGAAACCTCCCCCTCAGTCCCGTCTACCGGGCGGTCAACGAGGTCCTCGTCGCCTACGAGGAGCGGCCGGTGGGCGTGCTTCGGACGAAGGCGCTCGAGTACGTGCTCGATCAGGTCGACCGCGAGGACCACAACACCGAATACATCTGTATCGGTCCGATCAACAAGTTGCTGAACACCCTCTGCTGGCACTTCGCCCGGCCCGACGGCCCCCAGATCGAGCGGCACCTCGAGCAGCTGCCGAATTACCTGTGGCAGGACGACGACGGCGTGCGGATGCAGGGGTACAACAACTCCCAGCTCTGGGACACGACGTTCGCCGTCCAGTCGATCTGTGCGACCGGCCGCCAGCGCGAGTACCGGGAGGTACTGGAGGGGGCGCACGATTACATCGAGTCGAACCAGGTCCTCGAGGAGGTCCCCGACCGGGAGGCCTGCTATCGGTCGAGATCGACCGGCGGATGGCCGTTCTCGAATCGCGAGCACGGCTGGCCGATCACCGACTGCACCGCCGAGGGGGTCAAAGCGAGTCTGCTGCTGGAGGAGTGGGTCGACGAGCCGATCGAACGCCGCCGGCTCGAGCATGCGATCGACCACATCCTGTCGATGCAGAATCCCGACGGGGGATGGCCGACTTACGAGCAGAAGCGTGGGCCGGACTGGCTGGAGGTGCTCAACCCGACGCAGATCTTCGAGGACATCATGGTCGACTACTCCTGCGTCGAGTGCA
The DNA here is from genome assembly GCA_042218355.1 of Bradymonadaceae bacterium. Taxonomy (GTDB): domain Bacteria; phylum Myxococcota_A; class Bradymonadia; order Bradymonadales; family Bradymonadaceae; genus CAJXPB01. The sequence goes on from JBDGRG010000112.1 coordinate 12,589, forward strand.
CGTCGGCCTGCCTGCAGGCGCTGGACGCGTTCCGCGACCGCTACCCGAAGTCGGTCGACGGGGATCGGCTGGGGGCGGCCGTCGCGGACGGGCGGTCGTATCTGCTCGACGAACAGCGGGCGGACGGGTCCTGGTACGGATCGTGGGGGGTCTGTTTCACGTACGGGACGTGGTTCGGAATCCAGGGGCTCCTCGCGGCGGGTCTCCCGCCCGAACACCGGGCGATTCAGGCGGCCTGCGACTTTCTGGTCGACAAGCAGCTCCCGGACGGGGGGTGGGGCGAGACGCCCGAGAGTTGCCGGCGCCGAGAGTACGTCCACGCCGAGGAGGGGCAGGCCGTGATGACGGCCTGGGCGCTGCTGGCGCTGGTCGGCGGCGGCCGGGCGGACACCCCGGCGGCCCGGCGGGGCGTTCGCTTCCTCGAGGAGCGCCAGCGGGAGGACGGGACCTGGCCCGACGAGCATATCGCCGGGGTCTTCAACCGGACTTGCGCCATCCACTACGACAACTACCTGAAGATCTTTCCGCCGTGGGCGATCGCGGTGTGTTCGTGAGTCGTCGAGTCGTCGAGTGGTCGAGCTACAATCGCACGACCGTTGCCGGGCAAAAGGTTGGAGAGATTCGACCGCGATCGCCGTTCGACGGGTCGATGCGGGTCGCCATTCCGGCCGGCGGTGCTTCAGCGCCGCCGGTGGTCCCGGACCCAGTCAGCCGGCGGTTTCAACCGCCGGAGAAGACGACGCGGGCTTGCAATTGCACGCGATCGCGCGGCTTTCCCCGTTCCCCGTTCCCGGTTCCCCATTCTCGTGCACATCCCATGACCGACGACACGACATCGACCCGGGGCGCGGAGACCGTCGAGGCGACGTGGCAGATTCGCGGCGATCGGCTCGACACCGCCGACGACGTCCGCCCGCTGCTGCGGGCGCTTTCGGCGTTTCCCGGATTCGAGCCCCGGGAGTACGACCTGAACCGCAAGGAGCAGTGGCGCCGGTTCGACGTCCAGCGGACGGCGGTCGATGCACTGACCCAGCGAACTCAGCTCGTCCGGGTGCGCGGCGGGACCGAGGACGCCCGGGCGATGATCGGGCTCGGGAAGCGCGGTGAACCTCCGACGGTGGCGGTACGAGCCGGCGCGGGCGCCTCCGTCGACGGCGCCGTCGAGATGTTCGACGCGCTCTTCGAACGCGCTCCCGTCTCGGGTGCGTTCGTGACCACGAAGCGATGGCGGGAGACGATCGGCGGTGTGTCGGTCGATTGGCCCGATTCACTGCCGATCGCTCGCGTGCTGGCCGTGTCGACCCGTCGGTTGGAGCCCGGGGCAGGTGTGCTGGACGCCCTCGAGGAGCCGCCGCCGAGTCTGTCGCACCGGCGGACCCGGACGTACGTCGCGGTCGATCTGGCCACCGACGGGACGCTCGACGGCGAGTACCATCGCCGCGCCGTCGAGGTCCTGGCCGACGAGATGGCCGAGCTGTTCGCGTGACCGGCTCGGGGCCGGGAGCGTGACCGCGATCCGACGGATCGCGACGACCGAAGGGCATGGGCCGCCCCTGCCCCTCCCTGCCCTCCCCGGACTTCTCTCCTCGCTCCGCCCGACGACTCCCGAATGCGACCCGAGACCGGCTGCCGGTTGACAGTCGATCGACCGCAATCTACAAACCGCGGTCCGCCGTGCGAGAGCACGGTCGCGCGTAGGTAGCTCAGTCGGTAGAGCACGGCCCTGAAAAGGCCGGTGTCGGCGGTTCGAATCCGCCCCTACGCACCGACCCGCAGGCCCTCGTGGCCTGCGGGTTTTTTTTGTGCGCGGGGGCCCGGAGAGCGCATACGTCGAGGCCTCGGCGCGCGAGTAGCCGCCCGACGAGCGATCCGTGCGGACGGGATCGACCCGACTCGGGGATCGACCCGGGGAACGGGCTCGGTCTGGGCCGTCGACCCCGGCGAGACGCCGTGCCCTCGTGGCTCGCAGATCGCCCCCTGCGGACGGGCTGGGGGAACGCTTGCATTCAGTGATCGGTTCGGGTAGTAGAGGGTCTCGGATTTCGAGCGCGGCGAACGGCGCCGTCGGTAGGCGGACGTCGGCCGCGCGCCCGTCGCGATCTCCCTTCCCGACACGCCCACCGCGTCCGGCGACGGATCCGCGGAGGTCGCCGGCCGACGGCACGTCGCGCATCCGCTGGTGCCGTCCACGGAGCTGGAGATCCCGCTCGGGACGTCGCTCGCAGCGATCGGACGTCGTCCGCCGGGCGGTGTGGAGTCGACGGCGCGGAGGTCGGGGCGAGACGCCCCCGATGCGCCCGGGTCCAGACCCGACGAGCTTCATTCGCGAACAGGGATTCGAGCATGCGATTTGGCTGGCATTCCCCTCGCTCGGTCGCCCGTCCGGCGATTGCCGGAGGGTTCGTTCTGGTGGGTCTCCTCTCGCTGGCGGCCGGTTGTGACACCGTCGCAAAGGTGAGTTTCTCGGAGAGCAAATTCATCGGCATCCGGCCGATGGGGTTCGCAGCCCCCGGGGGCTCGTGTGGTGCGGCCGGCGCGAACGGCAGCGGCAAGGTCCGTCTGCGCTACGTCCTCCGCGAGGACGACGGGACCGCGGTTCGT
>JBDGRG010000113.1:0-471 GCA_042218355.1 Bradymonadaceae bacterium
AGAGCGGATCGCACACCTGCGGCATCGCTGGTCCCACCCACTCGTAGACATCCGATTCGTCGTAGTACGCGGGCAGGTGATCGAGCATCCCGCCCGCGCCCCCGAGTTCGTCGTGCGCGCCGAACACCACCCGTCCGACCTCGTGCAGCAGCAGCGTCCCCGCGCACATCGCGCACGGCTCGAGTGTCGTGTAGCAGGTCATCCCGCCGGCCCGCGTCCACAGTTCGGTGGCGACCTCCTCCAGCGCACCGACCTCCGCGTGCCGTCCCGGATCGTACTCCGGTTCGAGCGTCCGCGCCCGCCCCTCGCCGACGATCTCCCCGTCCAGCGCGACGACCGCTCCCACGGGCGGATTGCCCTCCGCGCCCGACCGCCGGGCCAGCTCGACTGCACGCTCCATGAATCCCCGCTCTCGCTCGTCCATCGGTCCGGTCCTCGGTCGGTTCTTCGTTGGCCCTCGTGACCCGATTT
>JBDGRG010000113.1:481-2035 GCA_042218355.1 Bradymonadaceae bacterium
CGAGCCGCACGGACAGGGATCGTTGCGGCCGATCTTCTCCTCTTCGCTCTTCACGTACGGTGAGTTGTCGTTGTTGCCGGGGTCGCTGGTCTCGTGTTTGCGCGACGCAGGGCCGGAGGGGCAGCGGGGCAGTGCTCCCTCGGAATCGACGAGTTTCTCGAGCCGTCCGACGGACTCGGGCGGGTCGGGGCCGAATGCAACGGTCGCGAAGACGTCGCGCGCGAAGAGTTCGGCGAGTCGATCCCAGCGCTCGACCCGCCGCAGGTCGATCGTGCTCAAGTCAACGGTCGAGAAATCTCGCTTCGCGCCCGGTAAGGTGGTGCGTGGCCGGGAGGTCACCGTCATCGCCGCCGGATGACCGCTCCCCTCGACCATGGTGCGCAGCATGCCGACCAGTGCCTCGGCCAACGGGCGGCGGGTCTTGGGGGAGACCCGGCCCTCGGGAAGCCGGTGGAGTGCGGTCAGCAGGTAGTGGCTAGCATCGGGGACGTCGGCGCGGTCCTCGAGAAACGCTTGGACGAGGTTGTGCGCTGCCTCGACCTCGCGCTCGTCGTTCTCGACCGCTCGCTGCCACGCCTCTAGTGCCTCGTCCTGCTGGTTGAAACGGTCGCAGAGGTTGCCCAGCCGCAGCCAGGCTTCGCCATCGTCGGGGTTCCGGCGGGCAAAGTCCCGCAGATAATCGATGGCTTCGGAGGGGCGCCGGATGGTCGTCCCGTCCCACAGCTCGAAGCTCATGGGGACGATTCGGCTCGCATCTTCGTCGGGGGCTTCCCCGGTAAGCAGTTCGGCGCTCTGAAACAGATGTGGGGCGAACTGTAGCTTGGCGCGTTTCGTCAACCGATGACGGTCGGACGCCCCGCAGTTTTTGCAGATGACGACCCGGTCGGGCACGAAGTCCGTGTAGAGTTCGAATACCGAGTTCTCTCCACCCTGATCGACATCGAGGAAGAGCTGATCCAGATCATAGAAGTAGGTCCGCTCGCACTCTGTACACTGGAGCATCAACGACATCGGTTCGTCGCCGGACAGCTCGGCGGGCGACCTGACGTCTCCCTCCAAGACTGCATCGATGTCGTCGACCCCCTGTTCCTCGGACGCTCGATGGGCCCGGAAGTCCTCGCGGATCGCCTCGTCGATCTCGTCGATTCGATCGTCGAGTTTCGCCAACAAACAGATACAACGTGCCGTCGGCTCCTCGCCCGCCCGCCACTCCTCGATGGCGCGCTCGATGGCGCGGGGATCGCCCACCTCGGCGAAGGCCTCCCAGACGTCGGGATACGTCAGCAGGTCGTCGAGCTGGTCGAGCAGGAGATCGCAGCCCCAGGCTGCGTTGACGTCCCCCAGCGCGAACAGGGTCGCCAGGCGGGTCTGCGACGATCTGCCGAGGAGCTCCTCCCCGCGGGTACGCAGTACTTCGGGGTGGTCGCGCAGGAGGTCCTCGAGCAGATCGTATGTCTCCGGTGGTCGATCGCCCAGGCCGTCCGAGTCGAGGTCGTCGATGAGACGATTCAGCGGACCGGAGAGATCGAATCCCTCGAGTCGTCGAGCTATCTG
>JBDGRG010000114.1:0-1104 GCA_042218355.1 Bradymonadaceae bacterium
CTACGCTCGATCCCCTGGCAGCCTCGATCCGCTCCGAAGAGCAATGGTCGTGCGACTGTAACTCAGCATCTCAGCATCCGAGCATCTCAGCAGCTCTTCCGCCCCGACGCGAGCTGGAAGCTCGGTCTACGCTCGATCCCCTGGCAGCCTCGATCCGCTCCGAAGAGCAATGGTCGTGCGACTGTAACTCAGCATCTCAGCATCCGAGCATCTCAGCAGCTCTTCCGCCCCGACGCGAGCTGGAAGCTCGGTCTACGCTCGATCCCCTGGCAGCCTCGATCCGCTCCGAAGAGCAATGGTCGTGCGAACGTAACTCAGCATCTGCCCTCCCCCGCCCCGCTCCGCACGGCCATGGTCGTGCGGTTGTCGCTCGACGGCTCAACGGCCCAACCGCTCAACGGCTCCCTCCCGACCGGTCAGTCGAGATCGATATCCCCGATCTGATCGCCCAGCGTCCCGAAGCTCCCGCCGTCGCCGGCATGGTCGGTCTGCGGGGTCGGCTCCTGGTCCGGCTCCTCGTTCGACTCGACCGCGTCGTCCTGCTCGTCCCGCGGAATCGTCAGGGCCATCTCCCGCTCGCCGGGGTCGATATTGAGAACCTCGGCAGCCACCTGCTCGCCCTCGGTGAATCGGCGGTGGGGCATCACTCCGTTCGGGAGGTTCATCTCGCTGCGGGGCATCAGTGCGGTGATACCGGTCGGCAGTCGTACGAAGACACCGAAATCCTCGATGTTCTCGACCTCGCCCTCGACCTGCATGCCGGGGGCGTAGTGGTCGGTGACCTCCTCCCAGGGGTCGCCTTCGGCCGCCTTCATGCTCAGACTGATCCGCTTCTTGCGGATGTCGATGTCCTGGATCTCGACGTTGACGACGTCGCCCGGCTCGACAACCTCGTCGGGCGTGCGGACGTGTTCGGTCCAGCTCATCTCCGAGACGTGGACCAGCCCCTCGACGCCCGGCGCGAGCTCGACGAACGCCCCGAACGGCGCGTTCCGGACCACCGTTCCCTCGACGGTCTCGCCGACCGCAAACTGCTCGTTGACCACCTCCCACGGGTCGGTCTCGGTCGCCTTGCGGCTCAGCCCGATGCGGGGATCGCCGTCT
>JBDGRG010000114.1:1114-11115 GCA_042218355.1 Bradymonadaceae bacterium
GGACTTCGACGTCGACGACCTCCCCCTCCTCGACGACGTCCTGCGCCTGTCCGAAGTGATGGTGGCTGAGCTCCGATTCGTGGATCAGCCCCTCGACGCCGCCCAGATCGACGAACGCCCCGAAATTCGTGGTCCGCGTCACGACCCCCTCGACCTGGTCGCCCTCCTCGATCTCCGAGAGCGTCTGGCGCTTCTGCTCGGCCCGCTCCTCGCGGAGCAATTCAGCGCGGCTGAGGACCACCGAATCGCCGCCGTCGCGGACCTCGTCGACCTTGAACCGGTAGGTCTCGCCGACGTGGTGCTCCTTCTCCTCCGTGTAGCCGAGTTCGATCTCGCTGATCGGGCAGAAGGCGTCGACGCCGTGGACCTCGACCTCGAAGCCCCCCTTGTTCGTCCCCGTGATCGTCCCCTCGACGGGCACGCCGTTTTCGTGGGCCTCCTGGATCGCCTCCAGGCTCTGGTCGCTCCCCTCGAGCTGCCGGCCCAGCGTGACGTTCTCCTCGGAGACGTCGATGACGTAGAATTCCGCGGTGTCTCCCTCCTCGAAGGGCAACTTGCCCTCGTCGTCCTCGAACTCGCGACGCTGGGCGACGCCGTCGGTCTGCTGATCGAGTTCGACGAAGACGTAAAACTCGCTGATCGAGACGACCTCTCCCTCGACGAGGTCGCCGGGCTCGTAGGTCGCATCCCCCGGCACGGCCTCTTCGCCCTCGAGCAGTTGCTCGAACTGCTCGGTCGTCGCCTCGCCCGACTCGGCGCCCTCGAAGATCTCGTCGGGATCGGGCGCATCGGGGGTCTCGATCGCCTCCGGGCGCTCGGGGGCCTCCCCGCCGGGCTCGGACGTCCCGGCGTCCGCCGCCTCCTCCGCACCGGCCGGCTGCTCCGCCCCCTCCTCCAGCTCCGGTTCGGCCTCCTCGACCGACTGTTCGTCGAGCTCCTCCGCCGCGACGGCTTCGGGCTCGTCGGCGCCGTCGTCGGACGCCTCCGGCTCGGTCGTCCCTTCGCCGCGGACGGTCACCTCGACCGGCGGACCGGACGACTCCTCGCCCTCGTCCTCCTCCGACGCTGCCCCAGCCTCCGCGGAGACGTCGTCCTGCACCTTCGCCACGCGGACCGCCCCTCCGGGATCGCGCTCCGAATCGTACTGAGACAAACCCTCGGACGCGCGCTGTCCCTCGTCCCCCTCCTCGTCCTGCTCGTCCTTCTCGCGGATGATCGGCGAGGGCTCGTCGCTGTCGGCCTCCGGTCGATCCGTCTGGTCGTCCTCAGCCATGGTCTCGTCTGAAGCTGAATGAGTGGAGTTTCTCGGCACTCGCGCGGCGCGCGAAGCGATCCCGCGGGCGCGGGGCCCGCGCCGCTCGACCGGACTGTGGCTACTACAACGACCCTCGGGAATCAACTCGCCCTCCCTCATCCTTCTGCGCTCGAGTCGCGTTCCACCGCAACCCGCCCTGCAGCTGTGCAGGACGCCGACGTCCCCCGCGTGGGGCGGTCGATGCTTCGCGCCCGCGCATCTGCGAGCCCGCCGTCCCGTCCTCGCGGCCTGTTTTGAACCCGTTGCGTCTTCGCGGTCCGTCTTTTTCGCCCTTCCGGGCTCCGTGACCTGCTTTGCGCCATTGCGGTTTCCGTTACACCCTTCGTGTCCTTCGCGTCGTAACCGTTCACGGGGCGGTCAGCACGATTGGGCCACGAAGGCGCAAAGGCGCAAAGAACAAGACGCAAAGTAAAACGACAACAGGCCCTGGCAGCAGATGTTCACGGAGATCAGCCGCTCGGTTTCATGGTCGGAGATGACCGTGCTGAAGCTCGAGAGCAGGCCGAGTTCTCTTTCGTCGATCGAGAACATTGCCTTCCCTTTGCCCCTTTCTTCGTGCCTTCGCGTCTTCGTGGCCTGTTAATCGCACGCCTGAACAATTACTTCGCGTCTTCGTGGCCCGTCTTTTGCGCCCGCCGCGTCTTCGCGCACAGCAAAACTTGCATCACCCACCAATTCCGGTCACGGTTACAAGCGATCGGAACCGCGGCCCGGTCGACACGGTCGCCGCGGTCCGCGTTCCCATCCCAAAACGACTCCGACGAAGGGACTCATGCACATCGATTACCGCTCGGTAGCGATCCTCGGCGCAGCCCTCCTCGTGGCCGCCTGCAGCGGCGGAGGCGGAGGAGGCGGCTCCGACGGCGAACCCGATGTCGGGCGCGACGCCGGCTCGGACGTCCGGGACGGCGGCGGGGACGCTCCGTCGATGGACACCGCCGACAGCGGAAACGACACGGAGGCGTTCGTCTCGACGGCCGTCGCTCTGGGGGAGTCGCACACCTGTGCGATCGACACCAACGGCCGGCTCTGGTGCTGGGGCAAGAACGCTGAGGGACAGCTGGGCGATGGGACCAACGAGTACCGGCCGAGTCCGGTCCAGACCGGCAGCTCGGCGGCCTGGGTCGAACTGGGGGCCGCCGCCTCGTACACCTGCGGTCGTCGCAGCGACGGCACGCTCTGGTGCTGGGGCAACTCCCCCCACCGCGGCGGCAAACCGACCCCCCAGGAGATCGTCGCGCCCGACGACAATGACATCCGCTGGCAGGCGGTCGCCACCGGACGGCGCCATGCCTGCGCACTGGACCGCGGCGGCGCTCTGTGGTGCTGGGGCGCCCGGGATCGCGAGCAGACCGGCGACCGGTCCTTCGACACCCACCCCAACAGCCCCGGCCGGGTGGGCGACCGGACCGACTGGACGGCGATCGCCGCCGGCGGCGACCACAGTTGCGGCATCCACGGCGACTCGACGCTGCGCTGCTGGGGAGCGAACGGGAACGGCGAACTCGGCCAGGGGTCGGCGGGCAGCGCCAAGGAGAAGGCGGTGAAGGTCGATGGCGCCTGGACCGACGTCGCGGTCGGCGGCGACCACACCTGCGGCGTCCGAGACGACGGCTCGCTCTCCTGCTGGGGGGCCAACGATCACGGCCAGCTCGGCCTCGGTCCCGACGACTACGGCGCTCCCTCCCCCGATCCGACGAAGACGGTGGGGGCGGGCAAAACGTGGTCCTCCGTCGTCGCCGGCCGCGAGTTCACCTGCGGTCTCAAAGAGGACGGCACCGTCTGGTGCTGGGGAGCGAATCTCTTCGGCCAGGTCGGCGACGCGAGCCGGCAGGACCAACCCGCCCCGAAACAGCTGGGCGATTCCACGTGGAAGGCCGTCCGTGCGGGGGCGACACACGTCTGTGCCCGCAACACCGACGACGAACTGAAGTGCTGGGGATACAACGGATACGGGCAGCTCGGCGCCGACCCCGGACTGAAGACCCGCGCCGTCCCCGTCGACCCGACGATCAGCTGGAAGTCGGCCGACGCGGGCAACGCGATTACCTGCGGCGTCAATTCCGCCAGCAAACTGCTCTGCTGGGGCTTCAACAAAAACGGCCTCCTCGGCCTCGACATCAGCGTCCACGCGCGATTCCCCCGCACGGTCGGCAGCGCCGAGAACTGGAAGTCCGTCTCGGTCGGCGACCGCCACGTCTGCGGCACCCGTCAGGACGGCACGCTCTGGTGCTGGGGGAAGAATCAGTTCGGCCAGCTCGGCAACGGCAACTCCGGTCCGAATGCCGTCACGACCTCCCCCGAACGCATCCGAAAGGGCGAGGCAACCTGGAAGACCGTCACGACCGGCACGGCCCACACCTGTGCGATCGCCGGAAGCGACAAGGCCTATTGCTGGGGAAACAACGGCGCGGGGCGGCTGGGAAACGGCAAGTCGAGCAATCGACCGTCACCGACACGAGTCCAAGGGAGCGCCTCGTGGGATCAGTTGCGAGCGGGCGGGGCTCATACCTGCGGCATTCAGACGAACGGCACCCTCTGGTGCTGGGGCTCGAACGCCGTCGGCCAACTCGGTTTCGACGCTGGCTTCCAGAAAAAATCCCCCGGGCAAGTCGGTGACAAACGCGACTGGTCCGACGTCGCGACCGGGGAACGACACACCTGCGGGGTGCGCGAGAACGGCACGCTCTGGTGCTGGGGCAACAACGCCGACGGTCAACTCGGACTCGGCGAAAATGCCCCGCGCAATCGTGAACGCCCGCGACGGATCGGCGGCCGCAACTGGCGAGATGTCGCCGCCGGCACCGCACACACCTGTGGCGTCAAGGTGGGCGGCTCGGTCCACTGCTGGGGACGGAGCGAGACCGGTCAGCTGGGCAACGAAACGGCCAGTCCGGACGCCAGCGAGCCCGCCCCCGTTCGGGTGACCGGCGGCATCGGCTTCCGGATGCCCTTCCTCGGCGCGGGCCACAGCTGCGGACTGAAGACCAGTGGCTCCATGTGGTGCTGGGGGTCGAACGACGTCGGTCAGATCGGCGACGGCAGTGCCTGGAGTGCCTCCCCGGTCTTCGTCTCGGTCCCCGAGGACTTCTAGAAAAACCACTGCCCCCCCTCGCCGACTCGTCACGCCTGAACGAGGCGCGGTCCACCCGCACACAGAAAAAGCGGTCCGCCCGCACACATAATAAAAAAAGGACGGCGGGCGCGGAGCCCACCGTCCTCTCCTGTTCACCGGCCGATCACCCGCTCAGTGCGACGGCCATCTGGCCCACCGTGCACGGCCAAAAACGCTCCTTCGGCCTCGCCCTTCGTGGCCTTCGCGTCTTCGCGGCCCTATCGACCTGCGCGCCTTCGTGCCATCAGCACGTCGACGGCTCGGCGTCTTCACGCTGGAACTGGTCGAGGCTGTCGTAGATCAGCCGAGCGCCCCGCTCGAACCCGCGGTCGAACGCCTCTCGGTCCGCCGCGTGCTCGCGGACGTATTCGCCCAGCGCGATGTGCTCGTCCTCGTTCTCGGCGTGCTCGTCGAAGAACTCGACCTGATCTTCGTCGAACCCGTAGTACTCGAGCAGACCCTCGCGCTTGGTCTCCGCGACGTCGGGCTGCTGGACCTCGTAGGCGTGGAGCGCACCGGCCAGCTCCGAGGCGTTCATCTCCGCCAGAGCCGACAGGAGGTCGTCCAGCCGAGGGGCGTCCTCCGGCGCCGGCAGGACCATCCGCCAGTCCGTCCAAAGCTGCGCATGTTCGGTCTCCTCGGCGACGACCTCGCGGCCCTGCTCACCGAGACCCAGCTCCTCGACCACGTGGGCCCACAGCTCGGGGATCTGGTCCATCAGCTCCTGATACGCCTCCGCGTACTCCGAGAGCTGCTCGACGGTGACGTCCCCGGCCTTCCAGGCCTGGTAGAACGGATGCTCCAGCAATTCGACCTTCAGCTCCATCCTCTTTCCTCTCCGGCGATCTCGATTGGCAACGACTCCTCCAGACGGAGACACCGCCCGCTCCGGGGGGCTCCGCTCGATCCGGCATTGCTCCGTGCATCGCGCCGTCACGGGTTTGGAACATTCGCCCCGGCGGGCACGTTGGATAAAGACGAGGAGGGGCGACACGTGCATGCCGCCCCTCGATCCTCCATCATACACTCACTCATTCACCTTCACTCAACTCTCGTCGTCTTCGCCCGACAGCGCCAGGCGCCGTCGCTGCTTCTTCAGTGACTCGCGGTAGCTGTCGAGCAACTCGTCCTCCTCCGACTCGGCGGACTCGAGCCGCTCGATCTCCTGCTCGGCCTCTGCGAGCTTCTCCCGCGCCTGTTGGACGTCGATCTCCTCGACGCCCTCGCAGTCCTCCGCCAGCACGCGAACCTGCCGGGCGAACACCTCGGCGAAGCCGCGATCGACGAAGAAGCGCCGTTTCTCACCATCCGTACTGACGACCATTTCACCGATCCCCAGGGACGTCAACAACGGGTCGTGACCCGGTTTGACCCCCAGCTCCCCCTCTTCACCGGGGAGGACGACCTCGTCGACCTCCTCGGCGAGGACGGCTTGCTCGGGCGTGAGCACCTGTAGTTTGATCCTGTCGTCCGTCATCAGACCGCCACGTCGGATTCGATCTCTTCAGCCTTCTCTTTCACGTCCTCGAGCGTGCCGACCATGTAGAACGCCTGCTCCGGGAGATGGTCGACCTCTCCCTCGATCAGCGCCTTGAAGCCGGCGATGGTCTCCTCGAGGCTGACGAACTCGCCCGGCGTCCCCGTGAATTGCTCGGCGACGTGGAACGGCTGCGTCAGAAAGCGCTGGATCTTCCGCGCCCGCTCGACCGTCTTCTTGTCCTCCGGACTCAGCTCGTCCATCCCCAGAATCGCGATGATGTCCTGCAGATCCTCGTACTTCTGGAGGATCTCCTGCACCCGACGGGCGACGTTGTAGTGCTCCTCGCCGACGACTTCCGGCGACAGAATGTTGCTCGTCGAGTCGAGCGGGTCGATCGCCGGATACAGCCCCTGCTGCGCCAGCGGCCGCGACAGGACGGTCGTCGCGTCGAGGTGCGCGAACGTCGTCGCCGGCGCCGGGTCGGTCAGGTCGTCCGCCGGCACGTAGATCGCCTGAACCGACGTGATCGACCCCTTGTCGGTACTCGTAATCCGCTCCTGGAGATTCCCCATCTCGGTCCCCAGCGTCGGCTGATACCCGACCGCCGACGGCACCCGTCCGAGCAGCGCGGAGACCTCCGCACCGGCCTGGACGAAGCGGAAGATGTTGTCGATGAAGACCAGCACGTCCTCCTGCTCGACATCCCGGAAGTACTCCGCGACCGTCAGCGCCGACAGGCCGACCCGCATTCGCGCGCCGGGCGGCTCGTTCATCTGTCCGTAGACCAACGCAGCGTCCGAGTTCTCCCAATCGCCGTCGCGGCCGAGGACGCCACTCTCCATCATCTCGAAGTAAAGCTCGTTGCCCTCTCGGGTCCGCTCGCCGACACCGCCGAAGACCGACTTCCCGCCGTGGTGCTGACCGACGTTGTTGATCAGCTCCATCAGCAGCACGGTCTTCCCGACACCGGCACCGCCGAACAGCCCGGTCTTTCCGCCCTCGGCGTACGGTGCGAGCAGGTCGATGACCTTGATGCCCGTCTCGAACGCCTCGGTCGTGGTCGTCTGCTCGTTGAAGCTGGGCGGCTCCCGGTGGATCGGCCAACGCTTGTCGGTCTCGAGGTCCTCGATGTGATCGACCTCGGTCTTCGACAGCGTCTCGATCTCGCGGTGGTGGACGTCGTCCGGATCCGGTCGAACGGCGATGTCGTAGGTCGACTCCTTCTCCTCGTAGAGCACCCCCCGCACGATGTCGCCGTTGTCGAGGTGGAAGATCTTCAGCTCGTCGATCGGATCCCCGGTGACCTCGAAGATGCGCCCGAGGACCTCGTCCCCGACCGGCATCGTGATCGGCGCCCCCGTGTTCAATACCTCCTGACCCCGGGTCAGGCCGTCGGTCGAGTCCATCGCGATCGCCTTCACCACCCCCTCCCCCAGGTGTTTGGCGACCTCGAGGACGAGGTTCCAGTCCTCGTCCGAGATCGTCGGGTTCGTCACCTTCAACGCCGTCATCAGTTCCGGGACGGCCTCGGGCTCGAACTGCACGTCGACGACCGGTCCCATCACCTGACGGACCTCGCCGTACTTCGCTTCGTCGTCGCCGACATCGATCTCGCCCGCTTCGCGCAGTGTATCCGGTTCGGCGGTCATCTCGTCTGCTCCTGTGTCACCTCGAATCGAGTCTGTCGCGTCGATTGTTCCGTCGGCGGATCCCCGGCGCAACCGACCCGGCCGCTGACCGAGCCGTACCGGACATCCCCAGGGGTCAGCCCTCTTCCATCGCCTCGGCACCCGTGACGATCTCCATGATCTCTTGGGTGATCGCCGCCTGTCGGGCCCGATTGAACTCCAGCGTCAGCTCCTCGATCTTCTCCTCGGCGTTCTCCGTGGCGTTGTCCATCGCCGTCCGGCGAGCGCCCTGCTCCGCGGCGGAGGACTCGAGCAGTGCGTGGTAGACCTGCACCGCCAGGTGCCGCGGCAACGCGTACGACAGCAACTTCTCCTCGTCGGGCTCGTATCGGTATTCCTGTACCTGTCGTTCTTCGGCCAGCTCGAGTGTCTCGGGCCGATCCTCTTCCTCCATCCCCACCAGCCTGCGCAGCTCCTCGATCGACAGCGGCAACAGCCGCTCGACGTTCTCCTGGTATTCGAGGACCGAGATGAACTCGTTGTACGCCAGGTAGACGCTGTCGTAGCGACCCTCGCGAAAGGATCCGGCAGCGTCCTCGGCGACCTCGCGGGCGCCCTCGTACGTCACATCCCCGATGATGTCGGTGTACTTCTGGACGATGTCGTGCTCCGTCCGGCCGTAGTTGACCCGGGCCTTCTCACCGATCGTGGCGATGTCGACGTTCTCGTCGGCGATCGACACGCGATCGACGAAGTCGCGGACCTCGCGGAACAGATTCGCGTTGAAACTGCCACACAGCCCGCGGTCGCTGGAGATGACGATCACCAGCGCCCGTTCGCGCAGGTCGCGCTGTTCCAGCAGCGGATGGGCCGACTGGTCGACCCGCTCGGCGAGACTGGCGATCACCCGGCGAAGTTCGTTTGCATAGGGGCGAGCCGCCTCCACGCGCTCCTCGGCGCGCTGGAGCTTGGCCATCGCCACCATCTTCATCGCCTGCGTGATCTGCTTGGTATTCTCGACCGAGTCGATCCGCTTTCGTATGTCCTGGAGATTCTTCGCCATCCTCCACTCCGCTCAATCTCGGTCAACTGCGCCTCGGCTCGACGGGCGGCCAAACCCTCCTTCACTCATTCCCTCATTCACTCATTCCCTCATTGACTCATTGACTAAGTGATTCAGTCATTCGGCCGCCGCCTCCATCTGCGAGGCGTGGTAGTTCTCCGTGTACTCCTCGAGGATCTCCAGCGCCGTCGCCGTCACGTCGGACTGCTCGTCGGTTCCGGCGTCCTCCCCGAAGTCGTCGTCGTTCTTGATCTTCTCCCAGAGATTCTCCTCCTTGCTCTCGGCGAAGTCGTACAGGTCCTCCTCGTAGTCCTCGACTTCCTCGACGCCGAGGTCGTCGAGATAGCCCTCGTTCGCCGCGAAGATCGCGAAGATCTGTGCACCGACGGGCAGCGGATCGTACTGATCTTGCTTGAGCAGCTCGACCAGCCGCTCCCCTTTTGCCAGCTGGCGCTGCGTCGCCTCGTCCAGCTCCGACGCAAACTGCGAGAACGCCTCCAGCTCGCGGTACTGAGCCAGATCCAGCTTCAGCGTCCCCGCGACGTTCTTCATCGCGTCGATCTGAGCCGCCCCTCCGACTCGAGAGACCGAGTCCCCGACGTCGATCGCCGGGCGGACGCCGGAGTAGAACAGGTCGTTGTCCAGATAGATCTGACCGTCGGTGATCGAGATGACGTTCGTCGGAATGTACGCCGAGACGTCGCCGGCCTTGGTCTCGATGATCGGCAGCGCCGTCATGCTCCCGGCACCGCGATCGTCGGACATCTTCGCGGCCCGCTCCAGCAGCCGGCTGTGGATGTAGAAGACGTCCCCCGGATACGCCTCGCGACCCGGCGGCCGCCGCAGCAGCAGCGACATCTCGCGATAGGCGACGGCCTGCTTGGAGAGGTCGTCGAAGACCACCAGCGAGTGCATCCCGTTGTCCCGGAAGTACTCGCCCATCGCAGCCCCGGCGTACGGCGCCATGAACTGCACCGGCGCCGGATCGGCCGCCGGCGCCTGCACGACGGTCGTGAACTCCATCGCGCCGTGCTGTTCGAGCCGATTGACCACCTGCGCGACCGTCGACTCCTTCTGGCCGACCGCCACGTAAATGCAGTGGACCGGGTCGTCGGTCTCCTGGGTCTTCTTCTGGTTGATGATCGTGTCGACGGCGATCGCCGTCTTTCCCGTCTGGCGGTCCCCGACGATCAGCTCCCGCTGTCCCCGGCCGATCGGAATCATCGAGTCGATCGCCTTGATCCCGGTCTGCAGCGGCTCTTCGACCTCTTGCCGGGCGATGATGCCCGGTGCCTTCTCCTCGATCCGCCGCCGCTGATCCGATTCGATCGGCCCCTTGCCGTCGATCGGTTCGCCCAGTGGATTCACCACCCGGCCCAGCAGCTCTTCCCCGACCGGCA
>JBDGRG010000114.1:11125-16141 GCA_042218355.1 Bradymonadaceae bacterium
CGGCACGTCGACCACGCGGCCCGTCCGCTTGGCCTCGTACCCCTCGACGATCTCGGTCTCCTCACCGAGGATCGCGACCCCGACGTTGTCCTCCTCGAGGTTCAGAACCATCCCGGCGACGCCGTTCTCGAACTCGACCAGCTCGCCGGCCATCGCCGACTCGAGCCCGTAGATGCGGGCGATCCCGTCTCCACACGAGATGACCGTGCCGGTCTCACTGACCTCGACCCGGCTCTCGTAGTCCTCGATCTGGGATTTGATGATCGAGCTTATCTCGTCGATGTTGATGTTCATCGTCCCATCCTCGTCGGCAACTCGAAATCGGTGCGACGGCCGGAGCTCCGGCGGCGAGCGGGCCCTCCACTCGCCCCGGCCGGCGTCGTGATCGGCGCCCGCCGGTCGGGGCGGAGGGACGGACCCACCGCGCTGCGGTCCAGCCTCAGACGGTCTCCAAGATGTCGTTCTTCAGTCGCTCGAGATTCGATCGGACCGAGCCGTCGTACACGCGGCCTCCCACGCGCGCCACGGCGCCCCCGATCAGTGATTCGTCGACCTCGGTCGTCAGTACCACGTTCTTGCCGGTCAGATCGCCCAGAACCTCCTTGACAGCGCGTTTCTGCCCCCGGTCCAGAGGCACGGCGCTGGTGATCGTCGCCCGGACGTTTCCCTCCTCCTCGTCGATCCGGTCGCGAAACGCCTCCGCGATCGCGGGAAGATCCCGAACGCGGTCGTTGTCCAGCAGCAGGAGCAGAAAATTCAACACCATCTGATCCAGCTCCCAGGCCTCGGCCAGCCCCCGGACGACCTCCCGGCGCTCGTCGACCCCGATCCCCGGATTCAACAGCGTGCTTCGCAGCTCGCCGCTCTCTTCGAACGCCTCCGCCACTCCGGTGATCTGGTCGCGAAAGGCGTCCACGGCCCCGTGCTCGTCCCCGAGCTCGTACAGCGCCTCCGCGTACCGCTCTGCTACCGCTTCGTTCGACATGGCGCCACAGCTGTCGGAAGAATGAACGACGGCGGTCGGGCTTCGCCCGCCGGCCGAGCCGAACTCGGACGACGACTCACCGCACCTCGTCGCGGTTGGCGAGATCGCTGACGTACGATTCGATCAGTGCGTGCTGGCTCGAGGAATCGAGGCGCTCGTAGGCGAGCCCTTCGGCGATCTCGACCGCCAGCTCGACGGTCTCCTCCTCGAGGTCGGCGACCGCCTTCTTGACCTCGCGGTCGATCGCATCTTCGGCGTCGGCACGCATCTGCTCGATCCGCTCCTCGGCCTCCTCGATCAACTTCTCCTTCTCGCGCTCGCCCTGCTCCTCGTACTCCTCCAGGAGTTTGTCGCGCTTCTGCTCGAACGCTTCGAGCTTGGCCGTATACTCCTCGAGCTTGGCCTCGGCCTCCTCGCGCATCTCCTCGGCCTGCTCCAGCTCCTCGATCAGCTCCTGACGACGTTCCTCGAAGTAATCCTGCACCATCGGACCGAGGAAATAGACCAGCCCTCCGGCGAAAATCGCGAAGTTGATCAACTGGACGAACCATGCCTGCCAGTTGAACCCGTGTCCTCCCCCGGAGGAGGCGAACACGGTCGCGGGCAGCAATACCGCGGCGATCGCGGCGGCCGCGACCATCACGCGTTTGAGTTTGTCTTGCTCCATGACGTTCCTCGTTCGTCGGCGGGAACGGCGGCGACATCGTACTCGAATTCCGCCGGCTGACGGTACTTAGGCGTCGGGCACGACCTTTTCAACCATCTCCTCGCCGAGCTCGCGACTCTTGTCCCGGAGCGTCTCCCGAGCCTGCTCGACCTTGCCTTCGATCTCCGCTCGCTCCTCGCTTATCTTCTCGCCGAGCTCGTCGCGCACCTCGGCGAGCATCTCGCGTTTCTTCTCCTTGCCCTGCTCGCGAAGGCTGCGTCGGATCTCCTCCGCGTCGCGCCGGGCCTCGCGCTCCTTCTCTCGATACTCCTCCTTCAGTTCCTGGACGCGCTGCTGCATCTCCTCGGCGTCCTTCTTCGACCCTCCGATCCCCTCCTCGCGCGCCTCGACGACGTCGAGATAGGGACGGATCAGGACGACGTACAGAAACCCGCCCATCACCCAGAAGGCCACGGTCGCAATGAACACCGTCGCGTCGATGTCGATGTAAATGCCAAGCATCGATCCGCTCGCCAACAGAGTGGAGGCGCAAACCATCCTCAAAGCCCGGGTCGAACCACCCGGCACACGCCCGGCGCTCTTCGCGTCGAGACCGCCGCGCGGGCCCGAACCGACCGCGCGACACTCGTCGGCGGCCGTTGGATGGGGAACTGAATTCAGCTCGTGGAAAACCGCCCGCCCGAGAGCCTCGGCGGACGCAGTCCGGCGGCTAACACGGTAAATTCGAGGGTGTCAAGAATCTGATTTGCCAACCCCTCCGAATCCGAAAGAGGGACTGCGCCGAACCGCGAAACGAAGGTGGTATTCGAGATCTCGTGCTGGACGTCGCCCCCCTTCCAGACGCCTGCCGATCGACCTGCACCAACTCGGCTCGCCGACTGGGCGCCGGCGTCGTCTCGGCCGCTTCGATTCGCCGACGCACCTGCAGTGCCGTCGGGAATGGATCGAACTCGTGACGGAGACGTCCACCCGGATCGACGAGTGAGGTCGCGCCGATCAAACCGATCCGGGACGATGGAAGGGGGGTGAGCCAACCCCGTGGGCTCGAAGGTCGACCGGCTGACATGGGTCGAGATCAAGGAGACGACCCAGATGTAGCAGCCGGAGGCTGCGTCGACGGATCGTGGACACGCAGATCGGCCGTTTCAGCCGGTGCAGCCGAGAATCCCACGGAGTGCGATCAGACCCGATCGAAGGCCGTACGGCCCCCGAGCTGCGACCACGTCGGCTCAGGGGACGCGGCTGCTGTCGCGGACGAAGACACGACCGCCATCCCAGCGCCAGCCCTCGTCGCCACAGTCCTCGCTGAACTCGAGCCGCAGGGTCGACCCCCGGGACAGCTTCGTGTCGAACCCGCTCCAGACGTCGACCTTCCCGCGAGGTCCCCAGTTCGAGTTGGTCTGGCACCGGCCGAGATTCTCGTGCGTGTTGCCGAAGCTCAAGATCTGGTTTCGGTTCGACGACGCGGTCCCGAAGCGGAAATCGCCGTGACAGCTGTCACAGGAGTGGTTCCCCCAGCTCCGATACAGATAGTGCACGTCCGTCGTCGGATTCGTGTGGCCGCGGATGACCGACGCGACGCGCACCTTCGAGACTCTCAATTCGTCGATCGGAAAGCCGAGCTTCACATCGTACCGACAGAGGTATTCATGTCGAGGGGTCGGGCCATCCTTCTGCGGCCGATTCCCGGCGAAGTTACAGACCCCGTCGTTGCCCATCACGTTTTTGAGGCTGGACGGGAGGTCGCGGTGGGCAACCTCGACTGAAATGCCCGTCCATCCCCCTCCGTCGGTCGTCATGTCACAGTAGACGGCGAACGCTTTGTTGTGCGGTTTGATCTTGTAGTAGCCGTCGCCCGTCGAGCCGGCGTACCGAAACTTCTGCTTGTTCGGATACCGGTAGTCGACGCACGACTCCGCGTAGGTGCCGTTCTGCCACCGACCCGGGTCGTTCTTCTTCAGCGACCCGGTGATGATGAAGTTCTTCTTGCACTTCCCACCCTTGCAGAGGTTGTTCCGACAGTCCCGGTTGCGATTGCAGTTCTCGCCGGCCCGACACCCCGGACACGACGGCCCGCCGCAGTCGACGTCCGTCTCCTGGCCGTTCTGGGTGTTGTCCGAACAGGTCGGCGCCGCGCACCGCCCGCCCTTGCACACTCCGCTGGTGCAGTCCGACCCCCGGTTGCATCGCCGGCCCACCGCGCACTTCTTGCAGTCCGGCCCCCCGCAGTCGATGTCCGTCTCCTTCCCGTTCTTTACCCCGTCCTGACAGTTCCCCGCCGCACACTGCCCGCCGTTGCACACCCCCGACTTGCAGTCGCTCCCCTTGTTGCAGTCCTCGCTCCGCTTGCAGCCCACGCACGACGGACCCCCGCAGTCGACGTCCGTCTCCTGGCCGTTCTGCTTGTCGTCCCCGCAACTGGGCTTGTCGCAGACCTGCCCCCTCTGGCAACTCTGCGACTTGCAGTCCCCGTTCTCCTTGCAGCGCTTGCCCACCGGACACCCCGGGCAGTCGCCCCCGCAGTCGACGTCCGTCTCGTTCCCGTTCTTCACTCCGTCCGAACACGTCGGCGCCGCACACTTCCCGCCCTGGCAGCTCTTGCTCTTGCAGTCCGACCCCACCTTGCAGTCGTTCCCCGTCGCACATCCCTTGCACGACGGACCCCCGCAGTCGGTATCCGTCTCCTGCCCGTTCTTCACCCCGTCCGAACACGACGCCCCCGCGCAGATCCCGCCCGAGCAGACCCCCGTCTGACAGTCCGCGTCCGACCGGCACTTCTCGCCGACCTGACAGGTCGGACACTGCCCGCCCCCGCAGTCGACGTCCGTCTCCTTCCCGTTCTGAATCTTGTCGCTGCACGTCGGCT
This sequence comes from Bradymonadaceae bacterium, assembly GCA_042218355.1. GTDB lineage: Bacteria > Myxococcota_A > Bradymonadia > Bradymonadales > Bradymonadaceae > CAJXPB01. Next base: position 15,644 of record JBDGRG010000114.1, read on the forward strand.
TCGCGCAGGTCCGCCCCCGGCAGACCTGCGACTTGCAGTCCGAGTCGGCCTCGCACGACCCGCCCACCTTGCACCCCTCGCACTTGTTGCCCCCGCAGTCGACGTCCGTCTCCGTGCCATTGGTCGTGTTGTCCGAACAGCTGGCCGCCGCGCAGCGGTTTCCTTTGCACACACCCGTCTGACAGTCTCCGCCTTCGTTACAGGTCTGCCCCACGCTGCATCCCCCGCAGTCCGGCCCCCCGCAGTCGACACTGGTCTCCTTGCCGTTTTTGACGCTGTCCTGACACGTCGCCGCCGCGCAGGTCCCGTTCGTGCAGTTCTTGCTCTTGCAGTCACCATCCGCCCGGCACTTCTTGCCGGCGGTACAGAGAGGACAGGTCGGATCCTTCCGTTCCGATGAACCACTCTTCTTGACGGCACCGCCGCAGTCGATGTCGGTCTCTTTGCCGTTTTCGACCCCGTCCGAACAGGTCGCCTTCTTGCACGATCCCCCCTGGC
>JBDGRG010000115.1:0-1708 GCA_042218355.1 Bradymonadaceae bacterium
ACACCCTACCGGAGGCGCGGACGTACGATCCCGTTGGAATGTCGACTCATCGAAACCCATCGAACGGAGGGAGAACGATGAAAGCTGGTGAACTCGCGAGTGCGAACGTGGCGACGATCACGGTCGACGAGACGCTGTCGAAGGCCGCTCACCGGATGCGTCGGGATCACGTCGGTGATCTGGTCGTCGTCGAGTCCGACGGGACGTCGAGACGGCCGGTGGGCATCATCACCGATCGCGACCTGGTGATGGCGCTCGATCGCGTCGGTGCTGAGACGTTCGAGCAGACGTCCGTCGGTTCGGCGATGAGTGAATCGCTGATCCTCGCCAAAAAGGGCGAACCCGTCCACGAGGTCCTTCAGAACATGCGGGACAACGGCGTCCGTCGAGTCCCGGTCATCGACATCGACGACGATCTCGTGGGGATTCTGACCCTCGACGATCTGCTCGGATACTACGGCGACGGTGTGATGACGATGGTCGAACTGGTCCAGGCGGAGATCTCGAGGGAGGTCGCCGGCGAGTGAACGACCGGTGTCGGCTCGTCGAATTGGAGGAGGAGAGAGGATGCAGAGAGAACCGGAGATCTCGTCTGGCGACATGGATCCGTCCGATGCGTCCGCGGGTCCGTGACCGGCCGATCGTGTCGCGGCCGTCCCGTCTCTGGCAGCCATCGCATCGGGCGACCGTCTCCCTCGAGCGTCCGTCTCCCGGTCGGTTCGACCGTTCCCTCCGATCGTCGCCGGTCGCCTCTCCCCGGGACGAGCCGACGGCTGGCGCCCTCCTGTACCCGATCGGAAACCGCGGGCGTCCTCGCCGCCGGCCGAGACCAGCATCGACCGCGCTTCCAGCGGCCCGACCCGTCCGCCCGCTCAGAGCTGGCAGCTCTGGCAACGCTTCTTTCGGCGGGCTCTGGAGCGTTCATCCCACGGAGTTGGTTCACACCCTGCCCTCCTGTTGCCGTCCGCTCGGATACCTTACAACAGACGGACCGGACGCCGCTGCGATTCTCCGTCGTGGCGGCTGTCCAACAGGGAGTGCGGGACCGACGATCCGGGGCATGGCGTCGATGGAGACTCCTGAGAGTGTGGGAACGGTGATGACGCAACGTGCTGTCGGCATCGGGTGTGCGAAGATCATCCTCGGTGGGGACTACGCCGTCGTCTACGGCCAGCCGGCCGTTGCCTCGCCGATCGATCGCACGGTGACCGTCCGGATCGAGGGGGCGGAGGCATGGGAGATCGAGGTCGAGAACGAGGTCGCCGAGAAGTTGGTCGTCTCGGCCTCGCTCGAGCAGGTTTGCCAGCAGATGAGCCGGGCTTTCGGCGTCGAGACGCCTTTTGCGGTCCGGATCGAAAATGCCGTGCCGGTCGGAGCGGGTTTCGGCTCGTCGAGTGCCTTCAACGTCGCCTTCGCGCGTGCACTGGCCGAGTGGAGCGGTACGGGCGAACTCGTCGAGAGGGTCGCCGAGGAGGCCGAGGAGGCATTGCACGGGTATCCCTCCGCCATCGATCTCGACGCCTCGCTCCGGCAGGGCCGGTTTCTGTACCGGGGAGAAGAAGGCGACGGAGCAGGCCCGATCGAGTCGATCGCAGGGCCGAGGTTGTCACTGGTCGCCGGGTGGGTCGGACACGGCACGCCGACGGAACGGGCCTACCGTGACGTCGAAACCCTCCGAGAGAGTGAACCGGAGCTGTTCGAGCGCGTG
>JBDGRG010000115.1:1718-12363 GCA_042218355.1 Bradymonadaceae bacterium
GTGGTCGAGACGAGCGGCGAGATCGCGGTGGAGATGAGCCGCGCCATCGAGGCCGGCGACCACCAGCGCGTGGGTCGGATGATGGATCTCGAGCACGCCATGCTCGAGGCTCTCGGCGTCGTCGGGGGTGAGGCGGCGCGAGCGGTCCACCTCGCCCGGCGGGCGGGGGCGTACGGGGCGAAGACGACCGGGGCGGGGGGCGACGGAGCCGTCCTGGCGCTCGTCGACGGCCAGTCCTCGGTCGCCGAGGTCTGGGGAGCCGAGGGTTGGAACAGTTTCGACGTCGAAATTTGAGATGGAGTTTTTTTACAGTCTTCTGGTTCTACTGGTCGTCACGCGCGTCTGCGGCGAACTCGCCGAACGACTCGGCCAACCCGCACTGCTCGGCGAGCTGATCTCCGGGATTCTTCTGGGGTTGTTCGTCGTCCACCAGTTTCCGAGCGCCATCCCCGCCGTCGCGAACGGGGAGACCTCCGAGGTTTTCATCGCCCTGACCGACCTCGGGGTCTTCTTTCTGATGCTCTACGCCGGCGTCGAGATGGATCCGGGGGAGCTGGTCGCTGACTATCAGACCTCGCTGGCGGTCGCGCTCGGAGGGACGCTCGTTCCGTTCGGACTGGGCTTCGGTCTCGGTTGGCTCGTCCTGCCCTCCTCCGAGCTGCAGCTCGCGCAGGCGTTTTTCCTCGGGGCGGCGCTGGCGATCACGGCCATCCCGGTGGCGGTGAAGGTGTTGATGGATCTCGAGCTTCTGCACACCGAGCCCGGTCAACTGATCGTCTCGGCGGCGATCATCGACGACGTGATCGGGCTCGTCCTGCTCGCGGTGCTGACGGCTCTGATCGAGACTGGGGCGACGCCCTCGCCGGGGGCCTTCGCCTGGCTACTGCTGAAGATCAGCCTCTTCTTCCTGGGGGCGTGGTTGGTCGCGGGGTGGGTGCTCCCGCTGCTCGCCGCGTGGAGTCGGCCGTTGCTGGAGGAGGAACAGGAGTTCTCCGTCCTGGTGATCGTCGCACTCGGTTTCTCGCTGTTCGCCGAGTTCTTCGGGCTTCACTTCATCCTCGGGGCGTTCACCGCCGGTGCGTTCTACACGCCCGCGGCGGTGGGGGAGACGACCTACGAGGACATCCTCCACAAGACCGACGCGATCACCTTCGGCTTTCTCGCGCCGCTGTTCTTCGTCTCCATCGGGCTCCATCTGGACGTCGGAGCGCTGACCGAGGTGCCGGTCTTCGTCCTCGGGCTGGTGGGCATCGGGATCCTCGGGAAGCTCGCCGGCGCGGGGCTCCCGGTGTTGTTGTCGGGCGGTTCCGTCCGCGAGGCCGGGATGGTCGGGGTTGGCATGTCGGCGCGGGGGGCGGTCGAGGTCGTTATCGCCGACATCGCACTGCGCGCCGGCTTGTTCTCCGAGCCCTCGCCGACCCCGGCGGTCGTCGAACACCTGTTTTCGGCGGTGGTGATCATGGCGGTGGTGACGACACTGTTCGCACCGCTGGGACTGCGACTGGTCCGTGCGAGCGAGGGTTCGGCGTAGAGCGAGCTTCCCGCTCGTGTCGGGGGTCCACCCATCCGCCAGAGCAGAGATGCTCTGACTCTGGGTTCGCCGCAGGATGGATGCTCTCGACGCCGTCGTTCGTTACACTGTCCCTCTGCTCGTCGCTCCGCGCAGGGAGGTCGCCGCATTGAAGACCGACGAACTCGATGTCGAGAACACCCTTCGGGTCCGGCGCCTCGGTTTCCAGACCCACCAGGAGTCGGTCGTCTACATGCGAGACGACTGTCCGGTGTGTCGCTCCGAGGGGTTCGAGGCTCAATCTCGAGTCGAGGTCGCCGTGGAGGGGCGCTCGACGGTGGCGACTCTCTGTCTGGTGAACACGGACGTCGCCGGCGCGCAGTTGCTCGACGAGGGGGAGGCCGGTCTCTCCGAAGCGGCCTGGCGGCGACTGGGCGAGCCAGAGGGGGGGACGGCCCAGTTCTCACATCCCCCGACGGTCGATTCGCTGAGTGCGGTTCGACGGAAGATCTACGGGGGGGAACTCGACGAATCTCGGCTGCTGTCGATCGTCCGCGACGTCGTCGACGGTCTCTACGCCGACGTCCACCTCGCGGCCTTTCTGTCGGCGTGTGCCGGCGGTCGGATGTCGGTCGAGGAGACCGCGGGCTTGACCCGTGCGATGATCGAGGTCGGCGAGCGGCTCGACTGGGAGACCGACCCGGTGGTCGACAAGCACTGCGTCGGGGGGCTGCCGGGCAATCGGACGACGCCGATCGTCGTCTCGATCGCCGCGGCCCGCGGGCTGACGATGCCGAAGACCTCCTCGCGAGCGATCACCTCGCCTGCGGGGACGGCGGATACGATGGGAGTGCTGGCACCGGTCGATCTGACCCCGGACGAGATCCGCCAGGTCGTCCGGCGCGAGCACGGATGTGTCGCCTGGGGGGGATCGGTGCGCCTGAGTCCGGCCGACGACGTCCTGATCCGGATCGAGCGTGCGCTCGACCTCGATAGCACGAGTCAGCTGGTGGCCTCGGTCCTGTCGAAGAAGGCGGCGGCCGGCTCCTCGCACGTCGTCATCGACATGCCCGTCGGACCGACGGTCAAGGTGCGCTCGGAGCGGGCCGCCGACGAGCTGGAGAAATTGATGCACGAGGTCGCCGATCGGGTCGGATTGACCCTGACGGTCGTCCGCACCGACGGACGGCAGCCGGTCGGACGGGGGATCGGGCCGGCACTGGAGGCCAAGGACGTGCTGGGCGTCCTGCAGAATTACCCCGATGCGCCCCGCGATCTGCGGGATCGCTCGACCCGGCTCGCCGGCCGACTTCTGGAGGCGGTGGGAGACGTCGACGGAGACGGCCAGCAAGTTGCGGAGCAGACGATCGACGACGGGCTGGCCTGGGAAACGTTCCGGGCGATCTGTGATGCCCAGGGCGGGATGCGAACGCCACCGACGGCGGCGCACCGGACCGAAGTGGCCGCCCCTCGCGGGGGAACGGTCCGTCGCATCGACAACCGAAAGCTCGCCCGCGTCGCCAAGCTCGCCGGAGCGCCCGACGACCCGGCGGCGGGACTGGAGTTTTGCGCTCCGCTCGGCGCGGAGTTGGACGCGGGCGACCCACTCTTCGTGCTGCACGCGGAGTCCCCGGGCGAGATCCGATATGCGCTGGACTACGCCGAGCAACACCCGGACATCGTCGAGATGGAGGACGGATGACGCCGCTGGTCTTCTCACTTCCGGACAACGAGGTGTTCGCCGACCGGCTCGCCGGGGGCATCGGGGGTGAGCGGGGCGAGGTCGTCCTGCGGCGCTTTCCCGACGGCGAATCGTACGTGCGTGTCGAGGCGGAGGTGGAGGGACGTCCGACGGTCGTCACGTGTACGCTGGACCGGCCCGACGGGAAGGTCCTCCCGTTGTTCTTCCTGGCCGAGACGCTGCGCGACCTGGGCGCCGCGGAGGTCGGGCTGGTCGCTCCCTATCTGGCCTACATGCGACAGGACCGGCGATTCGAACCGGGGGAGGGAGTGACGGCGCGCTATTTCGGACCGATGGTATCGCGCCACGTCGACTGGCTGGCGACCGTCGATCCCCATCTGCACCGACTCGATTCGCTCGACGACGTCTACGACGTTCCCACGGCTGCCGTCGGTGCGGCTCCGGTGATCGCCGGCTGGGTCGAGCGACACGTCGACCGACCGCTGATCGTGGGCCCCGACGAGGAGAGCGAGCAGTGGGTGGCCGACGTCGCCGCCGACGCGGGCGCCCCGCACGTCGTCCTCGAAAAGGAGCGCCGCGGCGACCGGGAGGTCGACGTGAGCGTTCCCGATGTCGAGCAGTTTCGAGATCGCGTTCCCATCCTCGTCGACGACATCGTCTCGACGGGGCAGACGATGATCGAAACCGTCGGCCACCTCGTCGAGGCGGATCTGCCCGCGCCGGTCTGTGCCGCCGTGCACGGCGTCTTCGCCGACGAAGCCGACGCGAAACTGGCCGGCGCGGGGGCTCGGGGCGTCGTCACGACCGACACGATCCCGCATCCGACCAATGAGATGACCGTCGTTCCGCGCGTCGCCCAGGCCGTCGGTCGGTTGCACGGATAGGCGGGCGCGCCCTTGACGGGACTGGCGTCTTGACCAAGTTGGAACCGCACTCGTGTTGTCAGGTTTCCATTTGACGACGGACATGACCGTGCCGACGTACGACGCCTCCGACGCCGACGTCTTCATCTACGTTCAACGTCAGACCGACACGCTCTTGTCGAGCATGGGTCACGACCTGAAGCTCCGGGTCGGAGACTTCTCGATCGACGTCGATGCGGCGGCCGGAGAGGTATCGGCGGAATTCGACGCGGCGTCGCTCGAGCCGGTCGACGCGATCAAGTGGGAGTCGCGCGAGGAGACGGGCGAGTTGTCCGACGGCGATCGGCACGAGATCGGCCAGCGGATCGACACGGAGGTGCTCGACGTCGGAAAGTATCCGACGATCACCTTCGAATCGACCGAAGTCGAGGAGACGGACGACGGCTGGCGCGTGGCGGGGGAGCTCGACTTGCACGGGGAATTGCACGACGTGGAGGTCGAGGCGAGCCGCGACGCGGATCGTCTCCGGGCCGAGACCGTGGTCGACCACACCGAATGGGGCGTCGAACCGTACTCGGCGATGCTGGGGAGTCTGAAGGTCGATCCGGAGGTTGCAGTCACCGTGGCCGTGCCCGCCCCCGAGGACGGGACGTGACTCTCCCCGTGCTGCGGGTCAGGTCGACGGGCCGGTGTCCGCGAGCACGTCGCGGAGCATGTCGACCTCGAGGACGCCCTCGAGGATGTCGATGTAGCTGATGATCCCCGACAGCCAACCGTCGGGGTGCGTGACGGGGAGGGCGGAGAGCCGGTGTTCGATCAACAGTTGGGCGGCTCGCTCGACCGAGTCCTCGGGCGCGACGGTGACCATTCCCCCTTCCTCGGAGAAGCGCGTCTTCAGAAAGTCACTGATCGGACGCCCCATCAACGCCTCGAACGAGTCGCGGCCCAGCTCGAACTCCCTCGTCAGTGACGCGAGCGCGGCGACATCGGAGTAGCTGACGATCCCCACGATCGTCTCGTCCTCGTCGACGACCGGTACGTGTCGGAAATCGCCGTTCTGGAGGACGTCCAATACGTTTCGGAGTTCGGCTGTCGGCTGGACGGTCTCGACCGAGCGTGTGGCGAGTCGACGAACGTTCATCGGATGCCTCCCGTGGGTGACGGGTGATATTCATGCCATGGCGACAGCACGGAATTCTCCGCCGTCGGGCGGGCCGATTATGCCCCAGGACGTCCGTCGAGTCGAATAGATGCAAGAGGAGTGTGTCCGCGCGGAGCGGTATCGGGCGGGGGCGTCGGTCGTCCGCCTGCTCGTCGGGATCGACCACTACCCGGGCACGTGGTCGAACTTTGGAGACTACGCAGCCTGGAAGCCTCTGGAGATTCTGCTCCGGCGGATCAACGACCCCGACGATCCGTGGTACGGCAAGTCCGCCGCAATCATGGAGACGGGCTTCAGTACCTGGCACGAGACGGAGGCGACCCAGGCCGACCAGGTCGAGTGGATTCGGACCTCGCTGTCGGAGGTATGGCGTCAGGCGGTCCACAACAATCCCTGCCGGAAGCACGATCTCGTGGCGTTGAACTACTATCAGCTCATCGACGACGAGAATCCGCCGACCGAACCCGAGGGCAGAAAGATCCCACAGGAACGGCATTTCGGCGTCTGGAACGCCGATCTGGAACCGAAAGCGGGGTGGGGACCGCTGAAGACGAAGATCGCCGAGTTTCGGGGGGCGGCGTGTGCGAAGCCGTGAGATCGTCGGCCGCGGCGATCGATCCGGCCATCGTCTCATTAATCGTCACAGAAGAGAGGTCCCACGAGATGGATATCGACGAGCGACGCCAGCGACTCCAGTCGGCTTCCGGGGAGGTCGCGACACTCCACGTTGCGTTCATCGGACTGGCCGACGATCTCCTCGAGGAACTCGGCGACGGGGCGGCGATCGGGGCGGAGGCACTCGCCGACCGCGCGGGCGTGGACCCGACGTACGCGGAGCGATGGCTGGATGCCGCCTACGCCCACGAGCTGATCGGCGGGGAGGACGGGAAGTTTCGTCTCACCGAGCTGGGGGAGGCGTTTCTCCCGGAGGCCGAGGGCAGTCTGATGCCGCTGGCGGTCCAGTCTGTACTCTCGGGGCGTCTGACGGATCGGCTGGTCGAGACGGTCGTCTCCGGCGAGCAGCCCGGCGAGTCGCTTCTGGGGGAGTTCGACAACGTCGCTCCATGGTTCGGTCGGATGCTCGAGGGGAAGTTCCGCCCGTACTTTCGCCAGCACGTGCTGCCGGCGCTGGAGATGCTCGAGACGGTCGATGCGGAGGCCGGCCGCGTGCTCGACCTCGGATGCGGCAATGGCTGGTATCTGCGCGAGATCGCCGATGCGCATGCCTCCATCCGGGGGACGGGAGTCGATTCGATGGAGGCGAGCATCCGCCAGGCCGGGGAGGCGGCGACGGAGGCCGGTGTGGCCGACCGACTCTCCTTCGAGGCCGGGGATCTCTTCGACTATCGGCCCTCCGATCCGTTCGACGTCGTCGCTCTCAATCGCACTCTCCACCACGTCTGGGCCGAGCGCGACGCTCTTTTCGAGACGATCGATGCCTCGCTGGCCGATGGCGGCTGGCTGGCGATCTGGGAGCCCGCCTGGCCGGAGGACCGTCGGGCGCTGCGCACCCCGGAGCGCAGACCGCTCGGCATGCGCAATCTCGCCGAGCACGCGATGGGCAACCGCCTGCTGAAACCCGAGGAGATCGAGCGGGCTCTCTCCCGGCGGAACTACACCGTCACGGTCGAGAGGTTGGACGAGGTCGAGACACTGATCGTCGGCCGCCGCTGAATTCTCCTCGATGGTGTGAATCGGACCCGTCGAGTCCCGCCTTTACCCGGGTTCCCGGGCGTCCTAGTCTCCCTGAGTGCCGCGGTCGGGAACCGAACGCCGCCGGGTCGCCTTCGGGCCCCTGGGGTGCTCGAAGCACGAAACGAGGAGGCGCAGCGTGTCTGAGCAAAAGTCTGCACGACCATCGGAGAGCGGGGATCGCTCCTCTCCGTTCCCCGAGGCGATCGTCGAGGCCGCTCACGACGGGATCGTCACGATCGACCGGAGCGGCACCGTCTTCACGTTCAACCGGGCGGCCGAGGAGATCTTCGGATACGACCGGGACGAGGTCGTGGGTGAAAACGTCTCGATGTTGATGCCCGAACCCCACGCCTCCAATCACGACGGCTATCTCCAGCGCTACTTCGAGACGGGCGAAGCTCACATCATCGGAACGGGGCGCGAGGTCGAAGGGCGTCGCAAGGATGGTGAGACGTTCCCGCTCGAGCTCGCCATCAGTGAGTTCGAGTCCGACGGTCGCACGTTTTTTGCGGGATTCGTCCGCGATCTGACCCAGGCGAAGCGTCTCGAACGGGAGGTACGGCAGATCCAGAAGTCCGAGACGATCGGTCGATTGACGTCCGGTGTCGCTCACGACTTCAACAACGTGCTGATGGGGATCAGCGGCCACGCCCAGATGGCCGTCAAAAAGGTCGACCCGTCTCATCCGATTCAGAGACACCTCCGGGGCATCGAGGCCGCCGTGACCCGGGGGGCCGGGCTGACGAACCGACTGCTCTCCTTCAGCCGTCCTGCGGAGGGCGACGGTCGCCCGCTCGAGATCGACAATGTCGTCGAGGATCTCCAGCAACTGATCGAGCCGCTGGTCCGGGGCGAGGATCGAATCGAGCTGTCGACCGACTTCGGTGCGCCGGGGGCGCACGTCGAGTGCCAGCCGTCCCATCTCGACCAGGTCGTCCTGAACCTGGTGGTGAACGCTCGCGACGCCTCGCAGCCCGGCGGCGAAGTCGAGCTCGTCACGCGGACCACCGCGTTGGACGACTCGCGCAACCCGGACGTCGGACTCCTTCCGCCCGGCGAATACGTCGTCGTCGAGGTCGCCGACCAGGGGGTCGGCATGGAGGACGAGACGGTCGAGCGGATCTTCGAACCGTTTTTTACGACCAAGCCCGTCGGGGAGGGCACGGGGCTGGGCCTGTCGACGGTCTTCGGGATCGTTCAGGAATGGGACGGGGCAATCGAGGTGGAGACGGAACCGGGGGAGGGGACGACCTTCCGCGTGTATCTCCGTCGCGTCGAGCGTGCCGATACCGAGGCGGGTGGCCGAGAGGAGGGCGAGAAGCGGTGGTCCGAGGGGGGAGGAGCCCCGGTCCTCGTCGCCGAGGACGATGCCCGTGTTCGGTCGGCCCTCGTCGAGTATCTCGACGACGGAGGCTACAACCCGATCGCGGCGGCCGAGCCGGCCGAAGCACTCGAGCGTGCCGATACGCGAGCCGATCTGTCGGCCGCCGTGATCGATCTCACCCTCGGCGGTTCGAAACTCCGGGGGCGACAGCTGGCCGACGAGTTGTCACGCCAGTGCGACGACCTGGCGATCCTCTTCATGACCGGATACACGAGCCTGGCAGCCAACCAGGAAATCCAGGACGCCGATCGCGAGATCCTGACGAAACCGTTTTCGAAAGAGACCCTCTACGAGGCGATGGGGGAGCTCGATGCAGCCGCCGATCGCCGCACCGACGCGGGTGTCCGAGCTGGGGAGGACCATCGAGTCCTGATCGTGGAAGACAACGAACTCGCCCGTCACGCGACCAGCGAACTGCTCGACGACGAGGGGTGGTCGCCGATCTCGGCGGGGACGGTGGAGGAGGCGGTCGAATCCGCTCGTTCCGTCGACGCAGGTCTCGACGTCGCGATCGTCGACCTCACCCTGCCCGACGGCGGGGGTGGGGAGCTGGTGGAGGTGCTCCGGTCGGCGGTTCCCCAGTTGTCTGTCGTCTTCGTCTCGGGAGCCGAGCCACGGGAGCCGGCCGTCGTCGACATGATCGAGACGTCCCCACGGACGACGTTCCTGCAGAAGCCCCTCGATATCGACCGTCTGGTCGCCGCGATGGAGAAAATTCGGCAGGTCTGACGCGCCGGGCGGTCACTCCGCCGGCGCCCGAACCAGAAGAACCGGAAGGTCGGTCTGGTCGAGGACACTGTCGGCGAGGCTCCCCATGATGCGGTCGCCGATCGTCGGCCGGCGGGCGGCGACGACCATCATGTCGTAGCCTTCGGCAATCTCGAGGACCTCGGCGGTCTCGCGAGCCGGGACGATCGATTCGGTGACGACAATTTCGTCGGCGACTCCCCGGTCCGCCAGTCGGCTCTCGATCCCTTCGAGCAGGAGATCCTGTTCGTCGACCGCCTGTTCGTCGTCGCCCAGTTGCAAGAGTTTCAGCGTCGAGAGGGGGGTCCGCCCGAGGGAGGTCAGACATCGAATGAAACGGTCGAAGTCGATGTCGGCCGTTCCGACCGCGAGAACACGGTCGATGTCGTCGGTCGGGCGGGCGTAGAGGACGGCGTCGGCGGCGAACTCGTCCCGATACCGGTCGACGGTCTGGTCGACGTCGCCGGTGAAGACCAGCTCGGAGTCGACGCTGGTTCCATCTCGCTCGAATACCTCGACGACCTCCTCCATTGCAGCGCGGCTCTCGCCCTCGAACTCTTCTCTCGCCTGTTCCGGGGCCGTCTGCTCCGGGACTGAGCGGATCGCGAGGATGAACGGTCGACTCTGTGCCAGCGTCTCGGCCAGCGCCGGCGCGAATTCGCCCTCGATCGGCAGCTCGACGACGACGAGCACGCGGGAGGGGACGGTCTCGGATTCACCGTCGGACTCAGACATCGGTCTCCTCCGGGGAGGGATAGGCGAGATACCAGAGCGCCGCCGCGGCCATGATGGCGGCGCCGAGGATTTGCGACAACGGCTCCATGAAGACGATCAGTCCGAAGCACGCGACGGCCCCGGTGATCGGCAGCCACGGATGGCCCGGCGTATGAAACGAGGGCTCGTACCAGTCGGGCGCCTCGCGGCGGAGATGCCAGGCGGAGACGCACATCAGACCGTACAGCACCAGGTGCAGAAAGGAGGCGACTTCGGCGAGGACTTCGAGTCCCCCCAGCGCGACGATGACGGCGACGGGCAGCCCCGTGGCCAGGATCGAGACGTGTGGGGTGCCGAAGCTCTCGTTGACGTCGCTGACCCGGTCGGGGAGGAGCCCGTCGGAGGCGAGGGCGAAGACCGACCGCGAGGACCCCATGATCGAGGCGTTTGCGCTCGACAGCGTCGCCAGAAGGCCTCCGGCGAGGACGCCGACGGCGCCGACCAGCCCGAAATACTCGCGGCCGACCTCGACCAGTGCGGTCTCTCCGAGTGTTCCGAGCCGTTCGGCTCCGAAGGCCGAGTTGGACACGAAGATCGTGAGCACGTAGAGGACGCCGACCAGCAGAACACTCCCGATCATCGAGCGGGGCAGGTTGCGGCCGGGGTCTTTGATCTCGCCCGACATGTTGGCGATGCCCGCGAACCCGAGATACGAGGTGAAGACCAGCGCGGCGGTGGTGAAGACTGGGAGGGCGCCGTGGGGTGCGAACGTCTCGGGGACGCGGGTGCGCCCGAAGACGCCCAGTGCGTCGAGTGACCCGTACCCCAGAAATGCGCCGAGCAGAGTGAGCAGCACGAAGACGACGAC
>JBDGRG010000115.1:12373-13648 GCA_042218355.1 Bradymonadaceae bacterium
GCCGGACTTTTCGGTCCCGAGGACGTTGACGAGCGTCAGTACCAGCGCCGTGGTGACGCCCACGCCCTTGGCGTTCAGCGAGTACGGCAGCCCCAGTTCCCGGGCGATCTCGTTGAGGTACATGCCGAAGCCGAACAGATAGAAGGCGGAGGCGAAGACCAACCCCCACCAGATGGCGATCCCGACCATCGCGCCGGCCAGTCCGCCGAGCCCTTCGGCGACAAAGTAGTACGTCCCCCCGCTTCGGGGGATCGCGGTCGCCAGCTCCGAGACACAGAGCGCGACGATCATGGCGATGATCGCACCGATCCCGAAGGAGAGCATCGCCGCCAGCCCCGCTTCGCCGGCGGCCAGCCCCGGAAAGATGAAGATGCCGGCGCCGATCATCGTGCCGACGCCGATGGTGAACGCTTCGCGGAAGTCGAGGGTGCGTTCGAGCTCTCCCTGTGTCCGGTCGTTCTCGCTCACGACGGGTCGGTCGGTTTCGATGGACGTGACGGGGGTCGAGGCCGTCGCGGTGCAGCGGGTGCGACGTTCTCACTCGGACTCGTATTCGGTGAGATCGAGGCTCGTTTTCAACACCGTATCCGGAGTCAGCGAGATGCTGTCGATGCCCGCGTCGACCAGAAAACGGGCGAATTCGGGATAGTCGCTGGGGGCCTGCCCGCAGATACCGACCGGCCGGTCCGCCCCGTGCGCCCGGTCGACGACCATCCGGACCATCTCCTTCACCGCCTCGTCGCGCTCGTCGAACAGATGGGCGAGTTTGTCGGAGTCGCGGTCGACTCCGAGGACCAACTGGGTCAGGTCGTTCGATCCGATCGAGAACCCGTCGAAGAGCTCGGAGAACTCGTCGGCGAGGAGGACGTTGCTGGGAATCTCACACATGACCAGCAATTCGAGACCGTTCTCGCCCCGTTCGAGCCCCTCCTCGGCCATCACCTCCTGTACGCGACGCCCCTCCTCGACGGTCCGGCAGAACGGAACCATGATCTTCACGTTCGTCAGTCCCATCCGATCGCGGACCCGCTTCAGCGCGCGGCACTCGAGCCGGAACGCCTCCCGGTAGTCTTCGTCGTAGTAGCGCGAGGCGCCCCGAAAGCCGATCATCGGATTCTCCTCGTCGGGCTCGAAGGCCGAGCCACCCAGGAGCTGAGCGTATTCGTTCGATTTGAAGTCGCTCAGACGGACGATCACCGGCTTCGGGTAGAAGGCCGCGCCGATCATTGCCACTCCCTCCGACAGCCGTTCGACGAAGTAGTCGGATTTGTCCTC
>JBDGRG010000116.1:0-213 GCA_042218355.1 Bradymonadaceae bacterium
TCGCCGTTGACGACGCCTCGCTTCCTCGAGGTGGCCGAAAATCGCAAAACTCCAGGCTAGACCTCAGTCCGTTGAAAGAAATGACGAATCGAGCATCGGGTGGAGAGGGTGACGGAGAGAGGTCGTCGCCACTCGGTACGTATAGCCCCTCCAATCGACTTGGATGTGTGGGCCGAGGTGTTCGTTGTGCAGACGACGGTCACTGCGAGGCAA
>JBDGRG010000116.1:246-11619 GCA_042218355.1 Bradymonadaceae bacterium
CGGCGTTTACTGCAGCGTCGCCTCGCCGCTGGGCAGCTCCGGCGTGGTGTCCGCCGTGTAGCCCGTGTGGTCGGAGGCGTCGCCGGGGATGTCGCCGGTGATCGGTTTGAGCGCGAACGGCTTGTCCGTCGAGTCCGGCTGCGGCTCCAGGCTGATCACGACCTTTTTGCCGCTGAGGTCGGTCGGAAAGGTCAGCCCGCTCGGCGGACTGTTCAGGAAGTCCTCGCCGGGGAACCCGGGCCCGCTCATGTTGCCGCTGTACGGCGCAGCGTTGTCCGCGGACGCCGGGTCGTCGAACTTGCCGGTACTGACCGGGAAGGGGTTGCCGCTCTTCTGGAAGACGACCCAGCCTTCCCACTGCCAGCCGTCGTCCGAGCCGCTGACGTCCGGAACGCCCGAGATGCTCGCCTTCGGGCTGTCGCCGGAGTTGTCGAGGAACCAGATCCCGCTCTTCTCGTTCGAGCCCGACCCGTTGGTCGGCGTGGCGAGGATGTAGCCCGCCTTGGCGTCCGCGAAGTCCGTTCCGACAGCGTCGCCGGCGCTGACTTTCAAGTTGGCCGAGCCGTCGCTGAAGTCGCCGGCGACGAACTTGGTGTTGCTCGGTGCCGGGTCGTCGTCGTTTTTCGGCTCGACCGAGACGACGAACGCCTGGGGCGAGTCGACCTTGGACTCGGCGCTGAACTTGTTGTTGTCGAGTTTCTCGTCGTTCGGGCCGAGCAGGTCGCCCTCACTGTTGACGTCGAACTTACCCGTCGAGACCGGGTTGCCCTCGCCGTCGATCAGCCAGCCCTCGTAGCTGCCGGGGCCGAGCGGCGAAAACTTGTCGACCGTCAGCTTGACGGTCGTGCCGCCGGACTGGCCGTCGGGAGACTGGCCGTCCGGCGTCGTCCCGTCCGGCATGCCGCCGTCCTTCTCCATGCCGTCTTTCGCCATGCCGTCCTTCTGCATGGTATCTTTCTCCATGGTGTCCTTCTCCATGGTGTCCGTCTTCGGCGGTTTGGTCTTGCCGTTGCTCCCGCCGTCGCTGCTGCAGGCCGTTGCGCCCCATGCCAGAGCGGCGGCGGCGAGTAGAGTGACAAGCGATCGAGCGTTCAGTCGATTCATCTCGTTCCTCCATTCGAAGTCGAAGTCCATTCATCGACGAAGTTCGTCCACGACCGTCGAAGCGGTCGATGGATTGTGCACGCCGCCGGCTGGCGGCGGACGTATGAATCCGGTCGCGAGGTATCTCCCTCCCCGCATTGCCACGAAGGATTCGGGTCGTATCGGAGCACGGCCGGCGACGAGGACGATTCGGAGGACGTCACTCCCCGCCAGCCTCACTCGACTCTCAAGGTGGCTAACAGTTGGACGTTTGCGATTCAAACGGCCGAGCGCGTTCGTCCGGAACGTGTGCCTCGGCGTCGGACCGTTCGGGCAGTTCCGGCCCGCACGGTTGCAAGAGCGCCGAAAAATCTTTACACAGGCAGGCGAGTCTCAAGGACCAAATCCACTGCGGGCCCATGCTGGAGGTCTACGTATTTTCGCTGGTGCTCGGGGGGATTTTCGTCGCGCTGTCGGTGCTGGGGGGCGTGGGAGGGGAGACCGAGGTCGAGGCCGACGCCGAGGCAGAGGTCGATTTCGAAGCCGGTGCGGAGGCGGACGCCGACATCGGCGCCGAGGCCGGGGAGTTCGACGTCGAGGCCGGCGGGGTGGAGACCGGCGGACTGGGGGACGTCGATCTGTCGGACGTTCCATTCGAATTCGATCTCCAGGGGGCCGGGCTCGACAGCGAGGTCGAGGCGGAGACGGAATCGACCGGGGGGGATTACACGACCAGCGCGCAGCGCCGATTCAACCCGTTCGTCAGCTTCAAGTTCTACACCTTTTCACTGGCTTTCTTCGGCCTGACCGGGGTGCTGCTCCAGGGCACCGGCCTCTGGACGAGCACCATCGGTGTGGCCCTGGTCTCGGCGGTCATGGGGCTGGTGGCCGGTGTCGGCGTCGCCTACGGCATGCACATCGCCGATACGTCGGGCGACCGGGTGACCGAGCGCGACTATCTGGGGGCGGCTGCGGAGGTGTTGCTGCCGATCGAGGGTCGGGATGCCGGAAAAGTTCGCTTCCAGGTCAAGGGGCGGACGGTGGACATGCGTGCTCGCGCATTCCACGATGGGGACACGTTCGAGATGAATCAGAAGTGCTTCGTCATGGACGTCGACGACGGTGAAGCGGAGGTCGTCGGGGTCGAGACGGTCGAGAAGCAGTTGTTGGAGTCCGACTGAGGATCGGTCGGCCCGTCGAATTCGACGCGTCGATCGGTTGCCTGCGGTCGAGACGGGACAGGATTCGGCCGCGTCCGCTCGTCCTGCGGGCACGGCGTTGCTCTCGCGAGGTCGAGACGATGTTGACTGCGATCATCTACGCGCTGGTCATCGGCGGTCTGATTTTCCTGGCGTTCATGATCGCCAATCAGGTCGTCTACGTCGGCGGCCCGAACGAGCTGCTGGTCTTTTCGGGGTTCGAGCAGACCTTGCCGAATGGTCAGACCGTCAACTATCACGCCGTGCACGGCGGTCGATACTGGCGGATCCCGGGCTGGGAGGAGTTCGAACGGCTCGATCTGACCCTGATGTCGGTCCACATCCACATCGAGGGGGCGTACTCGAAGGGCGGGATTCCGCTGAACGTCCATGCGATCGCCAACGTGAAGGTCTCCAGCGACGAAAAACACATCCACAACGCGGTCGAGCGGTTTCTCGGCCACGGCCAGCAGGAGATCCGGCGGGTCGCCAAGGAGACCCTCGAGGGGAACGTCCGAAGCGTGCTGGCCAAGATGACGCCCGAAGAAGTCAATGAAAACCGGCAGAAGTTCGCGCGGGAGCTCGCCGACAACGCCGAGCCCGAGTTCGAGAAACTCGGCATGCATATCGACACGCTGAAGATCCAGAACGTCGAGGACGAGCGGGATTACCTCGACTCGATCGGCCGCAAGCGCATCGCGGAGATCATCAAGGTCGCGGAAGTCGCCGAATCGGACGCCCGCAAGGCCGCCGAGGAGGCGGAGGCCGAGGCGCGGGGCCGGGGTGAAGTCGCCCGACGGGATGCACAGGCCGAGATCCAGAAGGCGCAGAACGAGCTGCGCGAACTGAAGGCGGATCTGGACCGCCGGGCGAAATCCGAGGAGGAGCGGGCGAACGCACGGGCACTGGAGGCGCGGGCCGAGGCCGAACAGGAGTTGCAGCAGGTGCGGACCGAGTTGGAGAAGGTCCGCCTGCAGGCCGACGTCGTCATCCCGGCAGAGGCCGAGAAGGTCGCCCAGGAGCTGAAGGCCCAGGGCGAAGCGGCGGAGATTGCCGAACAGGGCCGGGCACTGGCTCAGGTGCTGGCGATGATGGCCGACATCTGGGAGGAGGCCGGTGACGATGCGCTGGACGTCTTCGTGCTCCAGCGGCTCGAGAGCGTGATGGATCGCGTCGCCGAAGCCGCCCGCCAGGTTCAGATCCGAAAGGCGGCGATCATCGACAGCGGCGAGGGGGAAGCACTCCCCAACTACGTCGCCTCCTTTCCGAAGATCGTCGGTGGCATCTTCGACGAGCTCGACGAGACCGTCGGACTGGACGTCGGCGGGGCGATCACCGGCGAGGACGGAAACGGGTCGCTGCTGGAGAACATCGAATCGAGCGACCTCGGCGACGTCACCGATCGCCTGAAGGAGGCGGTCGAGAACAACCTGCAGGAGGGCGTCGAGGACGCCGGCGAGCTGCTCGACCAGCTCGAGCGCGCGGGCGGCGAGGAATCGTCGGGGGACGAGGCGAGTACGTGATGGCCGCCGGCCCGCCCGTCGAGGGCGGAGTCGGCCGTGCGAAATTCCCAGACGAGAGGTGGTGCGTCATGTCGACGGTCGTTCTGGTTCTGATCGGCATCCTGATTCTCGCCGCGGTGGCAGTTCCCATCGCGGTGACCAATCTGCTGGTGCTCTGCGAGCCCAACGAGGTGCTCGTCTTCAGCGGGGCCGGGGACGGTTACCAGTGGTACAACGCCGGCCGGAAGATGCGGATCCCGCTGTTCCACAAGGTCGAGCGGCTCGACGTCCGGAACATGGTCATCGAACTGAACGTCGAGAATGCCTACTCCAAGGGCGGCATTCCGCTGCAGGTCAAGGGGGTGGCCAACGTCAAGATCGGGACGCGCGAGCCGCTGGTGAATCGGGCGATCGAGCGATTCCTCGGGCGCGGCCGCGACCAGGTGATGCGCATCGCCAAGGAGACGCTCGAGGGGAACCTCCGGGGCGTGCTCGCCGCCCTGACGCCCGAGGAGGTCAACTACGACCGCGTCGCGTTTCAGAAGGAGATCACCGACGAGGCCGAGGGCGATCTGGCGAGCCTCGGCGTGGAGCTGGACAGCCTGAAGATCCAGAGTGTCACCGACGACGAGGGCTACCTCGATTCGATCGGCCGCAAACAGTCGGCCGAACTGCTCAAGAAGAGCCGCATCGCCGAGGCCGAGAATCGCGCCGAGGCCAGCGTGCGCGATGCCGACAACCAGCTGCGGAAGGCCAAGGCGAAGGTCGAGGCTCAGAAGGAGATCGCCGAGGCGGACGCCAAGCGCCGGATCGTCGACGCCCAGACCAAGGCCGAAGCGATGGTCGCCGAGGAGCGGTCGAAGATCGGAGCGGCTGTCGCGAAGGCGCGCGCGAACCTCGACGTCCAGAAGGCACGGCTCGAGCAGGTCAAGCGTCAGCTCGCCGCCGACGTCATCCAGCCGGCTCAGGCCGAGAAGGCCGAGCTGGAGGCCGAAGCCGAGGCCGAGGCCGCGAAGGTCGTCGAGGACGGCAAGGCGAACGTCGAGGCATTGCGCGATCTCCTCGAGACCTGGACGTCGGCCGGCGAGGCGGCCCGGCCGCTGTTTTTGATTCAGAAGTTCGACGCGGTGATGGACGCGATGATGTCGACCATCGAGGAGGTCGACATCGAGAAGGTCACGGTCATCGATTCCGACGTCCAGAAGATCGACCGCGAGGGCTCGGTGCCGATGAAGGCGGCCAGCGGGTCCGAGCAGATCAAGGAGACGCTCGGACTCGACCTGCCGCAGATGATTCAGGGACTCTCCGCGGTCGGCGAGGGTTCGGTCGACTTCGATGCGTCCGCCGGTTCGTCGGGCGACGCGGAGTGAATCACGGCGACCTCCTCGCGGGCGATCCAGCCCCGGCGCCGTCCGAACCCGACGCGCAACCAGTCGGAACGGCGGTCCAGTAGCCGGCCGGTCATGCCGGCGACCAGCGGCGGACCCTCGGTGACGGTCGCGGCGTGAGTCGAGGGACCTCGCTTCACCTCCACCCCTCCTTTCAGCAAGACGGCTCGGTCCGCCGGTGCGGTCGTCGCCGCCATGCCGATGGCGAGGGCACCGGCCGACAGCGCCATCGCAATGCCGACCGCAACTCCTCCCCGTGCGAAGCGTTCGAGTCGGCTCTGGCGGCCGAATCGGACGCCGACCAGCCCCGCGAACAGCAGCCACAGTCCGAGTACACCCCCCGCCGCCGGCACGCGTGTGTCGAGGCGTCGCAGCAGGCCGGGTTGGTAGGAGGGGCCGGCGTCCGCCGGCGTCGCTCGTCCACTCTGTCTGCCGTCCTTTTCGTACCGCTCGATGGCGACGAGCCGGCGCAACGCCTGCAGGCTCGCCCGGATGCGGGCGTTCGACGGCGATGCGAGCACGGCTCGTTCGAGTGCGACCCGCGCCCGTCCGTACTTCTCGCGGTGGGCGAGGGCCACGCCCAGATTGTGACGCGCCGCCGGCGAACCGGTCTGTTCGACGATCGTTCGCCAGCCTTCGACCGCCCGTTTCCAGTCACCATCGAGGTGGGCCCGCCGCGCCGCTTCGGCGGGGGTTCCGTCGGTGTCGGCGGTGTCGGGGCCGGCCGCCGCGGCCGGGCCGGGCGAACCGACCGCTGCGATCAGCGCAGTCGTCGTGGCCACGGCCAGTCCGGTCGCCGACGCCGCGCTCGCAGTGGAGGCCGCCGTCCCGCCGTCGCGAAGTGCCTCGACGACCCGTCGCAGCGAGGCGATCGCCTCGTCGAGGTCCTCGCGGTCGGGGTCGACCTCCGGGGCGAACTCGACCTCGCGCGCCCACTCCAGCGCGCGAGCGGCGCCCTGCGCTCGATCCTCCGAGATGCCGGACTCGGTCAGGGCGTCTTCCAAGGGACGGGGGGCGGCGTTGCTGCCGCTCGGCCCCTCGTCGAGGGTGGAGGCGACGGCCTCGCAGGCGTCGACGACGTGCCCGGGTGCTTCCTCGAGGGGGCCGTTCTCGGCCCGTTCGATCGCGCGCTCGGCTCCGTCGAGTGGCGTCGAGGACTCCGGGGCGTTCAGTCGCCGACGGATCGTCGGCAGGACGAGGACCAGTCCGCTGCCGAGGAGCGGCAGCAGAGCGCCGAGCCACCAGAGGGTCCAGATGCGGCTCGAGGTCCGGGCGTCGGTCGGCGGGTTTTCGGCGATCGGCAGCGGGCCCGACATCGACGAGAGCAGGGCGCTCCGCTCGCTCGGGGGCTCGGGCTTCCGGGGCGAAGCGGGGCCGGCGTCGGCCGCTGCGGAGCGGTCGCTGCGCCGGCTCCGCCCTCGGCTCGGCTGTACGTGCAGCGTGAACGGGCCGGCGTGGCGGGTCTGATACGTCTCCGCGACCGGATCGAAGTAACTGAACGCGATCTGCGGGATCCGGAGCTTCCCGGGTTCGGTCGGTACGATCGTATACCGGACGGTCTTCTCTCCGCCGGCCCGACCGTGCCGCACCCAGGATTCGGAGTCCGTCTGTCTGTTCTGCACGGCCAGTCCCTCGAGGTCGGGCGGCGAAGGGAGGGTCAGCTGGCGGATGTTGCCGGTGCCGCGCGCGGACAGCTTCAGGGTCGCCCCCTGGCCCACGGCGAGTTCCTCGCCGCGCAGCTCCGAGGAGAACCGCCACTGGCCGACGTTACCGCTCTGGAAACCCGCCGGCGAGGGCTCGGGCAGCGGCTGGACGTCGATCTCGATCGGGTCGCTCGTGACGTCTCGCGACCGTGTCGGAGCGAAGAACCCTCCGCTTCGGACGGTGACTTCCAGCGGTTCGATCGTCAGGCGACCGGCCTGCAGCGGAAAGAGAATGTAGGCTCGGAGCGTCGTCGACTCGTAGGGCCGGCCGTCGATCACTTTCATCCGCGAGTTGCCGGCCCGGGACTTGCTGAGGTCCTCGACCCAAAAATCGTCGAAACTCGGGACTTTCGGGGGGCGCGGCTCGATGTCCAGTTTCCGGGGATCGTGCAGCAGGTGGTACGAGATCGGAAACTGTTCGCCGACGTAGCGCTGGCGATCGTCCGGTGTCTTCGCGCGGACGAAGACGGCCTTCGAGCTGCCGTCCCGTCGGTCGTCTCCGGACCGACCGCCGCGCCGATCCCCGCGTCCACTTCGGGAGTCGCCGCCGTGTGTTCCCCCTCGGCCCTTCGGTCTCACGGTCACGGAGACCGGATCGGGCTGGACTCGACGGCCGCCCACGCTGAGCGTCGGCGGCTGGATCTCGTGCTGGCCGGTGCGCGTGGCGGTCAGCCGGTAACTCAGCCGGAGACTCCGGAACGTCCTCCCGTTTCGGATCGTCAATCGCGGTGAACGGCCCCGGCCGATCGTGCGGAACGCCTCGCCGGGTTGCATGCGCTTCTCGACGCGGATCGGCCGGCGGCCGCGGGACGAGGCCCGGACGGTCAGGCGGAGACTCTCACCGACCGACACCTGCTTGCGGTCGACTCGCACGTCGACCGACGGTCCGTTCGCGGCCCGGGCGCCACCGACCCAGACGAAGACGACCAGGCCGAGGGCGACCGCCGGGTGTCTGGCGGAGGCGACGTCCATCACGAGGTCACCAGTCGCGGCCGACCGAGGACTTCGATT
The DNA here is from genome assembly GCA_042218355.1 of Bradymonadaceae bacterium. Classification (GTDB taxonomy): domain Bacteria; phylum Myxococcota_A; class Bradymonadia; order Bradymonadales; family Bradymonadaceae; genus CAJXPB01. The sequence goes on from JBDGRG010000116.1 coordinate 8,133, forward strand.
TCTCCTCGAGCGCTTTCTGCATCTGGAAGTTCTCGTCGTTCTGGAGTGCCCGAAGCAGCTGGCGCGTTCGCTTCTCGTCGGCGCTCTTCTTCTCTTTCTTCCGTTTCGCAGCCGCCTTCTTCTGGCCCGACTTCCCGGTCTTCCGCTTCTTCTTCCGGGCCCGTCGCTTTTTCTCAGAACCCGACTGGCCGCGGCGCTTTTTCTTCTTCGAGCCCTTCGATTGCTTCTTCGACGACGAGCGGCGCCGTCGTCTTTTCTTCTTCGACCGCCGGGGCGGGAGGGTCGTCAGGTGGTAATACCCGGGGCCGCCGGAGACGGAGACCGGGATCCGGGTCTTCTTCTGGGTCTCGACCGTCGCGACCAGGTCGTGGGCGGACGCGCGGCGACCGGCGTCGTCACCGGGGGGCTCGGCCCGCTTGCGGACCGAGCCGTCGGGGGCCAGCACGGTCATGTCGACCGTCGACTCGCCGTCGGGCGGGGATCGACCGTGCCGGGAGAGTGCGATGCGGGTCGGCGGTCGTTTCGACCCCTTCTTCTTCGGTGTCCCTCCCGGCGACGGAGCGCGGCCGCGTCGGCGCGCCCGGGCCGGCGGAACGCTGTAGACGTCGCGGTCGTCGGGGCAGAGGCGGAGAAACCGCTGGGTGCGCGGCTTGCGTTTCAGACGGGCCCGAGCCGACAGATCGTCGTTCTCCTCGAGACGGTCGTCGCCGGCGGGGCAGGGGGCGAACCGGTGCGGGCGCAGGGTATAGGCGCTGTCGGTGTCCTCTCCGCCCGAGACGCCGACCAGTAGTTTCCGTTTGCGCTCGATCCCCCGCAGGCTCGCGGTGATCCAGCCGTTCGTCCGCGTCAGGTCACCGACCGACTCGCCGGTTTTCGCGTCGATCAGCTTCACGTCGATGGCGGACGGATCGGCCGACGACGTCGAGCTGCCTCGTCGGGAACGCGGTCGGACGTCGACGAAGACGTCGTCCCCCATCCGGGCGTCGATCGAAAACCAGTCGGCGTCCCCGGGACACAGCTGCAGTTTGTGGCGTTTGTTGTCGAGTCTGGCGGCGTTCGCGCGGGCGTCGTTCTCCTCGAGCGAGTCCTCCTTCGCGGCGCACGGGACGTCGACCTGCACGGAGAGGTCGTATGCGAGCTCGTGGGCGTCGGTGCCGGTGATTCGGACCCAGACGGCCACCCGGTCGGCCCCCGATCCGGTGACCTCGACCGGCTCGACCGTGCGTCGTGCGGGGGGGCCGTCGGAGGCGTCGCTGCCGGTCCGGGACCGACCCAGCACCGTCTCGCCCTTCGAACTGCGGATCGAGAGGGAGAGCTCGTCGGGATTCGGCATGAACGTATCCCCGGGGTCGGGGTGTTCGCGCAGTCGTTTGAACGTCGCGCGAGCCGACACCGTCGATCCCGGGGGGACCTCGAGGCGGACCCAGTCCGCGTCGAGCCCACACAGCGTCCAACCCTTCCGGGAGGTCTTCTTCTTCAGTTTCGTCGCCTCCCCGGCGGTGTCGTTCTCCTCGGCCTTCTCCTCGAGTTCCGCGCACGGCGGGTGGAACTCGAAGTACGCGACCTCGAGGTTGTGGCGGGCCCGCCGGCGCGCCTCGGCGCCGATCCGCCCGCGATGGTCGACGGCCAGGCGCAACGCCTGTCGAAAGGCGTCGAACGCCTCTCGCCAGTCGCCTTTTTTGGCAAGTGCGACGCCCAGGTTGTACTGGGCGTCGAACCGACGTTCGGGCTTTCGGGCGCCCAGCGCGGAGGCGAAGTGGCGAGCGGCCGCGTCGTACGATTCGGTCCGAAGCTCCGCCAACCCTCGGTTGTAGGCGACGGCAAAGCGGTCGGTGTCGGCCTGTTGGAGGGCCTTGCGGGCTTTTTTGGGTTCGCCGCGTTCGAGATGGCGTACGCCCTTTCGCAGCTGGGCGTCGTCGCCGGTTTTCCCCGACGTACAGCCCCCGGCCCCGGCGACGATCATCAGGAGGCCGAGCAGCGAGCCCAGCCAACCCACGGTCGTCGGCCGGTCGCGGTCGTCGGCGCTCGCCCAGCCGAGCCGACCGTCCCGGCGCTGGCCCAGCCCCAGTGCCACGATCAGCAGTAGAAGCGCCGGGGCGAGGAACCAGTGAAATCGGTCCACGTACTGCTTCGTGAGGCTGTCCTCCAGTTGGCTCTGCTCGAGGCGGGAGAGATAGCTGCCCAGTCGAGTGCTGATCGAGTTCGGCCCCCGATACTCGAAGTAACGGCCGCCAGCGGCCCGGGCGATCTTCTGGAGCTGTTTGGGTTTCAGCGACGATTTGACGAGGTCGCCCTCGTCGTTCCGCTTGTATCCTTTGATGTCGCCGTCGTCGGAGAGCACGGGAATCTTCGAGGGTTTGCGGCGGCCGATCCCGACGGTCACCACGCGGATGTCCTTCTCTGCGGCCCGCCGTGCCATCTCGACTGGATGCGACTGGTGGTCTTCGCCGTCCGAAACCAGGACGACGACCTGCGTATCGGCCCGGTCGAAGGAGGCCCCCGTCGACGATGGTCCGCCGTCGACCGCCTCGCCGGTCAACAGCTCGATCGAGTCGCGCAGTGCGCGGCCGATGGCGGTCCCGCCGACCGACATCCGAGAGGGTTCGAGCTTGTTCAGGTAGAACCGGATCGCCCCGTAGTCGGTCGTCAGCGGCGACTGGACGAAGCTGACCGAGGTGAAGACGACCACCCCCGCCCGATCGCCGTCGAGGCGGTCGAGGAGCGTGCCGATCTCGTTGGTCGCCGCCCGCAGTCGATCGGGCGGGACGTCACGGACCAGCATGCTCTTGGAGAGATCGAGCGCGAAGACGACGTCGACTCCGGTCTTCTCGACGGTCGTCTCGGCCCGGCCCCACTGCGGACGGGCGGCGGCGACGCAGCAGAGCGCGACGGCGACGAGGACCAACACCGTCTGGATCCATCGAAGTCGCTGGGAGTGGTCGGCACTCATCCGGTCGATCAGCGGGCCGTCTCCCGCGCGCTGCCGGGCCCGGCGTCGCCAGCGGACGTACCACCCCCACGCTCCCGCGATCGGCAGCAGGAGGAGCAGCAGGTACAGGTACTGTGGATGGGCGAATCTCACGCGTGGTGTCTGGTGGTCGAGAGTGGCAGGTACCGAATTGCTCGAACGTCGGGTTGCGGTTCAGTCGAGACGTTTAGATGCTCAGTCGCTGAGATGCTGGCGCCTCCCGGGGGTCGGCGCGGCTGCTGGGCAGTGGGCCTCACTGCGTTCGGCCCGGCAATTAGGCAATTCCGGCCTCCTTTCAGTCGGCCTCGGCGATAGCGCCTCCCGGCGGTCGGCGCGGCCATTGAGCAATTCCGGCCTCCTTTCAGTCGACCTCGGCAATTAAGCGATTAGGCCTACAACCGTACAACCGCACCAGCCTACAATCGCTCGACCGAGCGATTGCAAGTGGTTCTTTGTGACCGCTCGAGAGTGATCCCGTTGCCCCTCACGCCACCGGTTTTCGGCGGCCGAGCACCGCTC
>JBDGRG010000116.1:11630-15059 GCA_042218355.1 Bradymonadaceae bacterium
GGCCGCCCCCTCTGAGCTCTCTGAGCCCTCTGCGGTTCTTTTGAACTGAGCCCTCTGCGGTTCGGTTCTCATGGAAACGAGCGGAAGAGGGTGTAGCGGCCGACGAACTGCACGGCCATCAGCACCAACGCCACCAACACGAACGAGCGGAAGTGCTCCGTCCGGTCGACGTTCGACGGATCCTCGAAGCGCGTCCGTTCGAAGTCGTCGAGGATCTCGTGAAGCTTGTCCCGGATCTTCTCGGCGTCCGTCGCGCGGTAGAATTCCCCGCCCGTCTCGTCGGCGATCTGTTTGAGCAACTTCGGATCGACCGGGAACTTCCGCCGCCGGTAGCGGATCTTCTTGGGCCCGCCGCCCAGCCCGTCGACCTCGATTGGCAGAAGCGTCGGGCCCTTTCGACCGACCAGAATCGGGAAGATCTTGACTCCATTCTTCTCGGCGATCGTCGCCGCCTTCATCGGCGAGATGTTGCCGCCGCGCCGGTCGCCGTCGGTGATCAGAACGACGATCTTGGTCTCCGCATCGCTGTCGTCCAGGCCGGCGACCGCTCGGCCCAGCGCGTTGCCGATCGCGGTGCCGCCCGGGTCGATGTCCCCCAGCTCTAGCCGGTCCAGCATCCGGAGGATGGTCCGGTAGTCGAGCGTCAGGGGAAACTGCAGAAACGCCTCCTTGGCGAAGACCGTCATGCCGATCCGGTCCCACTTCCGCCGCTCGATGAACTGCTCGAGTGTCTTCTTCGCCTGTTCGAACCGGTTCGGCGGCCGCCGATTCTCCCGCATTGCCCGACGGATCTCCGACTTCGATGCGTCGACTGCTCGCATCGAGCCGGACATGTCGAGTGCCAGAAAAATATCGATGCCCTCGACCTCGACCCGGTCTCCGCTGACGGTCTGCGGGCGGGCCAGCGCGAGGACGAGCAGAGCGAGGGCGACCAGTGCGAAGAGATCCAGGATCGCTCGCCCCCATGTGCGCCATCCGCCCGCATGCTCCTGGAGGTCCGAGGTCGTCGACAGGACGAACGCCCCCCTGCGCCGGGCGCGGAATCGGGGAACGAACAGGGCGACCGCCAGAGCCGGCACCGCCAGCAGGAGCAGCAGGACCCAGGGATGTGCGAATTCGATACTCACGAGTCTTCCCCTCTGCCCTGGGCAACCGTCCCGTCGTCGGACTCCGCATCGGGTGATTCCTCGTCCGCTCGATCTGCGTCGTTTTCGGGGGCGTCGACCTCGATCTCCGGTCGATCCGCCTCCTCGGACGGCTCGGGGGGGGCGTCTGCGGACGTCGACGCCTCGTCGGTGCGCGAGGAGTCGGTGGGGCGCCACCGGGATTCACCCTCTGGCGGATCGGATTCCTCGGAGTGCCGATCCGGCGCGTCGTCTCGGTCGTTCGTCGAGGCCGACGCGTCGTCGTTTCCCCCGTCGGTTGCCCCGCGAGTTTCGACGGCCTCGACGAGTGAACGAGCCTCCTCCAGTGCTCGCTCCGCCCGGTCGGCCCCGGGAGTGACGCCGCTGAATTTGACCCGTTCGACGTGACGGAACCAGTCGACGAGTGTCGACCGGAGTTCGTCGTCGAGCGCGCCGTCGGCGTCGAGCCGGGCGAGCAACTCGCCGGCGGCGGATTCGACGCCGGGAACGCCGTGCGTCCGTCCGAGATAGCGTCGGACGACGGCCGACAGCTCGACGTAGAAGACGAGGACGTCGGTTTCGGTCTCGAGCGCCGGGGATTCGAGGCGCGCGAGGGCCCGTCGGGCCTCGACCTCGGGCGGCGGGGCGGATTCGGCGGTCGACTCGCCCCGTGTCCGGGTGCGACGGTACCAGTACACGCCGCCGACCGCTGCCAGCGCCGCCGGGCCGGCGAGATACCAGAGCCAACTCGGCGTTCCGGCGGGCGGGCGGTGCGGCGGACGGGCTCGGGCGAGCGTCCGCTTCCCGTCGCCGAGCCCGGACGTGACCTGGACGTCGACCGGGTCGGTCTCGAGTTCGTGGGTCCGCCCCGACTTCGTCTCGACCCGGACGCTCTGCGGCGGCAGTGTCGCCGGGCCCGGGCGATAGACCGCGTATCGGACCTCGAACCGGGTGACCGTCTCGCCGGTGGAGCGATCGCTTCCGAGCAGTTCCCAGTTCGACTCGCGCAGCTCGGGGCGGAGCGTTGCCTCCGCGGAGGCCGGGTGTCGGACGACGAGTTCGACCGACAGGGGGGTCCCGACCCGGATCGTCTCGGGGCGATCGAAGGATTGGTCCAGCGAGATGGACTGCGCCGTCTCCGAGCCCCCGCCCGGACCGGTGTCCGCGGCGGCTGCGGGCTGCCCCCACAGGACGAGACAGCTCGCCGCGACCATCGGCCACGCCAGTTTGTGGGCGCTGTGTCTCACCCGATTCTCCGAGGAGAGTGAGTCGAACCGACACGTGCCGCTCCCGTCAGCGCTCGCCGCGCACCCGGAAGTAATCGACCAGGGCCTCGACGTGATCGTCGGCGGTGCTGACCTCCAGGGGGCGGATGTTCTGGCGGCGAAATCGCTCGCGCCATCGGTCGCGTGCGGAGCGACGGCGCCGTTCGTACGCCGCTGCCACCGCGGGGTCGCTCGTGTCGACTCGCAGTCGTTCACCGGTCTCGGGATCGCGGAACGTCGCCACCCCGAGATCCGGGAGGTCGAACTCCATCGGGTCGGTCAGGAAGACGGGAACGAGCTCGTGCCGAGCTCGCAGTCCCTCGACGCCCCGATCGTCGCCCTCGTCGAGGAAGTCGCTGACGACGAAGATCAGCGACCGCGAGGTCGCCACCCGGGCGACGCGCTCGAGCGCCGCATCGATGTCCGTTCCCCGGCGGCCCCCGTCGATCGCTTCGATCTCCGAGAGCATCTGCAGGACGTGCTTCCGCCCCGACTCGGGGGGGAGGACCGTCTCGACCTCGTCCGTAAAGGTCACCAGTCCGACCCGATCTCCGGTGCTGATGGCGCTGAACGCGATGAGTGCGGACAGCTCGGCCGCGGCATCGCGCTTGGTCCCGGCCTCGCGGGCCCGAGAGGCCTGGCGCGAGGCGAAATCCTGGCTGCTCGAGGCGTCGACGAGCAGGAAGACCGTCAGCTGACGCTCCTCGACGTACTGTTTGACGTGGAGGTCGTTCATCCGGGCGGAGACGTTCCAGTCGATCACCCGGATGTCGTCCCCGGGTTCGTACTCGCGGACGTCCGCGAAATCGATGCCCCGCCCCTTGAAGACGCTCTGATACTGGCCCGCGAGCTCGTCGTCGACCGCCCGGCGTGCGACGATCTCGAGCCGCTCGACGGCCTCGAGGAGTTCGTCGTCGAGGGTGGTCATGTCAGGGAACTTCGATGGACTCGAGAATCCGGTCGACGATCGATTCGGAGGTGTAGCCCTCGGCCTCGGCGACGTAGGTCGTGATGACGCGGTGCCGGAGGACGTCGGGCGC
>JBDGRG010000116.1:15069-21715 GCA_042218355.1 Bradymonadaceae bacterium
TGTCCTCGGGGGTGACGTATCCCCGCCCCTCGATGAAGGCGCGCGCACGAGCCGCCAGATTCAGATTGATCGTCGCCCGCGGACTCGCTCCGTAGTCGATGTAGTCCTCGAATTCCGGCAGGTCGTACGACGCCGGGTCGCGCGTGGCGAAGACGATGTCGACGATGTAGTCCTTCAGCTTGTCGTCGATGTAGACGTCACGGACGGTCTCGCGCGCCTGCATCACGTCACCGGGATCGGCGACGTGATCGAGTTCGACCGGGTCGACCTGCTCGGTCTGCCGTTCCATGATGGTCCGCTCCTCCTCCGGGGTCGGGTAGTCGATGCGGGTCATCAGCTCGAACCGGTCGACCTGTGCTTCCGGGAGCGGGTAGGTTCCCTCCTGTTCGATCGGGTTCTGTGTGGCGAGGACCAGGAACGGTTCGGGCAGCTGATGGGTCGTCTCCCCGATCGTCACCTGCCGCTCCTGCATCGCCTCCAGCAGGGCCGACTGCACCTTCGCGGGGGCCCGATTGATCTCGTCCGCCAGGAGCAGATTCGTAAAGACCGGTCCCTTGCGCGGTTCGAACTCCTGTGTCTTCTGGTCGAACACCATCGTCCCGATCAGATCCGCCGGGAGGAGGTCCGGCGTGAACTGGATCCGCTGGAAGTCGAGATCGATGCACGCCGCCAGCGAACGGACGGTCAGCGTCTTGGCCAGGCCGGGAACCCCCTCGAGCAGGACGTGGCCGCCGGTCAGGAGACCGATCATCAGTCGGTCGATCATCTCCTGTTGGCCGACGATGACCCGGTCCAGTTCGGCGTCGATCCGATCGACGAACTGACTCTGATCGGCGATCAGCTCGTTGAGTTGTTCCAGTTCCATGCGATTGCCGAGAGGTCGAGTAACCGAGTGGCAAAGTCGTCGAGTTACAACCGCACGACCATCGTGGGCCGAACGGGTTCCAATGTTCCCACCGCGATCGCCGTTCGAGGGGTCACGCCGGCCGCCGTGCCGGATAGTCACAGACCCCCGAGCAGGTGGTGCGTTCGGCGCCGTTGACGACGGTCGGTTTCGTCCCCCGGTGACCGATGGGACGCGACCGGCCCGGAGACACGGTCGGTAGCTTCGCCCCACGATTGCCGTTCGACGGACCCCGTCGGATGGTTACAGATCGTCGAGCAGACGGTGCGTCCGCGCCGTGGTCGACGGTCGAGTCGTCGTCTGTGTTCGACGATCTCCTCCCGTCACGGCAATGCCTGCTTCGCGAGTGCGTCGGCCCGTTCATTGAGTGGCTCGCCCGCGTGCCCCTCGACTTTGCGCAGCTCGACGCCGTCGGCCTCGTCGAGGAGGTCGCGGATGGTAAAGACCAGGTCTCGGTTCGCATTGACGTTCCAATCCTCGGTCAACACGCCGATGCAGTAGCGGCTGTCGGTGTAGATCTCCAGAGCTTCGGACCGATCGCCGAACAGTTCGACGGCCGCGCGGATCCCGTTCAACTCGGCGACGTTGTTCGTGCCTTCACCAAGGTACGCGCTCACCTCGAGATACTCGTCGCGGCCGCGGGCGACGAGCCCGTACCCGCACGGACCGGGATTGCCCGCACACGCGCCGTCCGTGTGGACCTCGACGATCCCCCGATCCGGTGGATCGATTCCGGTGAGCTCTCGCGGGCGAACGTCGGAGTGTGAGCGCAACTCACCCGGTACGTCCGTTGCCTCTTTGTTCATGTTCGACGGCCCTCCGTTTGTTCCCTCTCCGGTCTCGAGGGCGCGACTGGTCAACTGCTCCTGCCACTCGTCGAGTTGCTGCTCGCGGCGGTCGAGCTCCGACGCTCGGGCGTCCAGTTTCTCCTCGCGCTCGTCGAGCTGTTGTTCGCGACGGTCGAGCTCGTCGACCCAGGCGCGAAGAGACGCCCTTCGGTCGTCGTAGAGCCGATCGACGGAGGGATGATACAGTGGGGCATCGGGCTCGTCACTGTACTTCATCTCCGCCCGGTCGTCCTCGACGTACGGCTCGCCGTCGGGGTCCGTCCGAACGAGCACCTCGTCGCCCTCGAAGTATTTGGTCTGCCAGGGCACGTCGGTCGAAGCGGTTGGAGGAACGAGCGAGCACGCGATTCCGGGCCGAGCCCGGCTCGTGGTCGTCGGAGCGGGCTCGACGAGGCGACTGCCCGCGCCGTCCGAGGTCCCCCGTCGGGGTGGCCGGACGACGAGCAGCGCAGGCCCCTAGTTGCACGGACCAAAATCGAGATCAACGAGCGGAGGGGCCCCCCTCTCGCCGATCCCTTCCCCCCCGGCCCCACTGCCCCGGTTTACAACGCGGGGCGCTGTGCTAATTGTCCCGGCGACGTTCCAGTTTTCGACTCCAAGTTCGACGAGGTGCGACGGTGAGCCAGATCGAAGAGGACTTCGACGATCTGTCGATCGAGAGTGGCAGCCGGCACTACCGGATCAAGAACGACGAAGACGAGATCGTCTTTCGGACCACGAACCAGCGCGACGCCGAGACGTATCTCGATCTCGTCGAGGAGAACCAGCGGCTGCAGCGGCTACTCGAGGCCCGCGGCGTGGCCCCCCATCGGATCTACCTGTTGTCCGAAGAGGAGGAGCACCGAGGGGAGGCGTCCAGCGGCAAGTACCTCGCCGACGAGGTGGTGATCGTCGCCAAAGCCGACGACGAGGAGGCCGTCGTCGTGCGGCACCTGGAGAGTGGCAAGGAGGAGATCGTCGATCTCGAGGAGCTCGAGCCGATCCAGGGCGGCGTCTATCTCCAGGCGACGGAGATGGCCGATACGACGGCGCATGTCGTCGTCCGGTTTCCGCGCGAATTCGACCCGGAGGACGAGGAGGATCCCGAGACGGTCGAGGTCGCGGCGGCCGCCGACGAGGAGGTCGCCGAGCAGATTGTCGACGACTGGTTGAACCTCGAGGACGATCAGGAGCCCGAGAGCAAGTTCACGGCCGTGCTCGCCGAGAACACGGAGGACCACCTGATCTTCCGCGCGGAGGCCGATCTGCAGGAGGAACCGTAAGTCACCGGGCAACACGGCGAAAACTCTTGACGCTCCCTACGGTCGATGCTAGCGACCCGGTGCCGGTCCCCGAGACGGGACCTCTCTGGCTGTAGTGAGTTCACTGTAAGTCCCAATGGAGGTTGACGATGAACCTGTCGAAGAACTCTCTGAAACTGTCCCTGTTGGTCGGTCTGATCGGTGCCAGCTTCGCCCTCAGCGGTTGTGCGTCGGTCATGAACCCGACGGGCATCCTGTTCACCAGTACGAAAGCGTCCACGAACCATCCCACGAACACGGACACCGGTAAAGACGGGAAGGCGCTGGGCTCGAAGAAAGGCAAGGCGTGCTCGAACACGATTCTGTACCTGATCGGGATGGGCGACTCCAGCCTGAAGACCGCAGCGCAGAATGGTGGTATCAAGAAGGTTCACACCGTGGACCAGAGCAACATGGCGATTCTCGGTGGAGCCTACGTCAAGCACTGTACGATCGTCACCGGTGAGTGAGCGATCGCCCGACTTCGAACGATGAGCAAACGGGGTCCGCCGAAAGGCGGGCCCTTTTTTTTGGATGGTTCGAGGGGGTAGGGCGGAGTGTAAATACCCGGGAGGAGGACGTTCCGGTTCGACGGTCGACCGTTCGAGGGCCACGGTAGTCGATCCGCAGCACCGTGCTGCTGAACCCGCCAGCTGGCCGGGTGAGAGCGAAAACGAACCGGTTACCGAAGCTGGGTCGGCCGCGCGGCCCGGTTGGAGAGGGGGGAGCTCACGAGTAACAGAGCCGACGACAGGGGCCGACGGTGTCGACTGGGGTGGGTGTCGTTTCTCCCCCCGACGGCGCGTCTGACCACTATCCCTCGGTCCCCGTGTCGAACTCGAAGCCGGCGCGCTCCCACGCGAAGACGCCGCCGTCGAAATTCGAGACCTTGCGGAAGCCCATCGACTCGAGGACCTTCGCGGCGGAGTTCGAGTCCTCGTCGTCGTGGTCGTTGCCGTAGACGATGACTTTCTGATTTTTGTTCAGGGCCTCCTCGGCCTGTTCCTTGAGGGTCTCGAGTGGGAGGCTTCTGGCGTGAGGGATGTGACCCTCGTAGTACTCCTCCTCCTCGCGGATGTCGACGAGCGTGAAGTTTTCACGATCGTCGAGTCGGCGGTGGAGCTCGGTGCTTGACATCAGTCGGGCCATCGTTTCCTCGTCGTATCGAGACACGGATCGGATATTCTCGAAGACTCCCGAGCGCAGGGACTATACGGAATCGAGTGTTTGAGGCAACATGCGTCGTTGGCCTCCCGTCGGTCGGCGAGTGATTGGGTTATTGGGTAATCGAGTGATTTGGGGACGACTGCACGGCGAGTGCCCGGCAACGCCGTTGCAGGTTTCCGACCGTGGTCGCTGATCGAGGAGCCGAGCTGGTAGGCATTTCCGGCCGGCGTCGCTTTAGCCCGGAAATCTCACGACCCTTCTATTGCGGCGTGCAGCCTGTCCGATCTCGGGTCCGTCCTCCTCGCAAGGGCATCCGCGCTGTCTGCGGGGGACGAAACCCGACCTCGAAGCAGTCTGCGGTGCCTCATGGGACGAAGCTCGTGAGAAATCCGGGTTAGCGTCGCCGGACAGTGACGGACCGAGGTGCGGGCGGTGGTTTCAGCCCCGGGGACGACGGTCGGTTCGCCACCCGGTGATCGATCTGACGCGACGATCGCCGGGACGTCGTCTGCCGGGTTTACCGGGTCGACGAGTTGCGGTATCGACTGCGTCGATCGACATGTCGCCGTCTCGATCGAGTTGCTCCACGTACATCGCCAGACCATGACGGATCCGAAAGACGGCCAGGCGGTCCGCGACTGTCTGTCGACCCGGCGAACCGTCCATCGATTCAGTCCGGAGCCGATCCCCGACGGGGCGGTCGACCGAGCGCTCGAGGCGGCGGTCGCGGCGCCCAATCACAAGTTGACCTATCCGTGGCGCTTCACGCGCGTCGGCTCCGAGGGTCGGGCGGCGATCGAGGACCTGTACGTCCGCCTGAAGGAGGAGTCCAAGGGGGCGTTGACCGACGAGCAGGAGCGGGCGTACCGTCGGAAGGTCGGCCAGCCCCCCGAACTCGTCGTTCCCAGCCAGGTGCTGGCCGACGACGATTTTACCCGCCGGGAGGACTACGCCGCGGTCGCCTGTGCGATCCAGAATCTGATGATCTCGCTCTGGAGCGAGGAGGTCCATTCGAAGTGGACCACGGGGTCTGTCACCCGGCACCCCGAGACGTACGATCTCCTGGGGATCGATGGGGGCGAAGAGGAGATCGTCGGATTCGTCTGGATCGGGTACGTCCACGAGGATCGACGGGACCGAGAGAAACCCCCGCGTCCCTCGCTCGACGAGATCGTCCGCGACGTGTCGTAGACAGTTCGACCGTCCGCTCGACCGCCCGCGCGCCCGACTCACCAGACGTCCGATTCGAAGTCTCCCCTCGACGTGGATCGACACCATTCGACGTGGATCGACACCATGAACGCCCGACTCGCACTGACGATCGGCGCCGTACTGGTCGCCGCACCCGCGGTCGTCTCCGCCGCCCACTGGTCGGACGTCGCGCAGTTGTGTGAGCGACGGATCGACCGGGCCGAGCGCCGCCTGAAAGCCGGCGAGCTCGAATCGGCGGCATTGGCGATCCGAAGCTTCGAGCAGCTCTGCATCGAGGGGAAGCACGCCGACAAGATCGAGGGGCGGGACTTCTACAGTGACTTGATGAAGAAGCACGAGGAGGCCGAGTCCCTTCTGAAGAAGAAGAAAAAGGAGAAGGGGTTGGCCGGCGAGTCGCTGGGCGGACCCGGGGGCAGCCCCAGTTCGATCCGCAGTCGGTGGCGGGGGCGTCCCCAGCGGTGCAGATCGGCCGACGCCTGGAACAAAGCGTCGGGCGAGGCCGACGCGTCCGGAGGCAAAGAGGGGCCGGCGATGCTCAGTGGGACCGAGGTCGTCGACGAGGAGTCGGGGGCGGGGGTGGCGGAGGGGGTCTTCGACAGCAGTGTCTCGTCCAGCGGGAACTATCCGAGCTCCTGGAACGCCGACGACCATCTCGCGCGGCTGGCCTGCGGTCGCGGCGTCAAGGGGATCGATTCGTACTACGAGGAGCGCAGCGACGTCTTCAACGGTCAGATTCTCAGCAGCGACCCGCGAGCCGTCATCGGAGACGCCCTGATCAACGGAGACGTGTCGGGGGCGAAGGAGACGCTCTACCGGGCCGCCCAGGTGCACCTGTGCTTCGGCGCGACGGCGTGGAACGTCAAACGGCACTACGGACCGTATCTGTACTGCCGTCAGTCCGTCGGCGATCCGCCGTCTCCGGAGGAGGTCGAGAAGGCGGCGAAGACGGTCTGGTCCGATCGAACCTTCGAGCAGCAGAACATCACCTTCATGTTCGAGCGCGGGTTGAAGGCGATGAAGAAGGTCGACGAGGCGTTCGAGAAGCTCGAGGAGAAGTACCCGAAGTTGAAGCAGGTCTACCACGATTCCGCCGAGCGGGCGCGCGAGCGATACCGGAAGCGGCACGAGAAGTGGAGCGAGATCTATGCGGAGCTCGACCCGATCACCGACAAACTGCTGCGTGATCCCGAGAGTGAACCGCCCGAAGACTGCGTCGACACCCTCACCGGCTTCCG
>JBDGRG010000117.1:0-2155 GCA_042218355.1 Bradymonadaceae bacterium
ATAGCCCCCCCATCACCCGTCGGGGATGTGTGACCAACGGGTCGTGATCGCACCCCGAGCCGGGTCGAAGATTGCACTCGACGAACCGCCGACATAAAATGGGAGAAATAACCGACACGAAGTCGGTTCTCTCGCACTCACGACGTCTCGACGTCCCTGATCGCTCATGGAACTGACGCCCGACTTCCTCAAACGGATGCCCAAGACGGATCTGCATGTCCATCTGGACGGCAGTCTCCGTCTGTCGACCATCCTCGAACTGGCCGAGGAACAGGGGGTCGAATTACCGAACGGAGCCTCCACCGAGGAGGAGTTGGCCGAGGAACTTCACGCGGGCGAGGTCTGCCACGACCTCAACGATTATCTGCAGGCGTTCGACACGACGGTCAGCGTCCTCCAGACCGAGGAGGCTCTGTACCGGGCGGCCTTCGAGCTGGGCGAAGATGCTGCGAAGGAGAATGTCCAGTACCTGGAGGTCCGCTACTCGCCGCTGTTGCACACCAAAGAAGGGCTGTCGTTTCCAGTCATCGTCGAGGCGGTCGCCGAGGGCCTGCGCGAGGCAAAGCGCCAGTACGGCGTCATGAGCGGCCAAATCATCTGCGGCATCCGGCACATCACGCCGGAATCGTCACTTCGGCTGGCCGAGCTGTGCGTCGCTTTCAAGGAAAAGGAGGTCGTCGCCTTCGATCTCGCCGGGGCCGAGGTCGACAACCCGCCCAAGGACCACCGCGAAGCTTTCTACCTGATCCGCAACAACAACGTGAATCTGACGATTCACGCCGGCGAAGCCTACGGACCCGAGAGCATCCACCAGGCCATCCATCTGTGTGGAGCCCACCGGATCGGCCACGGCGTGCGGCTGCGCGAGGACGGCGACTTGCTGAACTACGTCAACAACCACCGAATCCCCCTGGAGATCTGCCTGTCGAGCAACGTCCAGACGCGAGCGTGCAAAGGATTCGACAGCCACCCGCTCCCCTTCTATCTCTCGTACGGCATCCGCTGCACGCTCAACACGGACAACCGGCTGATCACCGACACGACCGTCACCGAGGAATATCAGAAGGCAGTCGACCACTACGACCTGAATGTCGGCGATCTCCGCCGATTGATGATCAACGGCTTCAAGTCGTCGTTCATGCCCTATCGAAAAAAGCGGACGATCACCGCCCGCGCCTGCTCCGAGTTCGACACCCTGGTCGCGAACTTCGAGGAAAACCAGGGCGAACGAGCCATCAAGGACCCAAACGTCGCGCAGGAAATCGCACTTCAACAGATGGCAGCCGACTCCCGCCAACCCGTCGAGGACATCTCCCTGGACGAGTATCCCCCTCTTTCGAGCCGGGAAGCGGGCGACGAGGAGAGCGGCGTCACCCAGTCACCGACCCCCGAACGTCCCCACGCCTCGTCCTATCAACAGTCGGACTCGACGCCCGGCGATTCATCCTCCGAGGGCGGTCCGGAGGGATCCGACTCGAACGAAGTCGAGGAACCTGCCTCGTAGCACCACCGTCGGCTCGGTCCCGTCCGATGAAGCTCCCCCGGTCGACGTGTCGCTGACGAACCGTGCGCGCCTCCATCTTCGAAACACCGATGACGACATCGTTCCAATCTGTCATCCTCGCAGCCGGGAAGGGCACCCGGATGCGGTCCCAGCGCCCCAAAGTACTCCACGAAGTGCTCGGCGTCCCGATGGTCGATTACGCCGTCCGTGCCTCGCTGAATGCGGGGGCGGATCGGGCGGTCGTCGTCGTCGGATACGGCGCCGAACGAGTGAGGACCGCACTGCAGGACCGACCCTACGCCGATTCGATCGACTTTGCCCACCAGGAGAAACAGCTCGGGACCGGACACGCCGTCTGGTCGGCACGAGATGCCCTCGAACACGGGTCGGAGTGGACCGCGGTCCTGTCGGGAGACGCTCCGCTGATCACCTCGCAGGCGGTCGATTCCCTGGTCGAGGGGACGCGTCGGGCGAACCTCCCACTCGGCCTGGTCACCGCGCACCTGGAGGATCCGACCGGGTACGGGCGTATCGTCCGTGACTCCGACGAGGAACTGGTCCGGATCGTCGAAGAAACCGACGCGACGCCCACCCAGCGCGACATCGACGAGGTCAACGCAGGTACCTACGTCGGGCGCACTCAGTTCCTGC
>JBDGRG010000117.1:2165-22865 GCA_042218355.1 Bradymonadaceae bacterium
CGACCGGCTGGGTGAGCTGTGCAGCGGATCGCCGGACAACGCTCAGGGCGAGTTTTATCTGACCGATCTCGTCGAACCGACCGCCCGCCAGCGCGGCGTCTACACCTGGCGCTGCCAGGACGCCGACATCGTCCGGGGCGTCAACACGCGCTCGGACCTCGCCCGGGCGAACGACCTGCTGCGCCAGCGCATCAACGAACACTGGATGGACCAGGGGGTGACGTTCATCGACCCCGACACCACCTGGATCCACCCCAGCGTACAGCTCGACCGCGACGTCGTGCTCTACCCGAACGTCCATCTCGAGGGCGAAACCGTCGTCGGCTCGGGGACCGTCGTCGAGACCGGTTGTACCGTCCGGCACACGAAGCTCGGCGAGGACGTACTCGTCAAGGCGCAGTGCTATCTCGAGAGTGCGACGGTCGACAGCGACACCAACCTCGGCCCCTTCGCCCATCTCCGCCCGGGAGCCGACATCGGCTCGAGCTGCAAGGTCGGAAACTATGTCGAGGTCAAGAAGGCTCGGCTGGAGGACGGCGTCAAAGCCGGCCATCTGGCGTATATCGGCGATGCTCACCTCGGCGAACGCACGAACATCGGAGCCGGTACCATCACCTGCAACTACGACGGCGAAGAGAAGAATCGCACGGAGATCGGCGAAGGCGCCTTCACCGGATCGAACAGTTCGCTGGTCGCTCCGCTGTCGATCGGCGACGGCGCGTACATCGGTGCGGGGAGTACGATCACCGACGACGTCCCTCCCGAGGCCCTGGCACTCGGCCGCGGTCGACAGCGCAACATCGAGGGCTGGGCCTCGGAGGACGACTGACTCGATTTGCGTCGCGCTCGGCGTCTGCGTAGCCTCCGCCCATGTCGAGATCGATCGTCGGACTGTGACACGAGGACACGAACATGCGTATCTCGATCGTGGTTACGGGGCTCGCCGCCGTTCTGATCTTCTCCGTCGGATGCGGCTCGGATGCAACCGGTGCAAACCGATTCGGACTCGGCGACGACGCCGGAGCCGACGCGGTCGGCGAACCGGACGGGCAGACACCGGACACTGAACCGGATGCGGGGATACCAGACGCGACTCCGGATACGGAGCAGCCGGATCCCGACACCTCGCCGGACACGGGTCTGACCGACGTCGCCGACAGCGGCGGGATGGACGTCCGAGACACCGTCGACGGGGGGGACGACACCGGTCCCTCCAGCCAGTTCGGCCCCGGATCGTTCCTCCGCACGATCAATATCGACCCGTCCTGCTGCCGCGATTTCGACAACGACCGTGCCATCGACAACGAACTCGGACGGTTGATCACGCAGTTCTCGTCGCTGACCGGAACCGATATCAACGCCAACATCAAGCGACAGATCCAGACGGGCCAACTGGTCTTCCTGTTCAAATACCGCAACTGGTCGAACCCGCTCGCCGATCCCTCGCTGGCGATGTCCTCCCACCCGGGTTCGGACGCCGACATGGCCACCTTCCAGGACAATCTGATGGGAACCGGCACCTTCCTGCTCGATTCGAATAGCTTCGATTCGAACGGCGACCCGAAGACCGAACTGAACGACGTCAAGGTCGAACAGAAGTACAAGCTGCGGGCGAGCGGCGGCATGATTCAGCTGACCGTCCCGTTCGGGATGGGCATCTCGTTTACCGTCCGCATCAAAGACCCTCGGGTCCGCGCGAAGGTCAAAAAGTCGGCGACGGTAAAGCAGGGCGGGCGAGTCCCGCTGAAGAACGGCCGTCTCTCCGGAGCCGTCCCGAAAGCCGACATCTTCAAGGGACTCAATGCCGCTGGCAGCGCCTGCAGCTGTCTGTCGGGGAAGAAGCTGTTCAAGAAGTCTCAGGGCGGGAACTGGACCTGCAATGCCCCGCGGGCCTGCAACTCCGCCCAGCTGAGGCTCTGTCAGCCGACGATCTGTTCGCTGGCCGGCGGTCAGCTGAACCGCAGCGCGGACCTGGATACGGACGCCCAACCGGGCAACGACGCCTACAGCTTCGGCATTCGCTTCCGCGCAGTCGGCGCCGAGATCGTGGGCATTGCACCGTGATTCGCGCCGATACCGAACCGACGACTTCCCCTCGCTCCTCTCGCACGGACTGACTCATGTGTGGCATCGTCGGCTACGTCGGTAGCCGCAACTGCAGCGAGATCCTTCTCACCGGCCTCCAGAATCTCGAATACCGCGGATACGATTCCGCGGGGCTCGCCATCGGAGACGCCGACGGTCACGTCCAGACCCGACGCGTCGAGGGAAAGCTCGATGCACTGGTCGAGGCCTACGAGAGCGAACCGTTCGACGGCCCGATCGGCGTCGGTCACACCCGGTGGGCGACACACGGCAAACCGAGCCGGACAAACGCCCATCCGCATCGAGCGGGCGACGTCGTCGTCGTCCACAACGGCATTGTCGAAAACTACGCCGCCCTGAAGTCCGAACTTCGAGACGCCGGTCGAACGTTCGAGAGCGAGACGGACACCGAGGTCGTCGCCCACCTGATCGACCGCGCACTCGAACATGGCGCCGATTCGCTGCACAACGCGACGCGTCAGGCACTCGAGCGGCTCGAGGGATCGTACGCACTGGTCGTCATGTTCGCCGACGACCCCGAGGAGCTGGTCGTCGCGCGAAACGCCTCGCCCATGGTGCTCAGCCACACCGACGAGGAGACCTTCGCAGCATCCGACATCCCGGCTGTCCTCGAGCATACCCGCGACTTCGTCTTCCTGGAGGACGGAGATACCGCAGTCCTGAAGACCGACGGCATCGAGATCTTCGACGCCGACGGCGAGCCGGTGCAGCGAACGGAAAAGCACATCGACTGGGATCCGATCTCGGCGGAGAAGCAGGGTTACAAGCACTTCATGTTCAAGGAGATCCACGAGCAACCCGCCCGAGTCATCGATGCACTCCAGGGACGCGTCGACCAGGAGACCGGAGACGTTCGCTTTCCGGAGCTCGACCTGACTCCGGAAGCGGTCCGGGATGTCGACAAGATCGTGATGCTCGCCTGCGGCACGAGCCATTTCGCCGCCGAACTGGGCAAGTACGCCATCGAATCACTGGCGCGGGTTCCTGTCGAGAGCGACTACGCACACGAATTTCGATATCGCAATCCCGTCCTCAGCGACGACACGCTCTGCATCCCGATCAGCCAGTCGGGGGAAACCGCCGACACCCTGGCGGCGATGAAGGAGGCGGACCGCCGAGGGGCCTCGACGCTGGGCATCGTCAACGTGATCGAGTCGACGATCGCCCGAGAGGCCGACGACGTCCTCTACACACACGCCGGCCCGGAGATCGGCGTCGCCAGCACGAAGGCATTCACGACTCAGCTGGCGACGATCAACGCCTTCGCCCTCTGGTTGGGACGTCGACGGGGAACTGTCGAGCCGGAGCGCGCTCGGGACTTGATCGCCGAAATGCGCCAGCTTCCGAACAAGATGGAGCAGGTGCTCAACGTAACGGAACCGTACGAATACATCGCCCGCGAGTACTCCGACGCCGACTCCTTTCTGTATCTGGGACGCGGGAACCAGTTCCCGATCGCCGCCGAGGGAGCCCTGAAGCTCAAGGAGATCAGCTACATCCACGCCGAGGGGTACGCCGCCGGTGAAATGAAACACGGACCCATCGCGCTGATCGACGAGCACCTGCCCGTCGTCGTCATTGCGCCGCAGAGCGGCGTCTACGACAAGATGGTCAGCAACCTCGAGGAGGTGAAGGCCCGGAAGGGACCAGT
Organism: Bradymonadaceae bacterium; assembly: GCA_042218355.1. Lineage (GTDB taxonomy): Bacteria > Myxococcota_A > Bradymonadia > Bradymonadales > Bradymonadaceae > CAJXPB01. Next base: position 5,923 of record JBDGRG010000117.1, read on the forward strand.
GATCGCGATCGCGACCGAGGGAGACGACCGGATCCGGGAATTCGCAGACGTAACCATCGACATTCCGGAGTCCGACGAATTCGTTCAGCCGATGCTGTCGGTCGTCGCCGCGCAGCTGCTCGCCTACCACGTGGCGGACTTCAAGGGGACCGACATCGACCAGCCGCGTAATCTCGCCAAGAGCGTGACCGTCGAGTGAGCGAACCGTCGCATCGACCGGTCGACGTGCTCCCCCGCCTGTACGGAATTACCGACCGGGCCTGCGCCGCCCGGGGCGTCGGCACGACCGCCGATGCGGTCGAGGCCGCCCTGGAGGGTGGCCTGACGATGCTTCAATTCCGGGACAAGGAGAGATCGGACGCCCGAGTCTGGTCCCTCGCCAAGCGAATAAGACGAGTCTGTGCGGGAACTGGAGTCCGGCTGCTGGTCAACGCGCGCGCCGATATCGCGAGCCTTCTCGACGCCGACGGGGTCCACCGTCCGTCCGACGGGCTTCCGGTCGACATTCTGCGAAGGGTCCTCGACGGGGGGCTCGTCGGTGCCTCCTGCCACGACCACGAGGAACTGACCGACGCCGAGCAGGCGGGAGCGGACTTCGCGACGCTCAGCCCCGTCTTTCCGACCGACTCCAAACCGGGCTACGGCCCGCCCCTGGGGCTGCGGCAATTCTCGGAGCTCGCGAGCAGCGTCGACATCCCGGTCTACGCGCTCGGTGGCATCACTCCGGACCGCGCCGAGGACTGCTTGGAGGCGGGTGCCCACGGCGTGGCGGCGATGAGCGGAATCATGGCGGCGGACGCCCCGAAGCGTGCCGTCGAGCGATACCTCCAAGCGCTCGACAGTTGAACAAACGCCTGCCAGTCTCAGCCAGCCCTCCGTATCGAACGGCCGCCCGGAGCTGCGGATACACGCGCCCATGTGTGGCCCCCCGGCGCGCCCGTGCGCGCCCGCCCGACCAGATGCCGGCCACGGGAGGCCGCGCGATCCGACGGGTCAGGCCGGACCGCGGGATGGCGGCGTCCCCCACACCCTGAACCGCTTCAACCGAATTCGACGCGGCCGGACGCCGAAACCCTCCCGCCACATGTCTATGATCGACGCTTCGGGGGGGCATCGTTGCGTCGAATCTCAGATCGCCGGCCCTCACAGAAGGGAACGCACCGCTGGCCGGCCCCTCTCCGCCGCTCCTCTGCGTTGTCACAACCGACACGATCTCCGACCCGGGACCTGCCGTGCGTGTGACTGCGGCTCGCTTCACGGACTCCCCCCGAACGCGTCAGTCATCCGACGAATCGGTCTCGACCAGACCCTCGGTCGGCGACGACGGTTCGGCATACAGCCGCTTGGGGATGCGACCGGCCCGGTACGCCGCCCGACCCGCCCGAACGGCGTCGCGGAACGCCTCGGCCATCCGCTCGGGCTCCTTCGCCCGGGCGACAGCAGTATTGAGGAGCACCCCCTCGCAACCCAGCTCCATCGCCATCGCCGCGTCGGAGGCGATCCCGATCCCCGCATCGACGAAGACCGGCACGTCCAGTTCCTCCACGATGATGCGAATGTTGTACGGATTCTGAATCCCCATGCCGCTCCCGATCGGCGAGCCGGCCGGCATGACCGCTTCACAGCCGGCGGCCTCGAGTTTCTTGCACAAAATCGGGTCGTCGTTGCTGTACGCCATCACCGAAAAGCCCTCCTCGACGAGCTCTCTGGCGGCCTTCAGCAGCTCCTCCCCGTCCGGCAGCAGAAGATCCTCGTCGCCGACAACTTCGAGCTTGATCAGATCCGTCCCGAGCGCCTCACGGGCCAACTGCGCGGTCAACACTGCGTCCTTGGCCGTGTAGCACCCGGCGGTATTCGGCAGCAGTTCGAACTCGTCGGTCACCAGATCGATGATCCCGGTCTCGCGAGAGGCCTCGAGGTCGACCCGGCGGATCGAGACGGTGACCAGCTCGGTCTCGCTCGCGCGCAACGAGTCCAACAGTGCCCGATGGTTCGGGTATCGTGCCGTCCCCATGATCAGGCGGCTGTCGAACTGGCGATCGCCGATCTCGAGCGGATCGTCGGTCATGTCCGGGCTTGGAAGCTGGTGATGGAGGATGGGAGAATCCGACGGCGATGGACGCCCCTATCGACTACACAACCCACACAGGTTCTGAGCGAGTCGGTAGAGCCGTCGGCACTGCCGTACAGGCACGCGGTCGTGAGCTCCTGTCGTGTTCGAGGTCTCCCGAGTACGAGGTTTACGACGGTACGGTCACAGTCGAGCGGCTGAGCCGCCGGGCCGTCGGCGTTTCTCACCTCTCGACTACTCGACCACTCGACTACTTGTCCACTCGACCACTCGACTCCTGCGCCTAACCACCCTGCGCCGCCCGAATGATTTCGACCCGATCTCCGTCCTCGACAGTCTCCTCTCCCCACCGACCCCGAGCGACCACCCGATCGTTGACCGCCACGGCAACTCCCTGCTGCTGCTCGACACCGATCTCTTCGAGCAACTCCTCGACCGTCGGGGCGTCGGTCTCCACCGAACGAAATTCACCGTTTATTTCGACTTCCATCGTCTTGTATCCGTGGGGGTGCTCACTCGAACGCAGTTCGGTCGCCGAGATCACCGCGACGCGGGCTGGAAAGGCCGCAGTCTGGGATCGCCGCACGCAGAGTGAATCACGTGGACTCGAATGACAACTCGTCCTCCGGCGGCGAGGCGATGGGCCTGGCGGCGTTGTTGCTGGCAGCCAGCATCTTCGCCAGCCGTCTGCTCGGGTTCGTCCGCGAAGCTGCAGTCGCCTATCTGCACGGCGCTTCCCGAGCGACCGATGCTTACTACGCCGCCTTCACCCTCCCGGATCTGCTGAACTACTTCCTCGCCGGGGGCACGCTGACCATCACCTTCATTCCACTCTTCCAGTCCTATCTGACCGACGACGACGAATCCGGGGGCTGGACGTTGTTCTCGAACATCGCGACGACCATGGGCGGGCTCCTCGTCCTCTTCGTCATCGTGCTCGAAGTCGTCGCCCCCTACGCAGTCCCGGTGCTCAACCCCGGTTTCGACTCCACGCGACAGATCGAACTGGCGGTCTGGATGACGCGCATCGTCATCCCCGCGCAGCTCGCCTTCTACCTCGGCGGACTGATCAAGGCGACCCTCTACGTCCGCAAGGTCTTCTGGCCCCAGGCCATCGCGCCGCTGGTCTACAACGTCTGCATCATCCTCGGCGGCGTGCTGCTGAACCCCGTCTTCGGCATCGCGGGATTTGCCATCGGCGCCCTGGTCGGCGCCTTCCTGGGACCGCTCGGGATTCCGATGTGGGCGGCGCGCGGGGAGATTCGTTACTCGCCCACCGTCGACCCGAGCCATCCCGACTTCCGGCGGTTCGTCAAACTGACGATCCCCCTGATGATCGGGGTCGGCCTGCTGACCGTCGACCAGTGGCTGCTGCGGTACTTCGGCTCACACATCGAGGGTGCGATCACCTGGCTGAACGACGGCCGCAAGCTGATGCTGGTCGTCTTCGCCATCGTCGGCCAGGCGACCGGTCAGGCGGCCCTCCCGTACCTGACGGAACTCTATCACGAAGAGGGGGTCGAGGCGCTGGGCGAACGTCTCTCGCAGACCCTCCAACACGTCGGGTTCTTGGCCGTCGTCGGTGCAGCGGGCCTCCTGGTGGCCGCCGAACCGATCGTCTTCCTGGTGTTTCGGCGCGGCGCCTTCACCGTCGCGGACGCGCGCCACACCGCCACCGTCCTCACCTGGTTTGCCTTCGGACTGCCCGGCTGGGCGGTGCAGTCGATCGCCGCGCGCGGGTTTTACGCGCGCCGCGACACACTGACGCCGATGCTCGTCAGCACCGGCATGGTCGTCGTCGCCATTCCGATCTACGCGACCCTGTTCGACCGCTACGGTGCCCCCGGTCTGGCGGCGTCGACCTCGATCGGGATCACGCTGAACGCAATCGCCACCGTGGCCATCTTCCGCGTAAAATCGGGCGAACTCCCGCTCACGGACGTCCTGTGGGGCCTTCTCCGCGGGCTCGCCGCCGGCTCGGCCTGCAGCGCAGCCGCATGGGGGGCCCGAAGGGGGCTCGCCGCAGCTGGTTTCGCCACCGACCTCGACGTTCTGCTGCACACCATCGGGCTGCTGGCAGCGATGGGAGCGGCGTTCTTCATCACGGCGATCCTGATCGTCGTCGCCTTCGATCCGCCGGAGGCGCGATACGTCCGGCAGCGGCTGCGCGAGAAAATCGGATGACGTGGCGGCCCCCCTCATTCGACGACCTCCGACTCGACCGAGTCCTCCGGCCGAAACCTGACGTCGGTGAACGGCTCGAGGACGATCTCCTCGTCCTCCCCCTCCCTCGGATTGCAACCGGTCCGCTCCTCGCGGTGCCGTACCTCGAAGGTACCGAAACCTTCGACGGTCACCTCGCCCTCCTCGCGGAGCTCGTCGATGATCGACTCGAAGACGGCTTCGACCAACACATTCGCCTCCGACGACGAGAGTGGCAGATCCGCCTCACCGGCCGATTGGACGATCTTCTCCACGATGTCAGCACTCACCATTCACCACTCCTCGTCCGAGACGCTACAGAGGTTCGACGTCCAATTTTCTCCAGCTCCGACGGATCCGACCGCCTCGAAGCCGCCGATACTCCCATACCCTGATACCTCAGTTCCTCGATACCCCGGCGAGCCTACGCAATCCGCAGCACCTCGGCCGCGTCACCGGGCTCGGCGATCGGCCGTCCCTGACCTCGAGCGTACTCGACAACCGTCTCGACCAACTCCCAGCTCCCGCGCGCCAGCTCGCCGTTCTCGAGGTAGATGTTGTCCTCGAGACCGACCCGGACGTGCCCACCCATTTCGATCGCCCGCCGGGCCAAGGGCAACTCGTACTTCCCCACACCCGCGACCGACCAGGTACTCTCGTCCGGGATCGTCTCGACGAGGAACTCGAGATTCTCCTCCCGGCCCCCCATTCCACCCGGAACGCCCAGCACGAAGTCGAAGTGGAGCGGCGGATCGAGGCGGCCCTCGTCGACCAGCCGCATGGCCGTGTCGACCATCCCCGTGTCGAAGATCTCGATCTCGGGCCGGACGTCGTACTCGTCCAACCGATCGGCGATCGTCCGGATCATCGGCAACGAGTTGAGAAACACCTCCTCGCCGAAATTGACCGTCCCCGTCGTCAACGAAGCCATGTCGGGCTGGAGGTCGACCGCCTCGATCCGCTCTTCGAGGTCCATCCCGACCGCCCCGCCCGTCGAAAACTGGACGAGTACGTCGGTCCGGTCGCGGACGTGCTCCAGGATCTGCCGAAACGTCTGGCGGTCCTGCGTCGGCGTCCCGTCCTCCTCCCGTCCATGGACGTGCACCATGCTCGCACCGGCGCGACGGCACCGACGCGCCTCCTCGGCGATCTCTTCCGGAGTGTAGGGCACGTACGGCGTCTGCTTGCGAGACGTCTCCGCCCCGTCCACCGCCGCCGTTACGATCAGCGGTTGCTCGTTCACGACTGTCGCTCCTCTGGGACCACACACGTGCCGGAGGCCCGACAGACGAGATGAGGCTCGTCCAGAACCTCCGCACCCGTCTCCTCGTCCTCGAGCTGGCGGATCACCTTGTGTGCCTCGAATTCCATCGACCGCGAGGTCCGACCCGACTCGACGATCCGACCGGTCGCCTCGATGTAGTCCCCGGCGTAGACCGGTTCGAGAAACTCGACCTCGTCGTACGCACGGAACAACCCCTCGTCGCCGTCCCGACGGATCAACAACTCCGTGGCGACGTCGCCGAACAACTCGAGCAGATACGCTCCGTCGACGAGCCCCCCTCCGTAGTGGGCGTCCTCCATCCCCATGCGCTGCCGGATCAGCACCTCAGTCATCGTTTCGGGTCCTCGAACTCGAGTCCGTTCCGCATGCAAGGGCTCGTGTCCGACCGTTTGTCCGCCGCCGTCCCGACCGACGTCACTCGGCTCGCCACGCGAAACGCTCACCCGGTTCCCGCGCCGAACGGCCTCGCCGCGCTTCGCATCGGAACCTTCCCTTCCAACAGTGAGCCCCTCCCTCGTCCCGTCCAGCGGAATCAGACGCAACACTTCGTCGCGAAACCGCGATCATAGACATGGAGGGGTGGCCCGACAGGTGAAGGTGAGCGTCAGGGGTTGTGGCGGGCAACATCCGTCCGGTCGTCGGTGCAGACCGGCCGGCGGCCGGCCACCCTTTCAGGCAGGCAACGGTCGGGCGGGGGCGTAGGCTCCCGGAGGGCCCCCCGAGATCCCCGGGTGTGTCAGCATCTCCCCCTCGAGCCCAGGGGGTGTACATTGCTTCGCCCGACCGGTGGCCGAAACGCATCCAGGCGACTGGACGTCACCGACGCTCCTCACCGCTCCCGAACCCGTTACACTCACACTTCTGGCACCGCGAGCCCGGCTCCGACCGGTTCTAGGGAGTCGGACTCCGTCCCGGAAACCCGTTGAATTGCCGATCACGCTCGAAGATGTTCTTCGACGGCCACTCGATCAGCCCGACGAACCAGAAGTCGAACGTGTCGGCCAGATACTTGCTCTTCCGATCTCTCGTCGTCCATGGGCGGCGTGCCGTGGTCGTCGTAGTAGTAGACGCCCATCGCATACGACTTCCCGGACTGCGGATTGTCGTGATTGATGTTTTCCGGGCCGGCACCATCGGTATCGTCGATGTCGAGCGACGGATCGTCGTCCGGGAGATTCTTCTGCCCCCAGTCGCTGGTCTTGTTGTCCCAGTAGATGTCCCACGGCGCCTTGTTCCAGGTCGCGTCCGACGGACTGGGGTTCAGATAGTGCAGGTCGAGGTCCGCTCCCGTCGAATCGGTCTGGTCCGTATCCTGAGGCGTATCCCAGACCAGCTGCAGATGGATGTCCTCCTGGGGGATGGCCTTGATCGTCACGACTGCCCGATTGCCGCAGCTCGCGGCGCCGTCCTCGTCGTAGACGACCAGCTCGATCCGGTATTTCCCCGCCAGATCGAGCTTCATCGTCGGATCCGGATGGCTCGCCTTCGGCTTGAGCCGCGCCGTCGATCCGTCCGGACGCTTGAGAATGCTCCACTCGTACCGCGCGACCTTCCCGTCGGGATCGTTGCTCGCGTCGCTGTAAAACTGCACCGTCTCGAGAGGTAGCGTGTTCAGCTGCGTCGTCCGTCGGTTGTTCCCCTTCACGCTGACCTCCGCGACCGCCTCGGGACAGGAGTTGTCGCTCCCCTCCCCGAGCAGTTGGATGGTGTGATCTGCTTTGGACGGATCGTTGCTCTCGATCTTCAGCTTCCCCGAATACGCCTTGCGGTCCGGCGGTTTGAACGACACGACGAAATGGATCCGATTCTTGCCCTGGATCTCGTACGATTTGTCCGGAAGCTGACCCGGCAGCGACGACTTCTCGAGTTCGAAGACCCCACCCCCGTCGTCGACCAGCTCGATGTTTTGAATCACCAGGTTCTGGCTGCGCGGCCGGCAGTTGTCGACCGTCACGGTCGTCTTGGTCGTCTTGTTGATGGAACTCTTCTCGAAGTCGATCGTGTCTTCATGGCTCAACCGGAGGCAGGGCGAATTGGAGTTCCCGCTCAACTGGATCGTGAACACCCCGCGCGTCCCGTCCTCGCCCCCGACCGACTTGTCGTTGGTGAACAGCTTCAGCTTCGCCGTATCGCCCCGGGGATGCGTCGGCTCGTACCAGAGGCGCAGTTTGACCCCTTTGTTTCGCTCGATCTCGTTGTTGATCCCGGGGACCGGCCACAGCGAGTCACCCTGCGGCTCGATGTCCTCTTTGGGCGGATTCAAACCGTCGTCCTTCTTGTCCCCGTTCGTCCCCCGGTAGGATTCGGGTTTCGGATAGGTCAGCGAAAACTTGTCGTCGTCCTTCCCCGTGATCTGAATGCGCTGGATGACCAGCGGTGCGTGGCCGAGGTTCTGCACCGACACGACCCGCTGCCCCTTCTTCCCCGGCTCCACACTGCTGAAGTTCACGCGCTGCGGCGCGTCGAGGTCCGGCGTCAGTTCGGAGAGGTTCAGGTTGACGACGTACTCGGGCTGCGCATTCGGAGCGTTGGATTTGATGACCACCTTCCCGCTGTCGGCGGTCGTATCCACCGGCGAATACCTGATCTTGACGGTCATCGACTGATCCGGCTCGAGCTCCGCCTGCTGGGTCCAACTCTCGGTAAACAGCTCCTGGTGTTTGTCCTCCGTCCCCTCGATCAGATCCATCGAGTCGATCTTCAGCAGTCCGCTCCCGGTGTTCGTCACCGTCAGGCGCTTGGTCTGACTCGACCCGACACCGACCTCGTTGAAGGCGATCCGGTCGGGGGCCGACAACGTGGGATCTTTCCCCTGCGAAAACTTGTCGCCGGAGTTTCCACACGCCGCCGCAGTCCACGCCGAGATCAAAAGAACCGACGCGGCGAAAAGTATCCGTCGCAGATTCATCGTCTGCTCTCCGTCGTGTGAGTCTGAACCGGAGGAGTCGACCCGCTCGGCGGACCTTCTTCGCGCCGGAAGGCCCACCCGCGACTGATACCACGCCGCGCGGGCGCTTGTGATCGAGCCGCTGATAGACGAATGGACTATAAAAACCGCCCCAACGCGAGTCAATCCGCCGCCCCCGGTCGAGTGCGGTCGTAACTCGTTGGTAACGACTGCCCAAGGGGGTGCAGTGGGGGCCGCTCTCAGACGTTGGACCGCATCGGGAGAGACATCTGAGAGGGGCCTCACCCGCCCTGACCCCACTCCGGCCGACCGCGCGCGGTCGCTCCCGGTCTACCCGGCTCTTCGACGACCCGCCCCATCGGCACCGGCGAGTCGACGGCGGGACGAGTGGGTCGACCCCTGAGGACGCCGGACCCGCGAGCGGAGCTCCGTCACCCGGGGCATGCCTTCGACGAGACGCCCGTCACACGCCGACGACCAGCCGACGAGATGGGTCGTGTTGCCGGCTGAACTGGGCCTGAAGAAGGCGGTCAGAAGCCCGACACGCGGATCTCTCCCATCGGAATCCGATTTTCTCCATCGTGCGCACTCTCCGGGCTGACGTCCATCCGCGACCCCGCTCGGTAAAAACCGAAATACATCGTGTAGACGCCCGTACTCGAGTACGGCGAAACTTTCAGATGGTAGACGTCCTTGACGATGTCCCCCGGCAACCAGTCGTTCGTCGGAAAGTCGCCCCCGACCGGATAGTGATCCCCGTGGATGCGACTCCCCGGATGGTCGACGTGCATGAAGATCTTCTGACGCCCGGAAACCCGATCGAGCACTTTGAAGTAGGTGGTCAACTTCACCTCGTCGCCCCACGAATACGTCGGAACCTCCCCTTTCTTGTCGAGCGTATACCCGAGCAATTTCAACTCGCCGTCGAACGTCGGGTGGACCTGCTCGCCGTTCTTCGGGAACGTCACCTCGTGCTGGACCTCGGGCTCGCCGTCGACGATGGCGTCGGCAATGAAGTTGTGATTCGTCTCGCCCTCCTCGAGCTTGTTGCTGACCAGCAACAACCGACTCGATCGCTCGTCGAGCACGGGAATGTCGCGGTCGTACTTCTCACGAGTACGCCGGTTCAGCGACGACAGGGCGTCGCGCTGGATCACTGCGAAGAACCGTGAGTCGGCATCGAACCGCTCGATGAACTCGCGGCGACTCCCCAGCTTCTCGACCTCCCGGAGATACACCGACGTCTCACCGGTCGACACCCGCAGACGGTACAGTGACTCCCCCTCGTCCCGGAGTCGCGTGTAGGTCTCGAAGACACCGCGCTGAGACAGATGATGTCCCAGCCGGGGAGCCAACCCGAAGACACAGACCCCGGCCGACACCGTCATCGCCCCGGCCAAAAGCAGCGCGAAGGTCGACGGCGCCTCGACGATCCGGGCCACCAGACCGGCCGGCCCTTCCGAACGTCGAACGTCCCGTTTGGCCCGAGCCCGCTGCTCTGCAGCGGCGACCGCAGCCTGAGAGGGGAGAGTACCGGCGAGTTCGCCCTCGCGCCAGTCCTGCCACCAATCCTTCAGATCGCCGGGAATCGAACGCACTCGCTCGAGTGCCACCGGCGCCCAGGAGACCAACCCGAAGAAAAACAGCGCCGCCAACCCCATCCAGACGTACTTCATCGCATCCAGGGCCGCGCCGTACCGAAACTCCTCGGGAAGACCGAGGTCCTGCTCGTACATCAGATACGACTCGACCAGACGGGCGGGCCACCGCGCGAGGTCTTTCGAGAGCATCGCGATCACGGCGATCACGACGACTCCGGCGAACAGCGGGAGCAGCGTCCGCCGACGGCTCCCGATCCAGAACTCGGAGTCGGTCATCAACAGTGCCGCCCCGACGACGAGCGGAAAATACGCCGGGTAGAAATAGTGCTGGTAGATCGAACCGACCGCGAGGACCCCCACCGAGATGAACGCCCAGACCAGCAACAGCCGCTTCAACGAATCGGCCGGTTCCAGAATCTCCTCTCGCACGACGCCGTCCCGATCGGTCAACCGGGTCGACCGCGCCAGATAGCCGACCCCCAGGGCCGCGAACCCCGCCCAGTAAAAGAGCGAGAATCCGATCTCCCGGATCCAGAGGGCGAAGTACATGTGGTCGGTCGGGAAACCGAGGCCGTAGACGTGGTTCTCCAGCGTGTAGGTCAGCACCGGGATTCGGCCGAGGATCTCTCCGTTTTTGATCAGTGTGGGATTCGCATCCGCGTAGGCCTCCAACAGCGGAAAGGCGATCGCGGACGCAAGACCGAGCCCCACCAGTCCGGGCGCACTCCGGAGCCGTCGGACCGGACGGGTCCGCCAGGCGAGCGCAACACCGCTCGCCAGCAGCAGCGTCGGAAGCGCGACGGCCAACAACTGCTCGACGTGAGCAGCAAAAATCGCGCCTTCGCCGGTAGCGGTCCAGCCCCAGTAGACCGCCGCAACGCCAATCAGCCAGCAGAGAATGAAACCGGCGATCTGAACCCCCCCGACGAGGGAACCGTCCTCGAGTTCCCGCTCGACTCGAGCGGCCCGCTCGAAGGGAAGCTGGACGAGAGCAAACGCGACGATCACCGCGAGCGGTAGCAAGACCCCGATGAACCGCTGGTCCAGAAACGCGAGCCCGAGTGTGACCCCGAAACCCGCCCCCCAGACGTATCTCTGCCCCCCCTCTGCATACAGCAGTCCCCCGAAGGTCAGTATCGCCGCGGTCGTCGTCGCGACGAAGAACATCTCCGTGGAGACCGAATGAACCCCCATCGCGATTGCCGGGGTCGACACGAACGCCAGCGCCCCGACCAGCGCCTCCAACCCCCCGAAGAAGTGCCGAATCCAGAAGAATCCACCGAGGACGACCAGAAAGACCGCCAGCGCCATCGGAAACCGAGCCCAGAACTCGAGTTCACCGACCTCGAACTGGTCGGCCGACGACTCGTCCTCCAGAGACAGCGCCATCGACCAGGTCTTGAGAAACGACCGCTGAACGGGCCGGCGATCGCGGGTCGGCACCGCCCAGTTGTACGACGGTGCCTTCGGATCGCTGATCGTCTCCGGGGGATCGGGACGATCCTGGTACTCCTGTGCGACGAGAACGTCCTTCGCCTCCCACGGCTCCCAGATCCCGAGTCCCGAGAGATTGCCGAACAGCAGCACCCCCAATGAGGCCAACGCGATCGCCAGTGCGACACCCGCCCCGACCTTCGTCTCCCAGAAGGCACGGAACTTCGGCCAGTAGGGACTGGTTTCGTCGAACGCGACCTCGCTGTCGGCCGTCTCGTCAGTCAAGCCGTCCAAACGTGGGTATGCAGGCTGGAACCAACTCGTCGGCGACGCGGAACGCCGCCGTCCGTCCCGCGGCGGCTATCACACCCGGTCGACCGCTGCAATTCAGACCCGCACGCCGTTCCGCGCATCGCCCTGCTCCCCTCGAACCCCCGCGACCCGATCTCTCCCGCCGATCTCCATCCGCCCCCAGCACGTCTTGCACTCGCCCCGGTCGAACGAGGCGAACGTCTTCGACGGGGTTGAAGCCAACGCCTGCTCGGCGGTCTCCAACCGTCCGGCGGCGCTGAAAGCACCGCCGGCCGGGGTTGCGTTGCTTTTCGACAACCCGCCCCCCCCGATTCACGCTTCCAGAACCCGCGCGAACCCGGAACGCCAACCCGATCGATCAAACTCCCGCGTCCCCACGACGGCCTCTCGCCACTCGCGACCGACTCGCTCTCCCGATACCTCAGTCCCTCGATACCCTGATACCTCGCTTCCCTCACTCCACAGACCCCGACGCCAGTTACACCCGCCGAGCTGCTCACACCCCCAGAACGCATCTCGCGTCTCGCTTCTTGCCGCTCGCTCCCCGCCTCTCAACAAACGCATTCCCTCAGTACCTCGATCCCCCGATACCTCAGTACCCCGCTTCCACCACACCGCGAACCCCACCCCACCGACTCCCACCACCAATCTCCGCACGCCACAGCGAACTTCTCTTGACCCTCGCGCGTTCGTATCCGACAACACGCTCGGTCGTCGGCAGCCCGATGCCGCGCGGCGTATTTCGCTCCACTGACCGGGGAGACGCATGTTTCGTGAGGACCTCGCTCGGGCCGTCCGGCACGTCGACGGATCGATCGGTTGTCTGCTGATCGGCTTCGACGGCATCCCCGTCGAAAAGATGTATCCCGACGGCGAACTCCAGGACATGGATGCCGTCGCCGTCGAACTGACGAACCTGCTGGACGAGTTCCGCCGACTGCAGAGCGACCAGCTCGGAGATGTCGACGAGGCGGCGATCACGCTCGGAGACATTACGGCGCTGGCGAAGATCGTCGACGAGGAGTACCTGCTGATGCTGGTGCTCGACGACAGCGCCGACGTCGACCGGGCCCGTCGAGCACTCCGACTGATCGCCCCCAGCGTCGAATCTGAAATCCGTTAGACCAGCCCAGCACCGCCACTGAAAGGCGGCCATTCCGGCCCCACAGCCCGAACTGCACCGCATGCCAATGGTTGTGCGGTTGCAACTCAGCGACTTAGCTACTCAGCTGCTCGGCTGGTTGCCACTTAGCCACTCAGCTACTCAGCCACTCGTCGAGAAACCATGCCCGTCGAGACGCAGGACTTCTACAGCAATCTGAAGATCGAGTTCGAGGGCGAGCCCTACGAGGTCATCGACTGCCAGCACGTCCAGCCCGGAAAGGGGAAGGGCTTTGTGAAGACGAAGCTCAAAAACCTGCTGACCGGCTCGATCGTCCAGGAGACATTCCCCTCGGGCGAGACCGTCGAAACGCCCCAGCTCGAGACGCGCGAGATGGAATACCTCTACGAGGACGACGGCCACTACGTCTTCATGGACCAGGACACCTACGAACAGGTCCGGGTCGACGAAGACGCCGTCGAGGCGATCCTCGACTACCTCAAGGAGAACCTGGCCGTCGACATCCTCTTCTACGAGGGGACCCCGATCGACGTCGATCCGCCGACGTTCGTCGACCTCGAGATCGTCGAGGCTCCACCGGGCGTAAAGGGCGACACCGCCCAGGGCGGCACCAAGACGGTCACCCTCGAGACCGGCGTCGAGGTCGACGTCCCGCTGTACCTCGAGCGCGGCGAGGTCATCCGCATCGACACCCGCTCGGGCGAGTACTCCGAGCGCGTCAGCTAACAGACCGCATGTCTTCTGGCAGTCGTATGAACTTTCGAGTGCGCGACCGGTCGCTCGTGCGGTCATGCGATTGTGCGGTCGTGCGCTTGTGCGCCCATTCGGTTGTGCGGTTGCCGGCTTAACAGCTCAACGACTTAACCGCCGACTGCTCGACGGCTCGACTACTCGACCGCTCGACAGCTTGACAGCCGACTGCTCGACGGCCGCGATCCTTCGCCGTTCCACCCTTGCACCGACGCCCCGCCCTTCGTTAACTTAACGGAGATTCTACGCGCGACGGCGAGCGTCGCCTCGCTCCCCCACTCTTCACAGCGCCCCCGTGGCCATCGATCGACAAAAAGTTCGGTCGTCCGCCCAAGAACACGTCCGAAAGGGGAACTGGAAGCAGGCGATCGCGGAGTTCGAGAAACTCGTCGAACACGACGACTCGGACGTCCGCAGTCTGCTCAAGCTCGCCGATCTCTACACCCGCACCGACCAGGACCAGAAGGCGGTCGAGACCTTCGAGCGGGTCGGCGAACACCACGCCGAACAGGATTTCTACGAGAAGGCCGTCGCCGTCTACAAACAGGCGCTGCGGATCGATCCGCACCAGTGCGACCTCCGGTTCAAGGTCGGCCAGGCCTACCACCGGATCGGTCGCATGCGCGACGCGGTCGAGTCCTTCCGCAAGGCCCACAACTGCTACGACGAGAAGGGGAACCAGCAGGGGCAGATCCGCGCGCTCGAGGAACTCGTCCGACTCGACCGCGAGGACGTCGGTGTCTACATCCAGCTGGCCGAGACCTACGCCAAGGCCGGCCGGCGCGAGGACGCCGTCGCGACCTTTCGCGACGCCGCCAGTCAGCTCGACGAGGAGGGCCGGCTGGACGAATACCTCCAGGTCGTCAAACGGGTCCTCTACTTCGACCCGGAGGATCGTCAGCTCCGCAAGCGAGTCGTCGGCCTTCACGTCGACCGCGACAACTACAAAAAGGCGCTGAAGCACCTGCAGGTGCTGTTCAACGACGATCCCGAGGACGTCGGGGTGCTCCGAAACCTCGCACGGACCTTCCGGGCACTCGATCGGGACGAGAAGGCGGTGCTGGTCCTCCACAAACTCGCCGACCAGTACCGCGACGCCGAGCGGTACGAACGAGCCGAACGGACGCTCCGCAAGCTCCTGGACATCGCACCGGACGACCAGCGCGCCAAAAAGGCGGTCCGCGAGATCCGCAAGAAGCAGCAGACGCGCCAGCCCGAACAGCAACAGCGGGCCCGGCGTTCGAGTGGCGGGGGTGCCGCCGGCGGAACCGATGCGCAACGGCCCGAGAGCGGTGCGCGCGCCGACGCCGGGGGAAACGACTCGGGTTCGGAGGCGGAGGACGCCCTCGAGGCCGTCGAATTCATCGACGAGTCCGACGGCTCGACGTCGAGCGGCAGCGAGCCGACGCGCACGCCCGAATCCGACGGCAGTTCCGACGAGGGGCGCGAGCGAAAGAGTACCGACGAGGAGTTTGCCGAGATCGCGGCGAACACGCTCGACGACTTCGATCCGTCCGAACATCTGCAGGCCGAGGGGGGTAACGACGAGACCGCGCAGGCCGATGAACAGAGCGCCGAAGACGAACCCGAGTCCGACGTCGTCGACCTCTCGGATAGCGTCGTCCCCGTCAATCAACAGAAGGCGACCGCCTCCGATTCTGAACAGGCAGACGCCGACTCGACGACAGCGGGTCGCGCGCAGGCCGGGTCCACAGACGAGTCACCCGCCGCGGGAGACGGCGACGAGACCCGCGCTGCAGCGGAGACCGAGCCCTCGAACGGCGGGAACTCGAATCAGAGTTCGGCGGCGGAAGCCGGCGGGGCGGCCTCGTCGGTCGAGGAGGCGGAATCGACCGAGGAACTGCTCGGCGAGGTCGACGTCTTCCTGAAGTACGGGCTGTACGACAAGGCGCGCAATCTGCTCGCCGAGCTGTACGAGGACCAGCCCCAGAACCTCGACGTCCTCGAGAAGCGCGTCGACCTCTACGAGGCAACCGACCAGAGCCAGGCCGCGACGGCGACGCTGCTGCAGATGGCCGAGCTGGCCCAATCGACCCCTGCTCGGGCCCGCCAGTACGTCCAGCGCGCACTCGAGGCCAGCGACTCGCCCGACCAGGTCCGCCGACGCGCCGAAGATCTCGGGATCCCGCTCGAGGAACCCGAAGAAGCCCCGCCCGAACCGGCCGCCGAACCGGTCGGGCCCGAGGGCGGCCAGCCCGATGAACCGAGCCCCGGCGAGCAGGAGCCCGAAAAGCCCGAGGCCGCGCAGACCGAAACCGAACAGCCCGGCCGCGAGCGCGACCGGCGCTCCGACTCCTGGGCCGGCGTCTCCGTCGACTCCCTCGACCTGCAGAACTCCGACGAGGCCGAGGAGGCGATGGACAACCTCTTCAACGACGTCCAGGAGGAGGAGCGCGAACAGGTCAACATCGGCAGCGACGACCCGGCGGGCGAGATGGCCGAGATCGACTTCTACATCCAGCAGGGGCTGTACGACAAAGCGCACGAAGCGCTCGAGGAGTTCCGCCGCGAAAACCCCGACCACCCCGGCATCGACAAGCGCCAGTACCAGATCAAGATGGCCAAGCACGGCGGCGAGGTCGAGGAGAACCCCACCGGCGCCCACAGTCTGTCGGACGAGTTCGAGAGCGTCGAGGTCAGCGAGGGCGAACCCGCCGACGACACCGAGGCGGTCGACGACCCCGGCGACGAGACGATGGAGACCTCCATCGAGCTGGGCACCGCCTACCGGGACATGGGCCTGTACGACGAGGCGATCGACGAGCTGAAGAAGGTCGTCGACGACCCCGAGACCGGCCCAGAGGCCCGCTACCACATCGCCGTCTGCCAGGTCGAAAAGGGCGACACCCACGAGGCCGCCTCCACGCTGGCCGACCTGCTGCGCGACGAACAGCTCTCCGACGATCTCCGCGCCGCCGCCCGCCAGAAACTCCAGGAGATCGACTCCCCCCGGGTGTGACCTTCCCTCGCTCTCCCCGGCCCGCACGTCTCGCCCCCAGCCACCTTCTCAGACTCCGCGGTCCTCCGGGCTCGCTATCCCGACTCGGTCGTGCGCTTCCGCATTCGCGCCGGCGTGGGATCGCCCGGCCGTACGGTTGTACGGCTGTACCGTGATGCGGTCGTACGGTCGTCCGGTTGTGCGGTTGTAGACTCAGCATCTCGACATCTCAGCAACTCAGCATCTCACCGGCTCGACCGCCCGCCCAATCGCCCACTCGCCCAATTGCCCAATTGCC
>JBDGRG010000118.1:0-6263 GCA_042218355.1 Bradymonadaceae bacterium
GGCCCCCACCCTGTCCCCCTGACACCGCTGCGACCAATCACTCGTGAACGCACCCCCCGGCTCGTCGTCAGCCGCCCAGTCCGCCATCGGGCGGCCGGGTCTCGTTCTGGAACTTGCGTCGGCGTCGATACTGCTCGATCTTTCGCTTTATCTTTCGCGGCCGCCACAAGCCCGATACGAGCAGGAGTCCGGTCACCATCCCGCCGATGTGGCCGGAGATGCTGATCGGCTCGTGTGCTCCGATGACGCGGGCGAAGTCGATCACGATGAAGAATATCAGCAGCATCTTGCCGGTCATCGGGAAGAAGAAGAACTGGATGGTGCGGTCCCAGTTGTACCACGCGAACGCGGCGACCAGACCCATGACGGCCCCGGAATAGCCGAGCGTCGGGATGC
The DNA here is from genome assembly GCA_042218355.1 of Bradymonadaceae bacterium. GTDB lineage: Bacteria > Myxococcota_A > Bradymonadia > Bradymonadales > Bradymonadaceae > CAJXPB01. Next base: position 397 of record JBDGRG010000118.1, read on the forward strand.
TGGTCCCGGTCAACCACTGCCAGAGGGCGATCGTCACGCCCCCACCGGCAGCGCAGATCAGACTGAAGCGCCAGAACTTCCGGGTACTCCAGCGACGGTCGAGAAAACCGCCGAACATCCACAGGGCGATGCCGTTGAACAGGAGGTGCTGGAAGGTCCAGTGCCAGAAGGCGTAGGTGACGATCGTCCAGACGTAGAGGTTCTCGAAGACCTGATCGCCCGAGACGATCAGATATTCGCGGACGAAATCGTCGAACTGGATGGCAGCCAACCAGAAGACGGCGAGGGCGAGGACGCCGATCTGGACGTTTTCGGAGAACGGTGGCAGGCCGAGGCCGGTGGAACGTCGTCGCATGGCGATGGTTGGTGGGGAGGCGAATCGATGCGCCCGGATGATAGGGGATCGCGGACCCCGTACAACCCGCTCGATCGTGCAACACGTGCAGCGGCGGGTCGCATTTCGCCGCTCAGCTCGGGCATTCCTCGTCGCCGTCGGATGCGAACTCCCCGGGAGGACGCCGTCGAGGTCGCGGCGGGCCGGTGCGGGCTCGGAGCTCCTTCGGTCCATTCTGCTGGTGTGCAGACATACGGGTCCACATGCCCCTCACAGGGAGTCCATAGACTCCACGCCCACCGGTGCCTTCCGGAACGGGACCCCGACGGCGCCGAGCCGGTTGAATCACGACGCCGCCGGCCGGGTATTGCCCGCCGCGAACCCCCTTGCTCACCGACGAGACCCGTCCATGTCTATGATCGACGTTTCGGCGCCGTTCGTTGCGTCGAATGTCGAGATCGGAGCTCTGGTGCGGAGACTTTCCGCTTCCATCCCGGCAGGGCGTCCGCGGGTTTTACGACTGCATTGCGCCGCCTACCCTGTGCGTCGATGGTGCTTCGCAGTGGAGCGGTTTTCCCGAACGTCGGAGTACGGCCCGGTGTCGGCAGCGGATGATCTCGAAAAACTAGAGGGGACGCTCTCGCACATTCGTTACGAGAGCGACGACGGAAACTTTGCCGTGTGTGAACTCGAGGTGGACGACCGTCCCGCGCCGGTCAAACTGGTCGGCAATCGCATGACGGTCGAGACCGGCCAGACGGTCGAGGTCTTCGGACACTGGGAGGAAGACCCGAAGTACGGTCGGCAGTTCAGCATGGAGACGATTCGGCCGGCCCCGCCGTCGACCGTCGAGGGCATCCGCGAGTATCTGGCGAGCGAACAGGTGGAGGGGATCGGCGACGTGCTCGCCGAACGAATCGTCGAGCATTTCGGCGGGGAGACGCTCGAGATCCTCGACGACGAGCCCGAGCGGATCCGGGAGGTCGAGGGGATCGGCGACGTGCGTGCCGAGCGGATCGCCGAGTCGTGGGGCGAGCAGCGAGCGCTGCGGTCGGTTGTCGTGTTTCTGCAATCGCACGGCGTCTCGTCGAACCGCGCCGTCGACATCTGGGAGACCTACGGACACGAAGCGGTCGATCGGGTCCGCGACGACCCGTACTGCCTGGCCCGAGACATCCACGGGATCGGCTTCAAGACGGCCGACGAGATCGCACAGCGGCTCGGTATCTGTCACGATGCAGCACCGCGGTTGCGGGCCGGGTTGCTCCACGTGTTGTCGGAGGCTCGCTCCGACGGCCACATGTTTCTGCCCCGCCCGAAGCTGCTCGAGGAGGCGGCCGAGACGCTCGACGTCGATCGGGAACGCCTCGGCACCGAACTCGCCGCGCTCCGACAGCGAGACGAGATCGTAGTCGAACCCGGTGGAGACGACGAGCCCGACCGCGTGTATCGCACGCCGGCTTACCGGACGGAGGTCGAAGCCGCCAATCAGCTGCGATCACTTCTCGAGACACCGAACTGGCTCGAATCCTCGTCGGTCGACCTCGAGTCGGAGGTCGAGACCGTCGAGGACGAGTTCGGATTCGAACTGGCCGACGCTCAGCGGAGGGCGGTCTCGGCGGCATGGCGGGACTCGGTCGTCGTCGTCACCGGCGGGCCCGGAACGGGGAAGACGACCATCGTCCGTGCGATCTGCATGCTCGGCGATCGGCTGGGCAGGCACATCGCCCTCGGCGCGCCGACGGGACGGGCTGCCAAGCGACTGGAGGAGACGACCGGTCGGCCGGCCAAGACCATTCACCGGCTTCTCGAGTTCAGTATGGAGTTGGGAGGATTCGAGCGAGACGAAGACGATCCTCTCGACGTCGACATGTTGATCGTCGACGAGGCGTCGATGCTCGATACCTTCCTGTTCCGCGCGGTCGTCCGGGCTCTCCCGGCCGGTGCGTCGCTGGTGCTGGTTGGCGACGTCGATCAGCTGCCGAGTGTCGGGCCCGGAGACGTCCTCTCCGATCTGATCGAATCGGGGGAGATCGACGTCGTCGAGCTGACCGAGATCTTCCGCCAGAGCGACCGGTCGTCGATCGTGGTCAACGCCCACCGCATCAACCGCGGGGAGATGCCGGTGAAGGTCGACCGGGACAGTGACGAACTCGTCGATTTCTACACCGTCGCCGCCGAGCGCCCCGATGCCGTCCGCGAGCGGATCGTCGAGGCGGTCGCCGACCGAATCCCCGATGCGTTCGGATTCGATCCGGTGCGCGACGTCCAGGTGCTCTCTCCGATGCATCGGGGAGAGGTCGGGTGCGAGGCGCTCAACCGGCACCTGCAGGCCGAACTGAATCCCGACGGACGGAAGTACGAGCGGCGATCGACGACCTGGCGGATCGGCGACCGGGTCATGCAGACTCGCAACAACTACGACCTCGAGGTCTTCAACGGTGACATCGGGTTCATCCGCCGCATCGACGAGGACGCGGGAGAGGTGACGGTCGAATTCGAGGGAGAGTACGTCCGGGACGACGTCGGGTGGTTCGACGAACTCGCGCTCGCCTACGCGATCACCGTCCACAAGAGCCAGGGAAGCGAATATGCGGCCGTCGTGGTGCCGGTGACGACCCAGCACTACGTGATGCTTCAGCGCAATCTGCTCTACACTGCCGTCACTCGAGCCCGACAGCTCGTCATGCTCGTCGGCACCAAGCGAGCCGTCCGCATCGCCGTCGACAACGACCGCGCCAGCCACCGCTACACCCGACTGGACGAGCGGATTCGACGATGAGTTTCGTGTCCGACGACGACCTGGGGTACCTTGAGACGGTCCAGCTGTATTTTACCGAGGTGACGGGTCGGATGGCTCTGTTCAGCGGTCGCGACCTGGAGTTGCTGTCGGAATGGCGAGAACGAGGAGCGACTGCGAAGGCCGTCTGCCGAGGGCTGCGCGAGGCGGTCGACCGCCTGCCGGACGACGACCCGCCGAGAGGGGTTTACGCGTGCCGGAAGGAGATCGAGCCGTACGTCGAGCGCGCGGCGCGGCGGCGGGTCGGCGAGCCCGACGACGCGTCTCGCGGTTCGAAGGGGAGAGGCGACGAGGAGACGAGCGGCGAGGAGTCGGCGGAGTCGGCTGCCGGCCCGGGCGGGTCGGGCTATGCCGACGGTCTGATCGAACGCGCGCTCGATCGGGTCGAGCGAGCCGGCCGTCGGTGTGAGTCCGAAAAGCTGCGCGATGCCTACCGGCGGGCGTGGAAGCAGCTGCGTCGGATCGACGGTGGGGACGGCGACCGTCTCGAGGAGCTGGCTGCCATCGAAGAGGGGTTGGTCGAGGCGCACTACGAGGCGCTCGCCGAGGCCGAACGCCGGGCGGTCGACGAACAGATCGGGGATGGCGAGCGTGCCTTCCTCGACGAGATGAGTGAGTCGGCTCGGCGGACTCATCGCCTCGCGCAGATACGACAGATCCTCGCCGAGGAGGACGTGTTCGTCCCGCTGCTTGAGTGAGATCCGGTGCGAACGCTCGATTCCCCGTTTGCGAGTGCGAAACCATCGCGCGAAGCAGTTGCTGGGACAGAAAAGCGCGCTCGACCAGGCCGACGGTCCGAGGGACCGAGCCACTCGGCTGTCCGCTGCGTCGCGGATCAGCCGCTGTTTGGCCTCGTCGAGCGGACCCCTCGCTGCCTCCGCTCCCGGGGAACCCAGCGGTCGGGTTGTGGCCGAGCGAGCGAAGAGCGGTTGCGGAATCGAACCCCTCGCATGGCAATCGTCGCGCGATTGTAACTCGACGGCTCGACAGCCTGACAGCTCGACCGCGTCCCGAGCCGACGGCTCGCGGATGCGTCTTGACACTCGCCCCGCTGCCGCCTCAAATCTGTCGGCGTCGTTTCTCACACATCACACTGTGACACGGGCACTTCCATGGACGGTATCACCGATCGCGACCTGGTCGTCGACCGTTTTCTGGACAATGTCGGCGAGCGCGGCGCGAAGCCCGCGCTCTGGCACAAAGACGACGACGAGTGGACCGCCATCGAATGGTCCGACTACGGCCAGATGGCTCGTGAATTTGCTGGGGCGCTGATCGCCAGCGGCTACGAGGCCGGGGACTGCGTCTCCATCAGCGGCTACACCTGTCCGAAATGGGTGATTTCGGACCTCGGAGCGATGATGGCGCGCGCTGTCCCGGTGGGGGTCTACTACACGAATTCGCCCGCCGAACTCGGCTACATCGCCCGCCACTCCGAGTCGAGAATCGTCGTCGCGCGCAATCGCGAGCACTGGAAGAAGGTCGACGAAGTCCGCGACGAACTGCCGGATCTCGAGCGCGTCGTCGTGATGGAAGGGGGCGATGAGATCGACGATCCGCTGGTCGTCTCGTGGGACGAGTTCCTCGCCGAGGGCCGCGAGCACCTCGACGAGGTCGAGAAGCGCTTCCGAGAGATCGAGCCCGACGACATCGGGACGATGATCTATACCAGCGGGACGACCGGGGACCCCAAGGGGGTGATGCTCAGTCACGACAATCTGGCGTTCACCGCGGACGTCGCCCGTCAGATCCTCGGGGGGCTGGAGGAGGGCGACTGCATGGTGTCGTATCTGCCGCTTTCGCACATCGCCGAGCAGATGTTCACCATCCATCTGGCGGTGACGTTCGGCTACCCGATCTGGTTCGCCGACGACGTCTACAACGTACTCGACGCCCTCAAGGCGGCTCGGCCGACGTTCTTCTTTGGCGTCCCGCGCATCTGGGAGAAGTTCAAATCGAAGCTCGAATCGAGGCTCGAGGAGGCGACCGGCTGGAAGGCCAAGATGGTCGACTGGTGCCGCGACGTCGGCCGTGAGGCCGGATACGAGCGGATCCAGAAGGGGGAGGTCAGGGGTCTGCTGGGGTGGAAGTATGCGCTCGCCGACAAGCTGTTCTTCTCCAAACTCAAGGGGGAGCTGGGGCTGGACCGGCTCCGCATGGCGATCAGCGCGGCCGCGCCGATCGGAAAGGACGTGCTCGAGTTCTTCCTGTCGTGTGACATCACCATCCGCGAGGTGTACGGCCAGTCCGAGGACTGCGGGCCGACGACGGTCAACATGCCCGAGCCCGGAAAGACCAAACTCGGGACGGTCGGCGTCCCGATCCCGGGCGTGGAGGTGGAGATCGCCGACGAGGACATCTACGACGGGGATCCGGAGGGCGAAATCCTGGTCAAGGGTCGGAACGTCTTCCAGGGCTACTACAAGAACCAGGAGGCTACTGACGAGACACTCGTCGACGGGTGGCTCCATTCCGGGGACATCGGACGATTCGACGACGACGGCTTCCTCGAGATTACCGGCCGGAAGAAGCAGATTATCATCACCGCCGGCGGGAAGAACGTGGCGCCGCCGAAGATCGAGGGGCCGCTCAAGGAGATCGACGGGGTCGGCCATGCGGTCGTCATCGGGGATGGCCGGAAGTTCCTGTCCGCGCTGATCGCCCTGGACGAGGACCGGATCGATTCGCTGGCCGAACAGCACGGCGTCGAGCCCGAGCCCGAGTCGCTGGTCG
>JBDGRG010000119.1:0-1939 GCA_042218355.1 Bradymonadaceae bacterium
CCGCCCGCTCGTCGAATCGATGGGCCAGCACGACCCCGTGGACGGCTATACGACCTTTCGTCAACTGCGCGAGAGCGCCGAACAACTCGGCGACACGTCGGGACCGAACCTCGACGAGGAGATCGAGACCTTCGAACGGATGCTCCGCCCCGAACGGTGGAGCACCTCCGATCCGCTCGGACTGGGCGGACTGCTGTTCGACGCCATCCGCGAGGCGCAGCTATTGCGACGCGGCCGAACCGACGATCCGTCCCCGCTGGGCAAACTGCTGGCCGCCGCAGATCGGGGGCTCGACCGGTTTGCGGCGGACTTTCGGCCCGACGAATCCGCCGCCCGGCGCCTCGCATTCCGCGAACTCGGGCTGGCCCTCGGACTGGCCGCCGTCGATCGCATGCGCAACTGGTCCGGGGGCAACTCCTCGGTCTTCCCGGCGGGTTCGGACCGCACCGACCACCTCGACTCGCTGGCCGCCCACGCGGAACTTCGCCGCAAGATCGTCTCGTTCTGGCGCCGTGACCCTCACCAGAAGACGCAGAGCTGGCGCGAACACCGCAACATCAATCAGGTGATGCTCGCCGCCGCCCTCGCGCCCGAAGGATGTCTGCATCTCCCGAAGCTCGCGGACTGAGCCGGTGACGGCCCGGGCCCGTCGCCCCCCCAAAGCGACGCAGCGCACGTCGTTCGAGGAGTCACTCGGCCGCGGGATCGTCCGCCATGCGCAGATACGGCCGCAACTCCTCGACGTTGTCGAACGTCTCCGCGATCTCCTCGTCGTCGGTCAGGTCGGGCGAAACGACGATGCGATCGCCCGGGTTCCAGTCGACCGGAGTCGCGATCTCGTGGTCGTCGGTCTCCTGCACCGAGTCGATCGCCCGGAGGATTTCGTCGAAGTTCCGACCCGTCGACGCCGGATACGTGATGGTGAACCGGACCTTCTTCTCCGGATCGATCAGGAACACCGACCGAACCGTGTGGGTGTCGTCGGCCTCGGGATGCATCATCCCGTAGGTCTCGGCGATCTCGCGGTTCGAGTCGGCGACGATCGGGTAGTTCACCTCGACGTTCTGGGTCTCCTCGATGTCGCCGACCCAGTCGTTGTGATCCTCGATCGGGTCGACGGAGAGGCCAATCGTCTTGACGTCCCGCGCGGCGAACTCGTCCTGCAGCGCGGCGACCCGGCCGAGTTCGGTCGTGCAAACCGGCGTGTAGTCCGCGGGGTGCGAGAAGAGGACCACCCATTCGTCGCCGGCCCACTCGTAGAAGTCGAGCTCTCCCTCGGTCGTCTCTGCCGTGAAGTTCGGTGCGATCTCTCCGAGTTTCAGCGTCATCGGTATCTCCGTTCCATTCAGAGTCGTCGAATGCACCGCTCGCACGGTGCCGTCGCTCACGTCGATGCAGCTCGTTCGTGATCCCCCGCAGAACGCCGCGGTAGCTGCCGACCGCGGGTGCCTCGTTGATCGGAACCGTGACGTGGGAGGTGCGCGACGCGTAGCTGCGCGGCTCAGACATTCTCCAGCAGCGATTCCGTCGCCGGGACGCCCCGGGACGGGACCTTGCCTCCCTGGGTCACATACGCCTGCTCGAACCCGAGCTTCATCAGATACGGCATGTAGCCGATCTTCAGAATCCCGGTATCTCCTCCATACCAGACGTCGAAGTGAATGTAGAAGCCCTTGCGCCCTCCGAAGTCCCCCATGCAGACGACGGCCGGCCAGAAGTCCGCGTGGGCCTTCTGCGCGTCCAGCGCCCCCGCGTCGATCGCGATGTCCCGGCCGATGATTTCGGCCTGCTGGTGACCCAGCGACCCGAGCTTGAGGACCGTCAGCGCGGCACAGTCGCCGGCAGCGTGGACGTGCGGATTCCGTCACCACGAAGCCGATGTCGTCGGTGATCGGGAGCGGATTCATTAGACCGTGCGGAGCCCAGTCCGAGAAGAGGA
>JBDGRG010000119.1:2050-7498 GCA_042218355.1 Bradymonadaceae bacterium
CCCGACGTTCGCCCCGAGCACGACGACGTGGCGTCGGTGTTCGAATCCATCGGACTCGGCCCCTGCCCGGCGGTCGCGAACTTCTTCGCGCCCGACGCGGAGTCAAACCGCACTCCGCTCGCGACGACAGAATAGCTTCTCGCCCGGAGTACGTTATGGTGGTCGTCGTCGCATCGCGTCTGGCGCGCCCGTTCGACTCGCCGTTCGGTCCTCCCAGGGAGGTCGATCTCGGTGGAGACGTCTCTACTCCTGCTGGCGTTCGTGACCGGCCTGATCAGTGCAATCGCGACCGGACTCGGCGCCCCCCTCGTATCCGTCCTTCCTCTCGAGTCGGACACCGTCCGGGCCTGTACGAGCGCCGTCGCCGCCGGGATGATGCTGTCCGCGTCGGTCTTCTCGCTGACTCAGGAGGGCATCGAGATGGGGGAGACGGTCCGCTACGCCACCCCGAAGGTGATCGTCGGCCTGCTGCTGGGCACCTTCATCCTCTGGATCCTGTCGGAAGCCTTCGAGGGCGAAGACGAGCACGAACATCCGTTCGCCCAACTCGATCTCAGCTCCGAATCGCTCCTGATGTTCGTCGCCCTGCTGGTCCACTCATCCCCCGAGGGAATCGCGATCGGCGTCGGGTTCGCGACCGGCGACATGGACTTCGGCATCCTGATGGCCACGGCCATCTCCATCCACAACGTCCCCGAGGGGATCGCGATGTCGCTGCCGATGCGGGCGGAGGGCGAATCGATCCTCAAATGCAGCCTGATCTCGATTCTGACGAGCATCCCCCAACCGCTGTTCGCCGTCCCCGCCGCACTGGGGTTTCACTACGTCCAACCGTGGCTGCCGCTCGGCCTGGGCTTCGCCGGCGGTGCGATGATCTACGTCGTCGTCATCGAACTCATCCCGGACGCCTATGCGCACGGATCGCAGGCGTTGACCGCCTGGGGCGTGATGATCGGACTGACGCTGATGCTCACGCTCTCGGTCGTGCTCCCGGGGGGCTGACACCGCCCCCACGTCGGTTGTCGACGGCCCATCGACGCGGCCGCGCGCACCACCGCGAATCTCGCAGCGGCACCGATAAAACGCGCCGGCTCCTCGCTTGAACCCTCGCGCCGGCCGGCCATTTTTGGGGTCGGCCCTGCAACTCGCCTTCCGGAGGCACCGTGCCGATCCACAACTCCGACGTCGCGGAGAGACTCGACGAAATCGCCGATCTCCTGGCGATCGAGGAGGCCGACCTTTTTCGCATCCGGGCCTATCGCAATGCCGCCCGGACGATCCGCAGCCTCTCGCGCGAGGTGGCCGACATGGTCGAGTCCGACGAGGATCTGACCGAGCTGCCCGACGTCGGCGAGAGCATCGCTTCGAAGATCCGCGAACTCGTCGAAACCGGCTCCCTCGAGCAACTCGTCGAACTCGAATCCGAAGTCCCGGTCGAGCTGCGCGACATCCTCCGCGTGGAAGGACTCGGCCCCAAGCGTACAGCGACGCTCCATCACGAACTCGGCATCGAGACGCTCGACGACCTGGAGGCAGCCGCCGAAGCCGGGCGCGTCCGCGAGCTCGACGGGTTCGGGGAGAAGACCGAGCAGTCGATCCTCGAGCACGTCGACGCCGCGCGTCGGGCCGAGGAACGAACGCTTCTGAGTATCGCGGAGGAACGCGCCGGCGACTTTTTCGACCTGCTGGACGGGGTCGACGAGACGAACCGTGTCGTCATCGCCGGAAGTTTCCGCCGCCGCAAGGAGACCGTCGGCGACCTCGACGTGCTGGTCACCTGCGACGACGCCGAACCGGTGATGGAGGCCTTCGTCGAGTTCGAGGACGTCGACGAGGTCGTCTCCCGAGGCGAGACGCGCTCGACGATCGTCACGCGCGGGGACTTCCAGGTCGACCTCCGGGTCGTTCCCGACGAGAGCTACGGAGCCGCCCTCCACTACTTCACCGGATCCAAGAGCCACAACATCGCCTGCCGCGAACGCGCCGTCGAACGAGGCTACAAGCTCAACGAATACGGCGTGTTCGACGCCGACAGCGACGAACGTCTCGGCGGCGAGAGCGAAGAAGAGGTCTACGAGCTGCTCGAGATGGAGTATGTCGAACCCGAGCTTCGCGAAAACCGGGGAGAGCTCGAGGCCGCCGAAGAGGGGACGCTCCCCGAACTCGTCGAATACGACGAACTGCGGGGCGACCTCCACGCTCACACCACCGCCTCCGACGGCCGCAACACCGTCGAGACGATGGCCGAGGCCGCCGCCCGTCGGGGCCTCGAGTACCTGGCCATCACCGACCATTCCCAGGCCGTCAGCGTCACCGGCGGGCTGGATGCCGCGAAGCTCACCGACCACGCCGACGCCATCCGCAGCGTGGACGAGACGGTCGACGGGATCGAGTTACTGACCGGCTGCGAGGTCGACATCCTGGAGGACGGTTCGCTCGACCTCCCCGACGACGCACTCGCCGAACTCGACGTCGTGATCTGTGCAATTCACTCGGGCTTCGACCTGGACGCCGGCGAACAGACCGACCGGATCGTGAGCGCCCTCGAGAACCCTCACACCGCGATCCTCGGTCACCCCTCGGGCCGGATGATCCACGAACGGGAGGCTTACGACGTTCACATGGAGACCGTCATCGAGGCCGCCGTCGACTTCGGCGTGGCACTGGAGATCGATTCACAGCCCAATCGTCTGGATCTCGACGACGTCCACTGCCAGCGCGCCAGGGAGGCCGGAGCGACGTTCGTCGTCTCGTCCGACGCCCACAGCACCGACCAGCTGGACTACCTCCGGTGGGGGGTCGACCAGGCCCGACGCGGATGGCTCGAGGCCGACGACATCCTCAATACCCGGTCGGTCGAGGACGTGACGTCCGCTCTCGAGAGCTGAACTCACTCGTCGTCTCCATCGATCACCGACTCGTCTGGCGTCTCCTCCAGACCGACGAACGACTCGAGCGTCACCGGCAGGTCCAGGTGATCACCGGTGAACGGAGTGACGTGAAAACTGTCCAGGACCCACTCCCCCTCGACGTCGACCCGCCGCTCCGCACGAAACAGTCGCACGGCGTCGATCTCCTCGCTCGCCACGCCCTCAGGGGAGGGAGCGGCGACGTCGACCGCGCAGTCGACCTCTCCATCGAAGATTTCGCACTGGAAGTGATCCAGCGCGCGAAGCCATCCGAGCCGATCACAGCACCCGTGGGCGACGGACTCGTACGACTCGTGCTCGATGTCGGCCGTCCCGTCGGCCTCGGCCGGTTCCCCCTCGGAGGCACTCGAGTCGAGCTGTTCCGGTCGGCGGACGGAGATGTCGAACGTCCAGTCCTTGTCCTGGGCCCGGATCGCCGCCCGCCGGCGCGAGCCCCGCCCCTCGGGTGTCAGTTCGGCCTCGATGTAGCTGCACTTCCAGCCTTCCCCGGACGGGAGGCCGGAGATGCCGTCGGTTTTCCGGTCCGAAGTCTGTGTCTTCGCAGTCAACAGTCGTCCTCGGTGTATCGGTAGCGTCGTGTCCACAAACCTCCACAGTAAACCCCGACCGTCGGGCGTGTAATCCGTCTCTCTCCATCGAACGCGCCGACGACCGGTCGTGCGCCGCATCGGAGTTCGACCGGGTCTGGACGACCCGTTCCGCACCGGCACACGGCGTCGCTTCACCCCGGCTGATTGTCGGATCCACCCCCGTGGCGCTCAAAGCCCCGCGGACTCGAGGATCCGGCCGACGGAATCGGTGGAGTTCGTGCGACAACCCGCGGAAAATCACCCGTCGTCGAACCGACCGAGCCCTCCTGCTCCCCCCCTACCCGAAGGCTTCGCCGCCCGTCAAACGGCGGGCACCGAATCTCCCGGGCTAACGAATGCGATCGGACCGGAGACCGTGGGACGGAATGCCGGTGAGCGTTCGAATCGTCGAAGCAGTGGGCCTCCAGATCCACCGTACCGTGGTGTCGGAGACACCGTGCAATGTCGCGCTCCGCACGATGCGCTGGTCACGGCTTCCCGAGGACGTGCAGCACCGATCCGTCGGTGCTGGATCCTACGCGGACGAGTGCGCCGTTGCCCGACGGAGTCGTCGTCTGTCATCCTGTTCGACGCAATCGACGGGCAACCCGACCGCGCCCGACTCGGCCCGTCCCTTCGCCCTCACCGTTCCACCCGACCGAAAGGGATGGCATGAGCGATTCGTCCAGACGATTCGTCGACCGGGAATTCACCGAACCGAAGGTCGCGATGAGCGCATGCCTCGAGCTGGAGCAGTGCCGCTACAACGGCCAGTCGATCCCGGACTCCTTCATCCGGCGGTTGTTGCCACACGTCGAGCTGACCCCGATCTGCCCGGAGGTCGAGATCGGTCTCGGCGTCCCCCGCGATACGATCCGTCTGGTCGACGACGACGGCCGGACGCGGCTGGTCCAACCCTCGACGGACGAGGATTTGACCGACGACATGGACGCGTTCGCTGCGTCGTTTCTCCGCGACGCCGGCACACTGGACGGCTGGATCCTCAAATCCGGATCGCCGACCTGTGGTCCGAAAGACGTCAAGGTGTACGGCGCCGCCTCGAATGCGCCGACGGTCCGCACAGAACCCGGCCAGTTCGCCCGCCACGTGCTCGACGAAGACGGGGAGCTCGCCGTCGAATCCGAGGGACGGCTTCGAAACTACCCCATTCGACACCACTTCCTGACCCGGCTGTTCAGCTTTGCGGAGCTTCGAAACCTCAGGCAGAATCCGTCCGTCTCCGATCTGGTCGATTTTCAGCGCCGCCACAAACACCTCCTGATGACCTACGATCAGGAGGGCATGCGCGAACTCGGCCGAATTGCGGCCAATCCGGACGGCGAACCGCCGGACGCACTGTACGCGCACTATCGAGACCGGTTTCACGCGGCGCTGGCCGGACGGCCCGAACGAGGCGATTACATCAACACGTTCCAGCACATGTACGGGCACTTCAAAGAGGAACTATCGGCGACCGAGCGGGAGGAATTCGACTCGATGCTCGACGAATATCGCGCTCACCGCCTCCCCCTCCATGCCCTGCTGGCGCTCGTCCGCAGCTGGGTCTCCCGATTCGAATACGAGTACTTCGCCGATCAGAGCTTTCTCGAACCGTATCCCCGCGAACTGGTCCAGATGCGCGATTCCGGCAAGGGCGTCGACTTTTGACCTCGGGGTCGGCCCGGCGACCGCTCACTCGCCGACGCACGCGTCGTGTCGCGGATCGTAGTAAGTATCCGGCCCCCAGGCGACGGTGAGTCGGTCGTCGGCGGGAATCAGCATGTATGCCGCCGGACGGAACAGACCGTCGGCCCGATCTTCGAGGTGAGTCGGTGCCATTTCGTCGACCGTATCGGGATACTCCCCGTGCGCCTCCCGATAGGTGACCGCCGCGGCATGAATCCGTTCGGCGCGTCGACAGTTGTACGACCAGACCAACGACTTCAGCC
>JBDGRG010000119.1:7508-7847 GCA_042218355.1 Bradymonadaceae bacterium
CGACGAGCAGCCCCCCACCGACCAGGGCCGCGACCGCCCCGGACAACCAGGGTCTGGCGCTGTCGACCGACGTGAAGATCGCGCGGCCCGCCGCGACGACCAGACTGACGAGCACGGTCGCGGAGAGCGCGACCACCTCGAGGACGAACAGAATGTTCGACAGAAGGCCGCCGAAGACCATGCCCCCGAGGCCGAATCCGAGGACGCCAACGCTGACTGCCAGAAGGCGGCGCAGTGTCGGCGAAGTTTGATTCGACTCCCCACCGGGGTCGTCGGCCCCGCCGTCGTGCGCGCTTCTGTCGTCCCGTTCACTCATCGTCCCCTCGCCGATGGCTCGGC
>JBDGRG010000012.1:0-2027 GCA_042218355.1 Bradymonadaceae bacterium
AAGGCCTCGATGTGTTCGATGGCACGCTCCGGATCGCCCGCGACGGTGACCTCGGCGATCGCCGCGCGCTCCTCTCGGTAGATCTCCAGATGCTCGACGGCCCGATCGACCAGCGATGCGGCCGGGTCGTCCTCGCCCCCGTTCAATTTCGACCGAGCGCTCTCGAGGACGTCCTCGAGGCGGTCGATGATCTCGTCGAGCCGATCGAGGTCGCGGGTCGCGCGGGGTTTGTCGGCGAAGTGCGTGTCGTATTCGTCGAAGATCGATTCCGCTCGCTGTCGCAGTTCGTCCACGGCCATCGGAACAACCGTCGCTGTGGTGAGAGAAGGAGAGTGGCCGGCCGCGCGGACGCGACCGTTCCGTAGGTTCGAGTCGCGCAAACGGTAACGATTCGGCCGACCGAACACAATCGCCACTCTCCGGGCCTTCAGTCGGGATTGCAGACCGGATCCCCGTCGTCGCCACAGACGTCGATGATCTCCCCCGTCCGGAAGAAGTGGACCATCTGCCGGTTGTGCCAGGCTCGATCTCGCGGCTCGCCGTGGGGATCCTCGCCGGTGGTGGGCGGGACGTTGCCCCGGGGGGCGCGCGGGTTGCCAAACGAGTAGAGGACCAGCCCCGAACCAGTGTGCGGATACGACGTCTCCTCGACCAGCGGCACGTCTCGACCGTAATTCGCCATCAGCTCGATGCCGACGTCCGGACGGCCACCTCGTTGGTGATCGGAGCGACCTGATGGTCCCCCTGGGCCGCGGCGAGCAAGACGTCGTGACGGGGCGTGTCGGGGAACGGGTCGGCGCGCACGTGGCGGAGGTAACTGACGGGGTCGGTCTGCTCCCAGAGGATGCCGAGCAGGGCCTGGGCCAACAGTTGGTCCAGGCGGTTCTCGTACGCTCGGTTCAGGACGCGAAAGTACCGCGTAAAGTCGACCGACCGCTCGAGGAGCGTGGTGTAGTTGTTGCCCGGCACGCCGAGGTGTCCGCGTCGGACGTCGCGCGACAGTGCCATGTAGGTGCCCCCGAAGATCCCGCCCTGCGAGATGCCCGAATAGTACAGTTGATTCTCGTCGACGTCGATGTCGTGTTTGCGAGCGAACTCGGTCGACTCGAGGCGCTCGCGCATCGCCCGGGCCAGCAGCAGGTATTCGAGCATCCCCTGGTGCAGGCGGTCCGACATGAAGGGGAACTTGGAGATGTCGAGCAGCGCCCGGAGGGCGAACTCGACGTCGGAACTGGACATCCCGAACAGCGTCGAACCGAACACGAGGAGGTCGTGGCGGGCGGCGATGCGGTCGTTGTGACCCGACTCGACCTGCTCGCCGGTCCCGAGCAACCCGTGCCCGTACTGCATCAGACCGTGTGCCTTCCCGCCCGGGGCTCCCCGGGGGATGGTCAACCAGAACGGCGACTCCTTCCAGCCCCGCTGCACCGGCCGCCCCTGGCTGTCGCGGGCGAGTACCAGCCCCTCGTCGTCGCGGATCGAGGTCTTCTCGACGAACTTCGGCACGCGGAACGACCCCTCGACCCGCATCGCGACCTGGTCGTCCTCCTCCTTGCTGAACTCGACGACCTCCTCGATCGTCAGCTTCGGCCCCTTCGCTCCGACGGCCCGGTATCCCCGGTTTCGAATCCGCAACATCGATCCGTGCAGGCTGCGGCAGCTGGCCGTGTGGAAATCCCACGCCAGCGTCAGCGACTCCCGCTCGACACCGGCCCCCTCCAACAGACCGAAGATCTCCTCGAAACGTCGGCGACGCCGCTCGAGGCGCGGGAGTCCCTCGGTGCGACCGGCCCGGAGGCGGCGAAACGCCGGCGACGGCTCGACCGCCCCGCCGTCCTCCCGCTTCAGATTCCGCATCGCCACGATGTACCGAGTGTTCTCCCGGAGGATCACCGCCGGCCGGACGATCAGCATGCGACGCTCGGCCCCCTTCTCGGCGCGGCGGTCGAGTTCGGCCCAGTAGGGGACGCGCTCCAGCGAGTTGCCGGCGACGCCCGCGAGCGCGGCGAACCGCGATACCCGAGCCG
>JBDGRG010000012.1:2037-3618 GCA_042218355.1 Bradymonadaceae bacterium
CGGCCATCGAGTCGGCGATCTCGCGCTCGCCCGGGAGCTGCTCCGGGTCCAGATACCGGATCGCGACCATGATCGGCGTCCCGACGCCGTACCCGTCGAACCGGCGGTAGGTCGACGGGGCGACGTGGTCGCCGGAGAGGTTGGCCGGGAGCGTCTCGTCGCCGAAATCGAGGACGTATCCGGTTTTCCGGTCCTCGTCGGGGGTCAAAAACCGGTGCGAGGGCCACGGCAGTGCACACCGCGCTCGGGAGAGCGGATCGCACTCGGGCCTCCCCAGATCGGGCAGGTCGCCGAGGGTGTCCCCACCGTCGTCCGTCTGCGTGTCCGATCTTCGATCGGCCGTCGACCCCGATCCGGCGTCTCGGCAACCGCCCGCGATCGCGAGCGAGAGCACCGCGAGCAGTATCGTCGCAGACCTTCGACTAGACATCGTGGACTCCGCGGACGGCGGGATCCTCCCGGCGATGCGACGACGGGAGACGCTGGGCCGACTGTCGACAACGTGCCACATCTCCCGGGGACCGATAAACCGAGCCTCCGCGGTCCCGAGACGTTCCCGATCCGCCACTCGCCCGGAGCCGCCGGAACCACGGCGGCGACCGCAGGGTTCCCCCCGGAATAGCATTCTCTCTGAAGACGTTTCGTGGTAGCATGTGACAGACGATCGAGCCGGCCCGCCGGCGACGCGACTCCAGCTGGACGACCGAGGCGACCATGTCGGATCCCACCATCTCGATTTTGACCGATTTCGGACGCGAGGACACGTACGTCGGTCTGATGAAGACCGTCATGGCTCAGATCTGTCCGGACGTTCGATTCGTCGATCTCTGCCACGAAATCCCGCCCCAGAACGTGCTGTCCGCGGCGTATCTGGCCGCCAGTTCCGCCCCCTATCTTCAGCCAGGGGCGGTCCTCCTCGCCGTGATCGACCCGGGGGTGGGCAGCGGGAGACGGGCGCTGGCTGCCCGGGCCGGGGACATCCGGGTCGTCGGCCCGGACAACGGGCTGTTCGCCCTGTTGTTCGAACGACTCCCCCCGGAGAACGTCGTGTCACTGGAGAACTCGGACTATTTTCTGGACGACGTCAGTACGACCTTCCACGGCCGGGACATCTTCGCACCGGTCGCCGCGCACATCGCCGCCGGCGTCCCACTCGAGGAACTCGGGCCGGACGTCGATCCGGACGATCTGACGGGCTTGCCAGCGACGGACGTCCACGCGACCTCCCGGGAGATGTCGGGTCAGGTGATCCACATCGACCGGTTCGGCAACCTGATCACCAACGTCCGGGAACCCCTGCTGGCGGATTGGCTGGATGGCGAATCTCCGTTGATCGACGTCTGTGGCTCGGAGATCCCACTGCGCGACACGTTCTCCTCGGTTCCCCAGGGACAACCGACCTCTTACATCGGCAGCACGGGCCACCTCGAGATCGCCGTCAACCGCGGCGACGCCTCGAGATACCTGGGCGCCAGTCAGGGGACGGACGTCCACGTGCGACGCGAGCCGAGGGAGACGTGAGCGACGGCGCGGTCCGGCGAGCCAGTGATCGATCCGCGACCGCAGGCGCTCCGCCCCCCA
>JBDGRG010000012.1:3651-4527 GCA_042218355.1 Bradymonadaceae bacterium
GGCTCGCCCGGAAGCTCCCCTCGGCCGTGGGGGGCGAGGTAGTCGAGGTCGGGGCCGCGGGCGACGATCCCCCGCGGGTTCACCGACTCGTGGCTGGCGTAGTAGTGTTCGGTGATGTGGTCGAGATTGCAGGTGTCGGCCACACCCGGGGTCTGATAGAGGTCCCGAACGAAGCCCCAGAGGTTCTCGTAGTCGACGATCCGCCGGACGTTGCACTTGAAGTGCGTGTGGTAGACCGGGTCGAACCGGATCAGCGTGGTAAACATGCAGATGTCCGCCTCGGTCATCCGGTCGCCGCACAGGTACCGCTGGTCCTCGAGGACCGCGTTCCAGTGGTCGAGTGCCTCGAACAGCTCGTCGACCGCCTCGTTGTACGCCTGCTGCGTCTCGGCGAATCCGGCGCGATACACGCCGTTGTTGATCGGCTGGTAGATGGCGTCGATGACCTCGTCGATACGCTCCCGCTTCCCCTCCGGATACAGGTCGACGTCGTTCTCCGCGACCCCCTCCATCGCGGTGTCGAACATGCGCATGATCTCCTCGGACTCGTTGTTGACGATGGTGTCGCGCTCCTTGTCCCAGAGCACGGGCACCGTCACCCGGCCGGTGTACTCGGGCGCGGCCGCGGTGTAGATCTCGCGCAGATAGTCCGCACCGTTGACGCGATCGGGGATGGCGCCGGGCACGTCCGAAAACTTCCAGCCCCCCTCGCCCATGTAGGGATCGACGACCGACAACCCGATCGCCCCCTCCAGCCCCTTCAGCGCTCGCGTGATCAACGTTCGGTGCGCCCACGGACACGCATAGCTGACGTAGAGGTGGTACCGTCCCGCCTCGGGCGGGTGGTCCGCCTCGGGCGCGTCCTCGATCCAGTCG
>JBDGRG010000012.1:4537-6492 GCA_042218355.1 Bradymonadaceae bacterium
CGCGAAAATCGGTCTCCGACCGCTGAAACCGCCCCTCCTCGTCGGTAGCGTAGTCCCGCGTCGTCCATTCACCGTCGACCAGCATGCCCATGGGAGACCCTCGTTGGGGGAGAATCGTGTGACGTCGGTCGAAGCGGCCCAGCCGTTGCCGCGTAGACCGTTCTTCCAGCTCGTGTCGGGACGTCGGTCGCCGAGCCTCCAGACGTACGACCCGTGCGACCGGCCGGCCATTCGGCCGTGCGACCGCCGACCATCCGACGCCGCGAATCGGGGTACGTGTTCGCTCCGGACGAGGGCCGTCGACTTCGGCCACTCGGCCCCCCGACGATCGGACCGCTCGACGGCTCGTCGACTCGTCATTTCGCCGGACTCGGCTTCGAGAGCGTCTCGACGATCACTCGGTCGACCTGCTTCCCGGCCTCCTGCTGCGCCCGTTTGGCCGACTCGCGCAGGTCGTCCTGCGCCCGTCGAGCGGACTCGCGGAGGTCGTCGACCCGCTGACCGACCTCGGCACACCGCCGGGAGGCCTGGTCGCTGAGCGCCTCGTAGCGGCGTGTCGCCGCGAGCCGGATCGCTCGGACCTGCTCGACCGCTTCCTCCTGAGCGCGGGCGGCGGAGAGCCGGATCTCCTCGACCTGGTCCCCCAGGTATCCGGCGTCGAGCCCCTCGTCCTCCGCCTCGTCGGCACTCGTCTCCTCGTTTCGCTCCTGGACCGCCGGGTGCGGTTCGTCCTCGACGACGTGTTCGGGCGGCGTCCGGAGATCCTCGACGATCCCGACGGTCTCCAGCGCCTTGAGTACGTAGTATGAGAGGTCGAACTCCCACCAGTGGAAGCCCTGGGCGGCCGAGGCCTGATAGTGGTGGTGGTTGTTGTGCCATCCCTCGCCGAACGTCAGCAGCGCCAGCGCCCAGTTGTTCCGACTGTCGTCGTCGGTGTCGTACCGCTGGGTGCCGACCACGTGAGCCAGCGAATTGATCGTGAACGTCGAATGCCACACCAGCACCGTGCTCCAGACGAAGCCGACGATGAATCCGCTCCAGCCGCCGATCAGGTAACTGGCGACGCCCAAAACGGTCGGCGGGAGCATGTGCCACCGGTCGATCCAGACCAGTTCGGGGTAACGCGACAGATCTTTGACCCGCTTGTCCTCGGTATCGGCCCAGTCCGGATCGAAGATCCAGCCCAGATGCGCGTACCAGAACCCGTGATGTCTGGGGGAGTGGACGTCGTCCGGGTCGTCCGAATGAGTATGGTGATGGCGGTGGTGAGAGGCCCACCAGAGGACCCCCTTCTGGGCCGACATCTCCGCGATGAAGGCCATCACGAACTGGCCGACGCGGCCGAGCTTGTAGGTTGCCCGCTGTCACGCCGAACATTCTCAGGGCGTACAGTCCGACGAACATCCCGACCGCCGTCCAGGTGACGCCCGTCCAGAACGCAGCCAGACAGAGCAGATGGATGGCCGCGAATCGAGCGATGTACATGTTGCGCTTTCGCTCGCGGCGACGGTCGCCTTCGATCGCATTCGCTTCGTTCATCGGGGCTCCGAGTCCAAATCAGTAAGGTTGCCATTCGAGGGCCCGCGGGTGCACCCATCCACAGGCTGGTTGACTACGCCCTTCCCCCGAGAGCGTCAAGCTACGGAGCGCGGACGCGGGCGAGCGCTTTCGCGCACGGACCGCCGCGACACCGGACAGCGGGCCGGGACGCGCCAGGAGGGGGGCCGGCAGCCGTGCGACGATCGGGAGGCCGGGGTTAACGCGCGGCGCGACGGAGTCGATTCCAGACCGCCCGCCAGCGAGGTTCGCGCGGGGGCGGTTCGACGACGATTCGATCGCAGTGCCGGTCCAGATCGTGGAGTGCATCGTACAGGTCGCGGGCATAGGCCTCGACCCGGCACGGAAGTTCGCGGACGCGGGCCGCCTCACCTGCCGCCGACGTCGTGTCGCCACAG
>JBDGRG010000120.1:0-7760 GCA_042218355.1 Bradymonadaceae bacterium
TCGCTCCTGTCTCGGTCCGCTATGCGCAACACGCTCCTAGCCGCTCTCTCACTCGTCCTGGCTGCCGGCCTCCTCTCCTGCAAACGGGAAGACCAGCCGGGGGACAGGGATGGTTTTCGATTCGAGGTCGACGCCGAGGGCGTCACCTACGCGTACTTCGACCCGCATTCGGGCCCCCGGGTGACCTCGACGGTCGATGCCATTCCGCTCGCACAGCGGGGCGCGGTCCGCATTCACGCCCCGGAGCGCGCCGACACGAGCGACCGCCGCAGTGTCTTCGTTGCCGACCTTCTCGGGGCGTCGCCCGGCGAACGCCGCCGCGCCGTGCCGATGTCCGAGCCATCGTATCGCGCCCGCACGACCGACCTGGCCGACGCCCATCGACTCGCGCGCGCCGTCGCGTTCACCGCCCGCGAAGCGGCCAAACTGGCGCCGACCTCCGATCGACGGCGAGTCTCGGGCGAGGCGCTTCGGACATTCGACCGCATGCTCCCGGCACTCGCCGAACCCGACGCCGGCGGAGCAACGCCCGCCGATGCCGGAACCCAGCCCGCACCGACGCACCGAACGGAGCGCCCATGAAACTCTTCGCCATCGCTGGAGCCGTCCTCGGAGCGCTCGCCGTCGCTGCGGGCGCGTTCGGAGCACACGGCCTCGAATCCCGCCTCGAGCCCGACGCACTCGAGACCTGGAACACGGCCGCCCGCTACCAGATGTACCACGCGCTCGCGCTACTCGCAGCGGGGACCAGAGGCGGTGAGTGGGTCGGTGCAGCTCTGTCGACGGCGGGCTGGGCCTGGATCGGAGGAACCGTCGTCTTCTCGGGCTCGCTGTATCTGCTGGTCTGGACCGACACCGATTGGCTGGGCGCCATCACGCCGATCGGGGGGCTCGCGCTGATCGTCGGGTGGGTCGCGATGGCCATCGCAGTGGCGCAGGTGTAAACCGGGTTGGCTGCCCGAGATCGGGCTCACCCGGAACGCCGCGTCGCGTGGGCCCCGACGAGAGGGGAGTTCGGCCGGCCGACGCGGCTTTTCCCCCGGCGACTGCGAGAACACCGGGGCGGGCGCGTCGACGCAGACGCGTGACGCCGAGGATTCGTCTCCCCGGAGACGGTTACGGCTACGGCCCCGGGATCGATTCCAACGGCGCGGCCGACGGAACTCGTCATCGTTCATAACTTTTAGCTCGACCATTCGACCGATGAAGATAGGCGACCGACAGCTGACGCTCGACGACCTCGAAGCCGTCGTCTTCGGCCGAGAATCCGTGGAACTGAGTCCGGAATCGCGCGAAGCGATGACCGCATCTGCGGACTTCATCCAGCAGCGGGCCCGAAGCGGCGAAGCGGTCTACGGTGTGACCACCGGATTCGGCGCGAACCGCGACCGCCGCGTCGATCCCGGAGACGCCGAACGACTTCAGGAACGTCTGCTCAGAAGCCACGCGGCAGGCGTCGGCGACGCGCTGCCGGTCCCGGTGGTTCGCGCGATGATGATTCTCCGCGCAAATGCGCTAGCGGGAGGACACTCCGGGATTCGGGCCGAGACCGTCGAGACGCTGCTCCTCCTGCTCGAAGAGGAAGTTCATCCGATCGTGCCGCGATACGGTTCGGTCGGAGCCAGCGGCGATCTCTGCCCACTCGCCCACATGGCGCTCCCGCTGATCGGCGAGGGCGAAGTCATGGTCGACGGCGAGCGGGTCGACGGCGACGAGGGGTTGGAGCGTGCGGGACTCGATCCGGTCGACTTGACCTACAAGGAGGGGCTCGCCCTGCTGAACGGGACCCAGGCGCAGACGGCTCTCGGGGTCGTCGCCGCCCTCCGGCTCCGCGACCTCCTCGTGGCGGCCGACGGGATCGGAGCGATGAGCCTCGAGGCGTGCGCCGGCCGGCGCGACGCGCTCGACCCGAGGTTGCATCGATTGAGGGGAAGCGACGGCCAGTCCGCCTCGGCGCGGACGGTCCGATCGATGCTCGTCGGCAGCGAGCTCGTCGGCGCCGAGGAGGGCGAGGTCGAGGGAAAACAGGACTTCGTCCAGGACTCGTACTGCCTGCGGTGTCTCCCTCAAGTTCACGGGGCGAGTCGCGACGCAGCGCGCCACGTCGAGCAAGTCCTCGAGACCGAGGCCAACGCCGTCACGGACAACCCGCTGGTCTTCCCGCCGGAGGACGACGACTCGGGTGCGATCCTCTCGGGGGGGAATTTTCACGGGCAGCCGGTCGCGCTGGCGCTCGACTACCTCAAGACGGCGATCGCCGAGCTGGGAAACATCGCCGAGCGGCGCTGCGCGAAGCTGACCGATGCGGACCACTCGGAGGGGCTCCCGCCGTTTTTGACCGAGGAGCCGGGGCTGAACTCCGGCATGATGATCCCCCAGTACGTCGCAGCGGCGACGGTCTCGGAGAACAAGTCCCAAGCGTTCCCGGCGTCCGTCGATTCGATCCCGACGAGCGCCAATATGGAGGACCACGTCTCGATGGGCATGCACGCGGCCCTGCACGCCGCACAGATGGCGGAGAACACCGCGCGGATCCTCGGAATCGAACTCGTCACCGCGGCGCAGGCACTCGATCTGAGGCGGCGACAGGGCTTCGAGCCGGGCGACGGGACGGACGCGCTGCGCGAGCTGTTACGCGAGCACGTCGAGTTTCTCGACGAGGACCGAGTGCTCGCACCCGATTTGGAGCGCGCAGCCGATCTGGTCCGGCAGGGCGAGGTGGCGTCGATCGTGCGTGACGTTCGACGAGGGCAAGTAGGCGAGTAGGCGATTGGGCGATTGGGCTACAATCGCACAACCATCGCCTCGCTACGGGTTCCGAGTGTCTCGATACCCGTGGATTCAGTGCTCCGCTATCCCGAGATGGATGACTCGATGGTTCGACAAGCGGGCTCGAATGAGCGTTCGTACAAATCGCCGGCTTTCACCGACGAGTCACGACGTGCCGCACGCCACCGGCGCAGGCCCAATCGCCCACTCGCCCAATGGCCCAATGGCCGCTAGGTCTGCGGCCGCGCCAACTCCAGCGGATCGATCTCTCCCTCCTCCATCTGCTTGAGGGCTTCGGCCCGGTAGTGGGTCTGCAGGGGGTCGAGCACTTCGTCGACGTCGCCGTCGAGAACCTGTTCGAGCCGGTAGGTGGTGTGATCGATGCGGTGATCGGTGATCCGGGACTGCGGGAAGTTGTAGGTGCGGATCCGCTCGGAACGATCTCCGGACCCGACCTGTCCGCGCCGGCTCTCGGCCCGTTCGCGCTGTTGCTCCTCGCGCTTCTTCTCCAACAGGCGAGCCGAGAGCACACGCATCGCCTTTGCCTTGTTCTTGTGCTGGCTGGCCTCGTCCTGGCAGGTCACCACGGTTCCGGTGGGGAGGTGCTCGACTCGGATCGCCGAGTCGGTGGTGTTGGCGTGCTGGCCCCCGGGTCCGCTGGACCGAAAGCTCTCGACCTCCAGATCGGCCGGATCGATCTCGACGTCGACGTCACGGGCCTCGGGGAGGACCGCCACGGTCACCGCCGAGGTATGAATCCGCCCGGAACTCTCGGTTTCGGGCACCCGTTGGACGCGATGCACACCCGCCTCGTACTTCAGGTGGCGGTAGACGTCGTCGCCCTCGATCAGCGCGATGATCTCCTTGAAGCCGCCCTTGCCGGTGGTATTGCTGTCGACGATGTCGAGGTCCCAGCCCTTCTCCTCGGCGTACCGCGAATACATCCGGAACAGATCCGCGGCGAAGAGAGCGGCCTCCTCCCCGCCGGTCCCGGCGCGAATTTCGAGCAGAGTATCCTTCTCGTCCATCGGATCTTCGGGGACCAGCAGCTCCTTCAGCTGGTCCTCGAGCCGGGCACGGTCCTCCTCGAGTCGGTCGACTTCCCGACGGGCCATCTCGCGGATCGCCTCGTCGTCGTCGCGGCTCAGCTCGCGGTTCTCCTCGAGCTCGCGTTCGACCTCGCGGTACTGGTCGTACAGCTCGACGACCTCCTCGAGCTGCGCGTGCTCCTTGGCCAGTTTCTGGTACGTCTCCGGATCGTCGGCGACGTCCGGGTCGGCGAGCCGACTGTTCAGCTCCCGATAGCGCTGTTCGACCTCTTCGAGTTCCTCAAACATCGCGCCCCGTCGAACGACTCGAGGACCGGAACCGGCGGACCGACGTCAGTTCTGGTTCATCTTGGCGAGGAACTCCTCGTTGTTCTTCGTCTTCTCCATCTTCTCGAGCACGAACTCCATGGAGTCGACGACGTTCAGCGGATGCAGGACCCGGCGGAGCGCCCGCACGCGCTTGAGCGTGGCGTCGCTGAGCAGCAGCTCCTCCTTCCGCGTGCCGGACTTCTGGATGTCCATGCACGGAAAGATCCGTTTTTCCATCAGCTTGCGGTTGAGGTGGATCTCGCAGTTACCGGTCCCCTTGAACTCCTCGAAGATCACCTCGTCCATCCGGCTGCCGGTATCGATCAGCGCGGTCGCCACGATCGTCAGGCTGCCGCCGTCCTCGATGTACCGCGCCGCCCCGAAGAAGTTCTTCGGTTTGTGAAGCGCGTTCGAGTCGACACCACCGGAGAGGATTTTCCCCGAGGGCGGCACGACCGTGTTGTACGCACGCGCCAGCCGCGTGATGGAGTCGAGCAGAATGACGACGTCGCGGTCGTGCTCGACCAGCCGCTTGGCCTTGTCGAGCACCATCTCGGCGACCTGGACGTGCCGGTCGGCGGGTTCGTCGAACGTCGAGGAGATGACCTCGCCGTCGACGGTCCGTTCCATGTCGGTGACCTCCTCGGGCCGCTCGTCGATCAGCAGGACGATCAGCTCGGCCTCGGGGTGGTTCTCGGTGATCGCGTTGGCGGTGTTCTGCAGCATCACCGTCTTGCCCGCCCGGGGGGGAGAGACGATCAGCCCCCGCTGGCCCTTCCCGACGGGAGTGAGCAGATCCATGATCCGCAGCGTGTAGTTGTCCGGTTCACATTCGAGCTCGAGCCGCTCCATCGGGTAGAGCGGCGTCAGATTCTCGAACATGATCCGTTTTTCGGCCTTCTCCGGATCTTCGCCGTTGATCGCTTCGACCTTCAACAGCGCGAAGTACCGCTCGTCGTCCTTCGGCGGGCGGATCTCCCCGCTGACGGTGTCGCCGGTCTTGAGATTGAACCGGCGAATCTGGCTGGGCGAGACGTAGATGTCGTCCGGACCGGGCAGGTAATTGTAGTCCGGGGCGCGCAGAAAGCCGAATCCGTCGGGGAGGACCTCGAGCACGCCCTCGCCGTAGATATCCCCGTTCTCCTCGGTCTTCTTTTCGAGGAGATCGAAGATCAGATCCTGTTTGCGCTGGTTCCCCGGCTCGTCGATGCCGACGTCCCGGGCCATCTCGGTCAACTCCCCCATCTCCTTCTCTTTCAGCTCGGCCATGTTCATGGCGTGTACTCCTCTCGATCGCGAAGCAGTGTCAGTCGACGATGTCAATCGGTGAGTCGATCTCGTTCGGTTCGATGTCCTCGCTCGACGGGTTCGCCCCGGAGACCGACGTCTCACCAGTCGAGCAGCGGTCCTCCGCACGCCCCCGACGACATGCTTCGATCGGGCACCAACAGGTGGACTCGGCGGTGGACGGCGGGGTCATCGACCCGCTGCCTCCCCGGCCACCGGCACGGTCACCGGGGGCGACACCGTGTCGTCGGCGTGCCGCCCGGCCTCGTGCGCGGGGTGAAGTCTGCAGAGTCGTCGCATGTCGGTAGTACCGGACGCAGCGGGCGGGTCCGTTGGTTCGGGTGATCCGCTCCCGTCAGGGCGATCTCCTCCGGACACGACGGGGGCGCCGACCGCTATTGCGGATGGGAATGTCGAATCAAAAACGCGGAATCACTGCGATGAAAGGCGGGGCTCGGCCGATCGGGACGGCCGGAGGTTCGTCCTCGTCATCTGTGAGACAGTCGCGGACGGTCGAGCATTCCCGTACATACGGAATCCTCGCACGCCTCCCGACCTCCGAATCCGCGTCGACAGGATCAATTAAACGCACCGAGCGGACGCTGTCAACCGCCCGCCAGCTGGCGTGTCCCGGGCAGCTGTGTTAACGTCGGCGCGACGTTCGGGGAGCGGTGGCCGCCTCGCAGATGGCGATGTCGAGCGGGCGAGGCCCGCTCCGTGCAGTCGATTTGGCTCGCCCTCCCCCGGACGCGGACGGAGCAACGCGTCCGTCCGCCCCTCCCGCTGAGGCACAGAGAGACCCGTTGCAACCGGAGCGGCGGACGGATCGGTCGATCATCGAATGTTCTGCACTTCGTTCCCCCGAGCGGAGGGCGCGCCTCCCGGCGAATCGGCACGACGATCGCTGCCGGACGGCGATGTCCCGTTCCGCGAGTGGCGCGAGGTGCACCGAGCCATTAGTCGACTCACACGAACGGCGAGACCGGTCGTTCGCTCCCGTATCGGCCCCTTCGGCCACACGCGCTCGGCCCCGCGGTTGGTGCGGGCCGTCGAGCCTGCGGCCTGTCAGCGGCGACGCCGCCCGCTGGCGGTGTCGTCGCGCCGACGTTCGGGTCGCCAGCGGCCGCCCCCGCCACCGTGCTCGCCCCGTCGCGGGTGAGCTCACTCGCGTGCGGGGCGCGGTCGCCGAGGGCGAGTGCGACGGCCGGCCAGCCTCATACTGGAGTTCCATGTCCAACAGTCTGGTCGTCAACACCACGAGTTCGGAGACGCGTGTCGCGCTGGTCGAGGACGGAATCCTCAGCGAATTTCAGATCGAACGGAAGCGCGACCGCGACATCGTCAACAACATCTACAAGGGCAAGGTCCGACGTGTCGTCCAGGGCCTGCAGGCGGCGTTCGTCGACGTTGCGCAGGAGGAAGCCGGCTTTCTGCACGTCAGTGACTTCTACGATTTCAGCAAGGACGTGAAGGCGGTCGCCGGCGGTGACGATCCCTGGCCGCCCCCGTCGCAGGACGACAACCGCGGCAAGCCCGACATCACGGACGTCCTCCATCAGGGCGACGAGATCCTCGTCCAGGCCGACAAGGAACCGATCGGCACCAAGGGGGCACGGTTGACGGGGAAGATCTCGATCCCCGGCCGATACGTCGTCTTCATGCCGACGGTCTCGCACATCGGGGTCTCGCGGCAGATCGATTCGAACGAGGAGCGATCGCGGCTGAAGGACGTCGTCCGTGACGCGCGACCGGACGGGACGGGTTTCATCGTCCGCACCGCCAGCAAGGGCGTCGACGCCGAGAAGATCCGCCGCGACATCGAGACGCTGGCCGAGCTGTGGACGAAGATGCTCGGCAAATTTCAGGACGTCTCCGCCCCGTATCTGCTCTACGAGGAGCCCGATCTGCTGGTCCGGGCGACCCGGGACCTGTTCACCTCGGACTTCGACTCGCTGATCGTCGACGACGAGGACGCTCACGAGCGCGTCACCGATTTCATCGACCACTTCATTCCCGATTTCAAGGGGCGAGTCGAGCTGTACGACCGGGACGAGCCGGTCTTCGACGCCTACGGGATCGAGTCCGAGATCGAGCGGGCGCTGTCGCGGGAGGTCGAACTGGAATCGGGCGGCCATCTGATCATCGACCGCACCGAAGCGCTGACCACGATCGACGTCAATTCGGGCAGTTTCACGGGCAGCGAGAGCCAGGAAGAGACGATCTTCCGGACGAACATGGAGGCGGCCAAGGAGGTCGTCTACCAGATCCGGCTGCGCAGCATCGGCGGAATCATCATCATCGACTTCATCGACATGGCGGACCAGGACCAGCAGGACCAGGTGTACG
>JBDGRG010000121.1:0-1818 GCA_042218355.1 Bradymonadaceae bacterium
CGCGGCGAGCAGGAGGACTACGAGTCCGGCGAGCAGCCCGGCCGGCCCCGGGCGCCGCATCCCGGGCGGCTCGCATGTCGTCGAACGTCGGCTCATAACTGGGCCTCTAGCGGATGCGTCGAAGAAGACGCCGCCCGCACCGGCGGGTCGGGCGGCGCGGGCGAGCGCTCATTCCTCGAACCAGGAGGGCAACTCTCCCGATTTGTCGCTCTCCTTTCCGGAGGACGAGTCGTCGGACCCGCCGCCGTCTCCGGAGGTCGAGCCATCGGACTGGCTGGCGTCGTCTCCGGACGACGAGCCGTCCGAGCCGCCGCCCTCGGAGCTCGAGTCGGACGTCGAGGGGTCGAACGTCATCGTCTCTTCATTCCCGTCCGACTCCGTGGCGTCGCTGGTCGTTTCCCCCTCGGAGTCGGCTCCCTGTTCCGACTCCGAGGTTCCGTCCGTCGGCGCGTCAGAGGGGCCGGAGGGCTCGGGTCTCTCCAGTCCCTCGACGTCCGGCTTCAACTCCTTCATCTCCTCCAGATCGGGGGGCTCGATCTCCGTCTTCTCCTGGTGGATAATGAATTCGACCCGCCGGTTCTTGGCCATCGCTTCGCGGCTGTCGTTGGGCACCTGCGGGTCGGACTCGCCGTAACCGACCGCTCGCAGCCGGTCGGGATCGACACCCTCGTCGACGAGGAAGTCCTTGACCGCCTCGGCGCGCTTCTGGGAGAGCTCGTAGTTGTACTTCTTCGTGCCCCGAGCGTCGGTGTGCCCCTGAATCTCGACCAGCGCAATGTTCGGGTGCGAGCGGATGACACCCGCGACCTGCTCCAGGATGCTGTGGCTCTTCTTGCGGATCGTCGCCCGGTCGTACTCGAAGAACACCTTCTCCTTGATGACCAGCTTCTCGCGGGTCACCTCGACGCCGGCCTCCCCTTGGTCGGGACAGCCGTCGTCGTCCCGGACGCCGTTGTAGACCTCCTTCTCGCCCGGGCACTGGTCGTCGGGGTCGTCGATGCCGTCGGTGTCGTTGTCGGGGTCGGGACAGCCGTCGCCATCCTCGAATCCGTCGAAGTCCTCGGCCTCGTCGGCGCACTCGTCCTCGCCGTCGTCCAGCCCGTCGCCGTCGTTGTCGGGGTCGGGACAGCCGTCGTCGTCCTGGTATCCGTCGTCGTCCTCGGCGACCGAGGGACAGGCGTCGTTCTCGTCCTCGAGGCCGTCGCCGTCGTTGTCGCGGTCCGGGCATCCGTCGTCGTCGCGATAACCGTCGCGGTCCTCCCGGGTGCCCGGGCACTCGTCGTTCGCGTCGACGAGACCGTCGCCGTCGGAATCCGACTCGGGACTCTGGGTGTACGAGTATCCGACGAAGGCTCGGAACGTCGGCGTTCCGTATCCGACGGTCAGCCCGGGGCCCGCCCCGAAGGTCAACGAGTGTGTCTCGGCGGGCCACCATCGACCCCCGAGAATCAGTTCGAGGGGAACTTCCTCGGCCTCGACCTGCTGGATCTGCGGGTCGAGGCCCGTCTTTCCGTAGATCTCGGTCAGAAACGCCCATTGGCCGGTGACGATCGGCTGTTCCCAGGCGGCCTTGAATGCGAACTGATGGCCGACGTCGACGTTCATGAACTGCTGGCGGTTCGGTCGGACCACGTACCCGAGATTGGCCCCGAACCGGGTGCCGCTGGCCAGCGTGACGTCCGCGGCGATCCGAGGGCGCACCGTCACCGACTCGTTGCCCTGCAGGTTGTCCTCGTCCCCGGTGGGGAGGGTGGTCGGGACGACCAGGGCGACCGCCAGCCCGGGGGTGGCGCCGGCGATCCGCCATTTCGGATACAG
>JBDGRG010000121.1:1828-5525 GCA_042218355.1 Bradymonadaceae bacterium
CGTAAAACCAGGCATTCAGGAGAAAGATAATCGGGATGATGAGCTTAAAGGGCGCGAGCGAGCCCAGCCATTCTCGCACCCCGAAACCACGGCCGGCCACGATGAAGGCCGTGAGCAGGATCGCGAGCGCGGCGAGCGCACTCAGTTCCGGGGCGGAGAGGCCACCCGAGGAGTCGCCGGGCTGCTGGTAGAGCGTGAACGGGGCGCGGATGCCCAGTTCCAGGACGTCGAACAGTCCGATGGCACCGAGGAGATCGGCCTGCAGCTGATGTTCGATGATCTCGACCTGGCGGTCACCGACGACGGAGTCGAGGACCAGGGGGCGATACGAGTAGTTGAGGTAGCCCCCGGCCGAGAACCGCAAATGCCCCAGTACGTCGGTGCCGGAGACCGACACGAAGTTGTTGTCGCCCCCGGGGACGGGATGGAATTGCTGGGTCGGGACCGAGCCGGGCAGCTGGCTTTGGGCCGGTGCCGGCACAGCCCACGCGAGTACCCACAGCGCGGCGAGCAATGCGACCGTCGGACGTCGGTCAACCACCGATGTGACTCCCGTGGAGGGTCCGAGACGGGTCTTCGCGAGCCGACCCCGTCCGTTTCCGGCGTCCACCGGCGGTCGGCGGGATGGACTCGGCCGGGGCCGCGAGTGCCGGGCCAGCCGGCGCGGCCGAACTGCACACTGCACGATGTCGGGCGGGGCGACGATTCCGCGCAGAGGGCCGCGGAATCGAATGGCCTGACAACCCGACGTCGATTCCTGGCTCCGCACATTATCGAGGAGGGTCTCGTACCGCAAGCACGGAGAGGCTCGCGGGGGCGTTCACGAGTGATCGGCCGGAGCGGTATCGGGCCCCCGCCGCACCGGCGTCGCATCGTCGTGGCCGACGGGTCGCGG
This sequence comes from Bradymonadaceae bacterium, assembly GCA_042218355.1. Taxonomy (GTDB): domain Bacteria; phylum Myxococcota_A; class Bradymonadia; order Bradymonadales; family Bradymonadaceae; genus CAJXPB01. The sequence goes on from JBDGRG010000121.1 coordinate 2,724, forward strand.
TCGCATCCGAAGCCCCCCGGCGTCTGCGGACAGCGGGGGTTCGAGGTCTGATCCGTCTGCGGAGGATGACCGCTCCAGAACATGCTAGGGGAAGCGTCGCCAGAGCTTCCCGCTCTGAACGGGCGGTCGCGTCAGGGCGCTCGAAGCGCGGTCGACGCTGCTCTCGGCTGGCGGCGACGATTTCCCCGGTTTCCGATCAGACCCACGGCGCGGGTCGGCCGCGAACAGGATGAAATGGGCGGGTCGTTGTGTTATACGACACTCGTACTTCGGAGAAGCCCAGCCGGCGGGACTGCCCGGATCGGCACAACCGGAGTCGTTTCGGACGTCGAGCCGCCGGAGAGGGCACGCAACGCGTCCTCGCGGACGAATCGCAAGCTACTCTGCACCAAGGGAACGAGTCGCTATTAGTGCACGAAACCGCCGAAATCGAGACGACGATTCGCGCAGGGTCAACAAACAGATCCGAGACGATCAGGTTCGTGTCGTCGATCCCGACGGTGAACAGATCGGGGTGATGGACGTCGACGACGCCCTCGACAAGGCCGACGATTACGATCTGGACCTCGTCGAGGTCGCCCCGCAGGCCGACCCCGTGGTCTGCAAGATCATGGACTACGGGAAGTTCAAGTACGAGCAGTCCAAGAAAAAGAGCAGCAAGTCGGACAACGTCTCGCTGAAGACGTTGCGGTTTCGCCCGAAGACCAGCGACCACGACCTGCAGACCAAGCTCGACCGGGCCGTCGACTTCCTCGACAAGGGGAATCAGGTCAAGCTGGTCATCCAGATGCGGGGGCGCGAGCGGAAGTACACCGACCGCTGGCGCGAGAAGCTCGAGGAGACCATCGAGGAACTGCGCGACCAGATCGATCGGGACGTCAAGATCGTCAGCTCGCCCGAGAGCGAGGGCTGGAAGATCACGTCGATCGTCGAGCCTGCCTGATTCGTCGACAGGGGGGCGGGAACGGCCGGGAGACCGAGCCCACGGCCGTCCGGGGCCCCGCGAGATGAGTATCGGCTCGAGGGCGGTCCGGGGGAACGCATCGACTCCAAAGGGGGGCGTCTCCGAAGCGCGGCGGCGCAGCAGCCGGCCGTCTGATGCCGGTGTTCGAGATCGGTCACGTGGTTGGCTCTTTAGAAGCGGCCGTCCGATTCACGTCCCAGCCGTTTGGCCAGGTCCGACCGGTCGATCGACTGGCTGGCCGCCTCCCGGAAGTCGACGGTCCCCCGTCGGACGTATTCGGCGAGGGTCTCATTCAACAGGATGTTGCCCTGATCGCGGTGTGATTGCATCGCCTGGGGAATCTGGTGCGTCTTGCTCTCGCGGATCAGGTTGGCGATGGCGTGATTGCAGATCATCGTCTCGTAGGCGGCGATCTGCCCGCCGCCCCGGCGCCGACACAGCACCTGTGAGATCACACCCCGAAGCCCCTCGGCGAGCGTGCTCCGGACCTGCTCCTCCTCGTCGGCGGGGAACAGCCCGAGAATGCGGTCGATCGTGGTGGCAGCGGTCGACGTGTGGAGCGACCCGAAGACCAGATGGCCGGTATTGGCCGTCTCGATCGCCGTCCGAAGCGTCTCGAGGTCCCGCAGCTCGCCGACCAGGATGACGTCGGGGTCCTCGCGAAGAGCGGCTCGCAGCGCGGTCGCGAAGCTCTCGGTGTGCACCCCCACCTCGCGCTGATTCACCAGCGATCGATGGCTCTCGTGGAGGTATTCGACGGGGTCCTCGATGGTGATGATGTGTTCGCGCCGCCGGCGATTGATGTGGTCGAGCATCGCCGCGATGGTGGTCATCTTTCCCGAGCTGGTCGGGCCCGTCACCAGCACGAGCCCCTTCGGCTGCTCCGCGAGATGCTTGACGACCTCCGGCAGCCCGAGCTGATCGATCGTCATGATCTCGCTGGGGATCTGCCGGAAGACCGCACCGACGCCGTTGTGGTCGACGAACATGTTGACCCGGAAGCGCGACAGCCCCTCCACCGAGAGACCGAAGTCGACGTCGCCCTGGTCGCGGAATTCCTCGACATCTCCCTCCGTCATGACCGGTTCGAGGAGTTGTTGGACCTCCGCGGTGCCCATGGGAGCGCTGTCCTCGAGTTCGTGGATCTGGCCGTCGATCCGCCATCGCGGCCGCTGGTCGGCCGACAGATGCAGGTCGGTCGCCCCCTCGCTGACCGTCCGAAGCAGGAGCTGATTCAGTTTGCGCGGGAGGTCGTCGTCGGTGCCCGCCTCGGCCTCCGGCTCGATGGTCGGCAGGCTCTCCTCGTCGTCGTCGATCGTCTCGGCACTCTCGAGGATGTCGGTCGGCAGTCGGTCCCAGGTTCCACTCCCGGCTCGGTTCTCGAAGGCCCGGTTGAAGACCTGCAGCGAAATCCGCTTCGGCTCGATCTCCAGCCCCGGGAATTGTTCCTGGACGGCCGACAGCAACTGGCTCGACGGATCGTCGACGACCCCCAGCTCGACGCGCTCGTCGTCGATCGACAGCGGGACGACCCGGTGGCGCTCCATGAAGGGCTGGGGGAGTCGATCGATCAGATCCTCCGACGGCGTTGCTTCTTCGTCGTCGACGTCGGCATCGGGCACCGGAAGACGGTGGGAGGTCCGGCGCAGGCGCTCGGCCAGTGTCCGGCTGACGCCGAGCCCGAACGTGGGGACGTTCTTGTACATCGTCCGGAAGACCTCCGGGCCGAATTCGAGGATGGTGACCGCGCTCCGCGCGACGACCGTCGCGGTCCGCTCGTCGTCCAGCAGCAACCCGATCTCACCGAGGGTGTCCACCGCCTCGAGTTCCGCGACGCG
>JBDGRG010000121.1:5535-10751 GCA_042218355.1 Bradymonadaceae bacterium
ATCTCGCCCCCGTCGACGAATCAGAGGGCGAGAACGCGGTCGCCGCGATCGAGTCCCGCCCCGGGGAGGTGAACCGACGCCGTTCCGTGCAGCAACAACATGAACGAGTCCGACGGTTCACCGGCCGAGATGATCGTCTGTCCCTCGTCGTACCGATAGGCGGTCGCGCGTCCGCAGATGGTGCGGATGTGATCGTCGTCCAGATCCTCGAAGTGGGGAACGCCGCCCAGCGCTTCGAGCAGTTTCGGTTCGAGCTGCGAATCGATCTCCAGCTGTTCCATCGGGCACGGTCCCCGTGACTGAGAGGTGTCGGCAGTTCGAGCGTGTTCGAAAGTGTAAGAGCTCCGGGAGGAGTGCGCCAGCATCTCGGAGGTCGAGGTCGTACCGTCGCCGGTGAGGGCGGGAGCGCAAATTGGACGCAACGCTCGGCGGTGAAACCGCGATCACAGACATGGAGGGGTGTGCCGACAGGTGCACCCGAGTCGAAGTCGCCGCCTACGAGGAGGAGCGATGCTGTCGCGGATCCGGTCCGGTGCCGTGCTCGGAATCGACGCCTACGAGGTCGAGGTCGAAATCGACGTCTCTCGCGGGATCCAGGTCTTTCAGATCGTCGGCCTCCCCGAGAGTGCCGTCCGCGAGGCCCGCGTGCGGCTCCCGTCGGCGCTGGACAACGCCGGTTTCGAGTTCCCCACCCGCAAACTGACGGTCAACCTCGCCCCGGCCGACGTCCGAAAGGATGGAACGGCGTTCGACCTGCCGATGGCGATGGGGATTCTGGGGGCGGAGGAACAGGTTCCACTGGAACGGGACGGCCGCGATCTGGCCGACTACCTGTTGGTCGGGGAGCTCGGGCTGAACGGGGAAGTCCGCTCGGTCGAGGGGGCGCTGCCGCTGGCTGCGCTGGCTCGCGATCGGGGGTATCGAGGCATCGTGCTTCCCCGGGCCAATGCTCCGGAGGCGGCCGTCGTCTCCGACATCGAGGTGCTCGCGGTCGATCACCTGACCGAACTGACGGCTCACATGCGCGGGGAATGCGAGCTGGAGCCGGTGGTCGCCCAGCGACCGAGCGACGAGGCGTTCGGTGCGCGGTACCCGGTCGATTTCGACGAGGTCGCGGGCCAGGGCGCAGTCAAACGGGCGCTGGAGGTCGCGGCGGCGGGCGGGCACAACGTCTTGCTGGTCGGCCCGCCCGGTTCGGGGAAGTCGATGCTCGCCAAGCGCCTTCCGACGATCCTTCCGAGGATGACCTTCGAGGAGGCGCTGGAGACGACGAAGATCTACAGTGTGACTGGACAGCTGGGCGAGCATCAGGGGTTGATCGAGCGGCGCCCGTTTCGGAGCCCGCACCACACGATCAGCAACGTCGGGGTCGTCGGCGGAGGCTCCGGCGTGCCCGAGCCGGGAGAGGTGACGCTCGCCCACAACGGGGTGTTGTTTCTCGACGAGCTGCCGGAGTTCCAGCGCAACGTCCTCGAGGTGCTCCGCCAGCCGCTCGAGGAGGGCGAAGTGACGATCAGTCGCAGTCTGACGACGTTGACCTATCCGGCGAACGTGATGCTCGTGGCGGCGATGAACCCGTGCCGGTGCGGGTACTTCGGGTCCGATCAGAACGATTGCAGCTGTTCGGTGGACGAGGTCCAGCGCTATCGAAACAAGATCTCCGGGCCGCTGATGGATCGCATCGACATCCACGTCGAGGTGCCGACCGTGCCGTATCGGAAGTTGAAGGAGCGCCGCCGGGGCGAGCCCTCCAGTGTGATCCGGCAGCGTGTTCAGCGCGCCCGCGACCGACAGGCCGAGCGGTTCGAGGGAGACGACGGCTTCTCGAATTCACAGATGCGTGCCTCCGATCTCCAGGACTACTGCGAGGTCGACGAGGTCGGCCACGACTTGCTCGAGGAGGTCGTCGACACGCTCGGGATGAGTGCGCGAGCGTACGACCGGATCCTGAAGGTCGCTCGGACGATCGCCGATCTCGAGGGGGCCGATTCGATCGAGGCGACCCACCTCTCCGAAGCGGTGCAGTATCGCTGTCTCGACCGGGATCTGGAGCGGTCGGGGCCGGGGCGATCGTTCGGGACCGCCTGAGAGTCGTCGCTACATGAGCGGGTACGTGGTCGGCGAGACGCAAGTCGCGAGACGCGAGAAGGCTACCCTCTCGGTAGGAGCGGTCTCGATGGAGAAACCGCATCGAAAGTTGAAGGCGTGGCAGGCGGCCATCGAACTCGCATCCGAAGTGTACGGCCTGACAGCCCGGTTTCCGGACGCCGAACGGTACGAGTTGACGACGCAGTTGCGAACGGCCGCCAGCAGCGTGCCGAGCAACATCGCGGAGGGTGCTTCGCGGGGAAGCGACCGAGACTACGCGCGGTTTCTACATATCGCTCGCGGCTCGCTCAGCGAGGTCGATACCCGAGTCGAAATTGCACTTCGGGTCGGTTATCTCTCGGAAGAGCAAGCGCGCGAGCTCGATTTGTTACTCCGTACGACCGACCGGTTGATCGCGGGTCTGATCCGGGCGCTCGAGCCGTACAGCTGACAGCAGTGACAGTCGTATGTTTCCGACGGGAGCTGCTTCATCGCCATGTCCGAGCGGCCGCGGAGACTCCACTGCTCGGATGAAGTGATCCGTGACGGCTTACTCGAATCAGGCGTCTTGCGTCTCGCTTCTCGCCCTGCGCTCCCGGTGCAGAGTGTGGAAGCCGTCGTCGCACCCGGATGCAGCGGCTCAGAGCATCAGCGGGCTGGCGCATCGTAGACGAGCCGAAACCCGATCTTGGCGGTCCGGGCGGCGGCGAGGACGTCGACCGAGCTGGCGAGGCGACAGAGCCGGGCGTCGAGGTTCCAGCTCCCTCCTTTGACCGTGCGGTGGTCGTCGTCGCTGCCGGGGTTTGCGCACCACTCCTGCACGCCGCCGGCGAGGTCATCGAGCGGCCGGCGTCGGCCGTCAAGGAGCTGGTGGACTCGGCGCGCTTCACGCCGCCGGCGAGGTCGCGGACGCCGTAGGGGGAGACGTCCTCCTCGAAGGCGCCGACCGGTTCGGGCTGGGGCGGATTCTCCGGGCGAGAGTCCCGCATTTTGCAGTACGTCTCGACGAAGTCGTTTCCCCAGGGGAAGTACCGTCCGTCCACACCGCGCCCCGCCTTCTCGAGTTCGTCGGCGGTCGGCAACCGGTAGTCGCGGCCGTCGCGTTCCGACCGCCACCGGCAGTAAGCTTCGGCGTCTTCCGCCCGGATCCCCAGGACGGGCAGGTCGAACTCGTGCCCCTCGCCCTCGGGATACCGCTCGCGGGCGGTGCCCTCGATCAGAATCTCGTCGGGGACCCAGCGGCCGCTCTCCTCGTCGTAGCGTACCAGCAGCCCCTCGGCCTGCCGGGTCTGCGGGGCGCGTTCCATCGCGGCCTCGCCGTATTCGTCGTACAGTTCGTTGAACCACGCCAGGTACTCGCCGAACGTGACCGGGAACCGTGCACAGAAGAAGCCGCCGACGTGGATCCGTTCGGGGGGGCTCGGGTCGAACGCGTCCGGGTCGCCGCCGGTCAGGTAGTCCCCGGCGGGGACGTAGACGAACCCCTCTCGTTTCGCCGACGCCGGCGGCAGGCGGACGTCGATGGTCCGTTCGGTCTCGCGGTCGACGTCGACCGGTCGGCGGACGTTCGGTCGGTCGGACGGGGCGAACTCGAGCAGATAGCTGCCGAAGGCGACGGACTCGGCGCGGGTCGGCGTGGTGCCGAGCGACTCGCGATTCCCCGGAATCAGCCGTCGATTGGACGTCTCGTATCTGGCGAGTGTCGTCGAGACGTCGGCGGGGGAGCTCGCGACGTCGAGATCGACCTGTTCCTCCAGGCGATCCTCGTATTTGCCCGGATCGTGGTGTTCCAGCAGTGACTTGAAGTACAGCGCGGCGCGGTCGGCCCCGCGCTTTTCCGCCCGACGCAGTCGCGTCCAGTACAGATCCGCCAATCCCTCCTCGGCTCGATCGGCGTCGGGATCGTGGGCGATCGCCTGTCGATAATGGATGACCGCCTTGCAGAAGGCCCGGTTGCTCGCTGCGCGCTTCTCGTCGCGCTGGTCCTCCAGCGCCCAGAGGCGTTCGCGCTCCTCGGCACTCGCCCATTCGTCGAGGCTCGCCTCGACGTCGCGGGCGCGGCCGCCGTAACCGTCTGACTCGTCGAGAAGTCGGCGGTATTGTTCGGCGGCGCGGTCGCCCTGGCGGCGATGCTGTTCGGCACGCCGTGGCTGAAGTCCCTCCAGCCAGGATTCGAGCTCCTCGTAGAGCTGTCTCGCCGACCCGAAGCGGTCGTCCTTGTCGGCTCGCATTGCCTTCAGGCAGATCTGCTCGAGTTCGTCGGGGACCCGTCGATCGTCGGGCGCACGCTCACTGGGCGGCGCGAGTTCACCCTCGACGACCTTCCACATCACGTCGGTCGCGTCGGTGCCCGTGTAGGGACGCGACAGGGTCAAGATCTGGTAGAGGATCGCTCCGAGGCCGTAGATGTCGCTCGCCTCGTCGACCTCGTCCAGCTCGCCGCGCGCCTGTTCGGGGGGCATGAACGAGGGGGTGCCCAGCGTGTACCCCTTCGAGGTCGTCTCCTCGACCGGCGTGCCGGGCGGCCCCTGTTCGAGCGTCCGGGCCAGCCCCCAGTCCATCACGAGCACCTCTCCGTAGTCCCCCAGCATCACGTTGCCCGGCTTCAGATCGCGGTGGATCACGGACCGGACGTGCGCGTAGTGGACTGCCTGGCTGATCTGTCGGAGCAGGTTGATCAGCCGCACGAGGGTGTACTCCTCGTGGGCGTACTCGTCGCCTTCGCTCAGCTGGGCGAGGACGTCGCGAAGCGACTCTCCGCGGACCTCGCGCATCGTATAGAACGGCGTCCCGTCTCCGACGACGCCGAAGTCGTACACCGGCACGATGTTGGGGTGTTCGAGCTGTCCCGTCGCCTGGGCCTCGACGATGAATCGCTCCAGGTGCTCGGCGTCGAGATCGTCGTCCGCCTGGAGGATTTTCATGGCGACCGACCGGCCGATCAGCCGATCGTAGACCCGGACGACGCGCCCGCTGCCCCCGCTGCCCAGCTCGCGGTCGAAGACGAATCGGTCGGCGGCGTTCAGGAGCGGACCCTCGCCCGACGGATCGATCGGTGGAATCTCCGGCGAGGAGGTCGTCTCCGCGCCGACGCGGTGTTCGGTCGGGTCGGGTCCGTCGGTCAGTTC
>JBDGRG010000121.1:10761-18254 GCA_042218355.1 Bradymonadaceae bacterium
CGGTGTCGGAGCTGGTCGACTCCTCGCCGAGCGAGCTGCCGAGATCCAGCGGGGCGACGTCCCCTTCGAGCAGGCTGTCCGGAATCGACGTCAGCGTGTCGTCGTCGGGCTGCGACTCGGTGTATTCCTCAAGTCCATCCCCGTCGAGACTCGAGGTGGGGGTCAGTTCGCGGTCCCACTGCGTGGCGTCCGACGAACCCTCGTTGGTCCGGGGCGGGACGGCCTCCTGGGTCTCGAACGGGGCCGCTCCCTCGGTCGGATCGGTCGCCGCGTCCGACTCGGCCTCGTCGATCCCCGATTCGTCCGCCCCGACCGGTCCCCGGACGTAATTCTGCGTCTCGGGTTGGTCCTCGTGGTCGAACGTCTCGTCGTCCGACGCAGTCCCCTCCGGCCGCTGGAGCTCCCCGAGGACGTCGAGCAGCTGAGTCTTCGTCAGCCAACCGCGCTCGGACCATTCGGAGACGTCGACGGATTCCTGCTCGTTGAGCGCTTCGCCCAATTCGAGCATGATGTCGACGATGTCGCTCTCGGAGAGCCATCCCCGCTCTCTCGCCTTGCGGGCGATCTGACGATGGACATCGTCGGTCAAGAGGACCTCCGGACGCGAGTCGAAAGGAGACGCAGGCGACCGACTCTATCAGCACCCGGTCGTGTTGGCAAAAATTCGGGAATCCGCCTCCTCCCCGCGGCGTCGAGAGCGACAGGTGCGTTGGGCTGGTCGACAGGGCGTGGTACACGATCGGCGTGCGTCCGACTCAGAGCCCCGATCGAGACGACTCGACCGACGAGGACGTTCCGATGTACAGCCGAGTCGCACGTCGAATCGCGTACGCGGTCCTTACCGCGGGACTGGTCGGCCTGTTCGCGGTGGGGTGCGGAAAGGAGGACGGCCAGCAGGTGCCCGACGAGAATCCGACCGCCGACCGGACTTCGCCGGAGCCGGTCGTCGAGGAGGTGACGCTGTACGACTACCGGTTCAGTCCGGAATCGCTGACGATCCCCCGCGGCGGGAAGGTGACGTTCCGGAACAAGGATCCCGAGACTCACAACGTGACGATCGCGGCGCTCGACGTCGATCGCGACCTCGAACCGGGGGAAACCTGGACGCGCACGTTCGAGACGACCGGAGAGTTCGCCGTGGAGAACCAGGCGGTCGAGTCATCGATGAAGATGACGATCATCGTCGAGGAGAAGTGACCACCTGCCCGGCCGGTCAGGCCCGGGCCATCAGATCCTCGGCCAGGCTGGTGACCTGTTCGTACGAATCGGCGACGAAGAAGACCTGCTGGGGTTCGTCGTAGTCGATCGTCAGTTGCTCGATGGTCTCGATCCGAAGGGGTTTCTTCTCGACCGTCGGATCGACCGAGCGCAGCAGGTCCTGGATGCCGCCGTTGTTGCCCGCCCCGAAGACCTTGACCTCGCCCTCCTCGCGGATCAGCCCGAACTCGACGGTGTACCAGTAGAAGAGACCGATCAGTTCGAGGAGATCCTCGTCGCCCGCCTCGACCGCCGCGGCGGCGGCTTCCCCGATGCCGACCGACAATTCGACGAAGGGTTCGTGCATGAACATCGGGGCGTGGCCGCGCAGCTCGTGGATGATGTCCGGCTCGGGGGTGAAGAAGGGGTAGTCCCAGTGCCGCACGTACGGCGTGCACCGCATGACTTTCTTGGCCAGCATCGGGAGGAATTCGGACTGGTCGAGCAGTCCGCCCACCGGCGCCAGCATGAACCCGGTGGCGTTCTCCATCTCGGCCGATACCTCGTCGAGCTGCGGGACGCGGTCGTCGGGTAGGTCGAGTTTCTCCCGACCCTCCAGAAACGCCTCGCAGGAGAACCGATCCTGGAGCGGTTTCAGGACGTCCGACGTCAGCCGCCAGGTCTCGTGTTCCTCCTCGCGATAGTCGTACTCCGGAATCTCGGGCCAGGCTGCCTCGGAGCTGTCGACCAGCGTGTCGACCCGGTCGCGGTACTCCTGATCGTGGGCCCCGGGATAGTCGGTCTGAACGATCTCGCCATAACCCTCGTCCGCGAAGGGGACGTCCTCGAGAAAACTTCGATCGCGCCTCATCCCGACCTCCGCAGCGTGAGTTCGAGCACGGTACCGTCCATCCGATCTCACCCCAAATCTAAAACGGATGCGTACAATTTTCCACCGCCGGTTCGCCGCCGGGTGCGTTCGCGAGTGGTCGGTCGGAGTCGGATCGGTGGAGACCGACCCCGCCCCCCGTCGAGCAATCGTTGCCAGCGGGTCGTGATCGCACCCTTCGACGCCCGGGTCGCACCCGGAGGATCAGTCTTCTTCGGCGGCTCGGATCTCTCGGATGTTGGAGGGGTCGGTGGGCTCGAGTTTCCGGATGAATTCCGCCCGCCAGGGGCCGCCGCCCCGGTGATCCTCGCGGTATCCCCATTCGCCGACGAGCTTCAGCTTGCCGTCTCGTCGAACCAGCTGGAGATAGCCGTGTCCCGACATCCGCTTGACGGCGCGCTTCTTCGAGCCCGGTTCGACCCACTCGAACGTCAGGAGGTTCCCCTCGACCGTCCCCTCGAGCCGGCCGCCGGTCTCGTAAGTATAGACGCCGGTCACCTCGTTCCCGTTCTGGCGCAGGTACATGTGCTCGAACTGCGGCGAGTACCAGACGCCGCTGAAGTCGGCGCCGGATGGACGGGGCGCGGGGTCCGGGACCGCCGATTCGTGGCTGCAGCCCGTCGTCGTGAGAGCGACGAGCGCCGCCAGCGTGGCGAACACCCGGAGCACCCCGCGGACTCGCGGGCCGAGTCGATCGCTGGTCGTCATCCGGAACCTCCCGAGGCCAGGGCATCTCTGATGGTCGATTCGGTCTCCGCGTCGACGTGCTCGAGCAGGTCGTTCAAAATTGCGTCGATCCGTTCGTTCTCGAGCAGCAGTTGCCAGTCGCGCGGGTTCAGGTAGCTGGTCCGCCGCGCCCGGTCGTCGGTGTATTCGAACGTGATCGCCAGCTGGTCGCCGTCCCACTCGATGTTCCCGAGAATGGCGTCGCCACCCGGTGCGAGTTCGAGCAGTTCGTGCTCCACGCTCTCGATGTGATGGTACCGGCGGACCGCCTGCTCGACGCGCTCGTCGTCGTAGGCGTCGAAGTTCTTGTTGCGGCTGAACCCGACATCGTCGTCCCTCAGCAGGCGTCGCACGATTTTGTACGTCAGATCCATGGGCGGAGACAGGGCGAGGAGGAATCGGGAACCGGGAGGAACCGGCCGTAGACTGACATCCGTCGTTCGATATCCGGCCATACGCGCGGCGACCGGACCACGACGTTCGATGTCGCGATTGCTGCCGTCGGACGTCGGTGCGAGGTTGGACCTGCGCGGATCGACGGAGCCGGCGCGTCGACCGAGCGGAGGGAGCGGTCGGCCGTCTCGCCCCGTACGATTCGGGTGGGGCGAAGGTCGGCCGACGGTCGATTCGGCGCGCGCATCACTCGCCGAATCGCTCGGCGGAGGCTTCGACTGCTCCCCCGCAGAGCGCACTGAAGAGGGCGGGGAGGGCGGTCGTGATCAGTTCGGCCGCCAGGACGGTCAGAAAAACCGTGCGGAGCAGGGCGAACGAGAGGGTGATGTCGTCCCAGGCCGGTCGAGTGGCGAACCAGAACCAAAGATACCCGACCGCCGCGGAGGTCGCCGACGTCAGCAGCGGATAGAGGGTGAATCCCGCGACGAGCCCCGCCGACGATCGGGTGGCCGACGTCCGGGGAATCGACCGCCACAGCAGCACGGCGGCCGCCAGTGTCCCGACCGACGAGGCGAGCCAGGCGATGCACGCGAGCTTCGAGGCGAGGCCGACGTAGACGCCGACGCCGCCGATAATCAACAACACGGTGCCCGGGAGCAGGGTCAGCCCCTTCATCGCCCCGCGAAGCAGGCGGTGGCGCGTCCAGTTCAGGCTGATCCATGCCCCCCAGGTGACCGTCAGCGCGACGGGGACCGCGAAGAGGGCGGTGGTCAGGACCGGCCCACCCGATCCGATCAACTGGAGGAGCACCCAGGTACTCCCCAGGGCCACACCGGTGCAGGCGAGGGAGGCGGCGATCCAGAGCGCCAGCTCCAGGAAGAACTGTTTGAACGAGTCTCTCATGGGCTCGTTCCGCGTAGGGTGGCGGCCGGGACGTCCACGAGGTCGAACCGTCGGCGGCGCGGGCATTATTCCAGCCGTCGGGGCCCGCAGCGTCCCCATCGACTGCGTCTGACGATAGATCCCCCCGCGCACCGCGGTCAAATCACTGGGAGCCGCGGAGGGGGCTGATCGGAAACCGTGGGGCGCTTCACCGCCGGCCGAGAGCAGCGTCGACTGCGCTTCCAGCACCCCGACCCGACCGCCCGCTCAGAGCTGGACGCACTGGCTGGGCTTTGTTCAGCGTGCTCTCGGAGCATTCATCCCACGGAGTTGAATCACCTCCGCCGTGGAGCCTCGATCCCCGGGGCGTCGGCCCCCCGGGCGGCCCCGGTTCGGTTGCGTTGACGGACCGCACCCGGCTCGGTGATAAGTCTCCGGTCGAACCAGCGTGTTTCCTCCATCGTCCCCCCATTCGTGGTGGCGTTCGCCATGACCGACCGTCAGACCGCCGACCTCGACATGACGCACGCGATCGTTCTCGCCGCCGGCCGCGGGTCCCGTCTGGACCCCGAGGAGGGACACAAGTTGGTCGTCGAGATCGGGGGGCGGACGCTGCTGTCGCGGCACCTGGATAATTTTCGGCGGCTCGGCGTCCGCGACGTCACGGTGGTGGTGGGATATCGGCATCCGCCACTCGAGCGGGCGATCGAGGAGCATCCGGTCCCCGACGGCATGTCGGTCTTCACGGCCGTCAATCCGGCCTTCGACGGCTCGAACGGTCTCTCGGTGCTGGCGGGGGTGCGGGGAGCTCGACGAACGTCCGGCGTGGACCGAGCGGTGCCGTTCTGGCTGACGATGGGAGACCACGTCTTCGAGCCCGGGCTCTTCGAGCGACTCGCCGGGGATCTCCCCGGGGCGTTCCCCGACCGGGCCGGGGCCGTGCTGGCCGTCGACCGCAAGATCGACACGATCTTCGATCTGGACGACGCCAACGGGCTCGCCTTCGACGGCGACCGGATCGATCGAATCGGGAAAGAGCTCGAGGGCGAGGAGATGGACGCCGTCGACGTCGGGTTGTTCGGGATCGGCGAGCCGTTCGTCGAGGCGCTCGAGGAGCAGCGGCGGCGAACGGGAGACTGCGATACGTCGGACGCGGTGCGGGCGCTGGACGGGAAGGGACGGTTCGCCACTTGGGATGTCGGCCCCCACACCTGGCAGGACGTCGATACGCCCCAGGCCCGGGCCCATGCCGACGAGCTGGCCCGGTCCTGGGAAGCGTCGGGGGAATGAACGGCTGTCGACTGGTCAGCCGAGATTCTCCAGCGCGATGCTGACCGTCGTCCGGTCGTCACCGCCCATGTTGGCGGTCAGCCCGATCTCGGGGCGCTCGGGGATTTGATACTCCCCGCACTGGCCCTTCATCTGGCGGTAGATCTCGAGCACCTGTTTGACGCCGGTCGCCCCGACGGGGTGGCCGAAGGCGATCAGGCCGCCGCCGGTATTGACGGGGATCTCGCCGTCGATCTCGGTCGCCCCCTCGTCGAGCAACTCGGTGCCACGGCCGGCGTCGGCCAGCCCGAGCGCCTCGTACATCAGCGGCTCGGTGACCGCGAAGCAGTCGTGGACCTCGGCGACGTCGAGGTCGTCCGGGCCGATGCCGGCGTCCTCGTACACCTCGCCGACCGCCTGCTTGGTGTTCCCCAGCTCGGTGTAGTCGTCGACCTGGCCCAGCGGGCTGGTCGAGACGCCGTAGGCGGCGATCTTCACGCAGTCGGTTGGGTCGACGCCCAGCCGGTCCAGCCCCTCCTCCGTGGCGACGATCATGCCGACGGCCCCGTCGCTGACCTGCGAGCAGTCGGTCATCTTCAGGTGCGGCTTGAGCTCCTCGTTGCGCAGGAAGTTCGGATTGTTCTCGCTGGCGCACGAGGCGTGCTCGAGGTCGACGTCGATCGCCTGCATGTGGGCGTTCGGATTCTTCGAGGCGTTGTCGTACGCCTTGACGACGACCTTCGCCAGATCCTCCTCGGTGGCGTCGTAGGCCTCCTTGTAGTGCTTGGTCCGTCGGGCGAACATCGCCGGGAACGTGAAGTCGTCCAGTTCGCGTTCCTCCTCCCAGTGGGCCGCCCGGGCCAGGTATCCGGCTCCTTCGCGGGCGCTGACCGTGGTCTGGACCTCCGCTCCGGCCACCAGCGCGACGTCGGTCCCCGCGCGGAGGGCGTCGATGGCATTGACCGTCGCCAACCCGCCCGATGCACAGGCCCCTTCGACGCGCTGGAACGGTTTGCCCTGGAGCTGCTCGTCGGCGCGGACGGCCAGCGCGCCCAGATGCCCCTGATTCGAGAAGCATTCGCCGGCGAAGTTGCCGATGTAGCCGCGCTCGACCGCCTCCGGGTCGACCCCGGTCTGCTCGAACGTGCCCTGGATCGCGTCGGTCAGATGGTCCTCCAGCGACGGGTTGTCGCCGTCCTCGTCGAAGTCCGGGTGGCCCTTGCCGATGAAGGGGGTCAGGTCGCCGCCGACGACGTAGATGTTTCGTTCCGGTTTCATTGCGTTCTCCGTGTGGGTCGGGGGTCGATGGATGGAGGGCGTTCGACAGAATACGTCCAAAACTTCTGCACGAACGAGGTCCGGTCAAGGGGCGGAGGCGAGGCGACCCGACACGAGCTGGATGCTCGACCGACGCAGGACTTGTCCCCGAGCATCGTTGATCTGGCGAGCGCGAGGGCAGAACTACGGATTCAGCCGCTGTCGGCTCCATTCCGCGTCGGGGGCGGGCCGTTTGAATTCCCAGCGATCGTGCAACCGGTGCGGGCCGGCTCGCCAGAATTCCATCCGGTGGGGGATCACCCGATATCCCCCCCAGTCGTCGGGGCGGGGGACCGGTTCGCCCTCGAACTCCTCGCGGACCTGTTCGAACCGTTCGATGAGTGCCTCCCGAGACGCCAGCGGCGCACTCTGATCGGAGGCCCAGGCCCCGATCTGACTCGCCCGCGGCCGCGTCGCGAAGTAGTCGTCGGAGCGGGCCTCGGAGACGCGCTCGACCTCGCCCTCGATCCGGATCTGGCGGTCCAGGGGTTCCCAGTGGACGACCAGCGCGGCCCGTGGATCGTGCTCGAGGTCCTCGGCCTTGGTCGACGAGTAGTTGGTGTAGAAGACGAATTCCGACGGGCCGTGCTCTTTGAGGAGGACCGTCCGGGCCCTCGGTCGACCGTCCGGCGAGACCGTCGCCAGTGTCACGGCGTTGGGTAACCGAAGGTCCGTCCGGCGGGCGCGCTCGAACCATCGGTCGAACCACTCGACGGGGTCGTCCAGGGGGATGTCGTCGGTGGGATCGTTCGAGTTCGTATCGACCACGTGAGCCTCCGAGCGTCGGTCGAGGTGGCGGGGCGACGACATCGGATAACGC
>JBDGRG010000122.1:0-1028 GCA_042218355.1 Bradymonadaceae bacterium
CAAGCGGCCGGGTCGGGCCGACGTTCGGTATCATCGACTCGGAACGGACGCATCGAGCGATCGAGTCGTCCACGAGGAGACCGGCGATCCGCGGACGTTTCTCGGGGTCGACATGTCCTGGAACGGCAAATGGTTGATCGCAACCGTTGCCCATGGCTGGTCGCGGACGGACGTCTTCTATCGCAAACGTGAGGCAACGTCCGCCGACTGGAAGCCGCTGGTGGTGGGTAACGATGCGACGTACGACGTCCGGGCCTGGGGCGGACATTTCTACATCCGGACCGACGAGGGCAGTTCCAATTACCGGTTGTTCCGGGTACCGGTATCGAGTCCGGAGCGATCGAACTGGAAGGAGATCATCCCCGAGAAGAAAGATGCCGTCCTCGACGGCTTTTCAGTGGTCGGGGGGCGATTGGCAGTGAAGTATCTCGTCGATGCACGGAGCCGTCTGGCGATCTACCGGCCCGACGGTCGGCGTGTGCGAAGGGTGAAGCTGCCCGGGACCGGTTACGCGTCGGGGATCTCGGGAACTCCGGATCGAAAGAAGGGCTATTTTTCGTATCAGTCCTTCGAGACGCCGGAGAAGATCATGAGGGTCTCGGTCGAGCAGCCGGGTACGGACGTCTGGAAAGGAACAGAGGTGCCGGTCGATCCGACCAATTTCCGGGTAAAGCAGGTATGGTACGAGTCCAAAGATGGTACCGAGGTGTCGATGTACCTCGTGCTGCCCAAGGGGGCGGCGGACGAGGGGCCCATCCCCTTTCTGATGTACGGATACGGCGGATTCAAAGTCAGTCTCCAACCGTATTTCGTGGAGGGGGTGATCCCCTGGCTGCGCGCCGGCGGGGGCTACGCGATGCCGAACCTGCGCGGGGGCGGGGAATACGGTGAGAAATGGCACCGAGCGGGGATGCTCAAGAAAAAGCAGAACACGTTCGACGACTTTATCGCGGCCGGCGAGTATCTGACCGAAAACGGCTACACCCGGTCCGACGAGCTGACGATCTGGGGGGCGTCGAACGGCGGCT
>JBDGRG010000122.1:1038-2706 GCA_042218355.1 Bradymonadaceae bacterium
CTCGTCAGCGCAGTCACGACGCAGCGCCCCGATCTGTTCGGAGCAGTGCTCTGCGAGGTGCCGCTGACGGACATGGTTCGGTATCACAAATTCGGGCCCGCCAAGACGTGGATTCACGAATACGGGAATCCGGAGAATCCGGAGCACTTCGAGTTTCTCTACGACTATTCTCCCTATCACAACGTCGAGCCCAGGACCGACTACCCGGCGTTTTTGATGATGTCCTCGGCCTCCGACGACCGGGTGCATCCGATGCATGCCCGCAAGTTCACGGCGGCGCTGCAGTACGCTGATACGACCCCGTCTTCGCCCGCGCTGTTTCGGCTCGAACGCAAGGCGGGCCACGGCGGAGCAGCGATGGTTCGCAAGGAGATCGCGAAGGCCACCGACCGGCTCTCCTTTCTGATGGATCAGTTCGGGATGGAGCCTGCCACTCCGGGGGAGTGAGCGGTTGGCTCGGCCCACGTCGGCGGAGGTGCAGATGCTGGGCCGAACCCTCCGGGAGGAGTCGTGCGCGTCGCAACTCGCCACGGCTACAGAGCCGAGACCGCGGCCTCGTAAAGAGCCCGGCACTTGCTCCGGACGGTTCGGCAACTCTCCGGTGGGTCGGGAATCTGTCCCTTTGCCGCGTTGTAGAAGTTTGCGGTGACCTCGGAGCAGGTCGGGGTCGAGTCCGCGATGTTCTCGAGCTGTCGGACGCGGTCCTCCGCGCAGTCCTCGACCTGGGCAACCGTGACCTCGCACTGCGTGTAACTGGCGATACAACTCTTGGACGGAGTCTCGGGTTGATCCGGGGTGTTCTCGTCACAGTCCCCTTCGATCCGTCTGCAGACCTGTGCGGCAACCTTGTCGGTCTGGGGGGTCGGAACGCCCTCGGGGAGGACGCGCTTCTGGAGTTCGCAGACCTCCTCCGCGGTGAGTTTGTCGGTCCTATAGCTGGTCAGCTCGGTGCACATCGTCTCCGCGTCCGGAGACGGGAGCTCGGCGACCGCCTTGTTCTTGGGTGGGGAGAGCGACAGTTCGCCGTCGAGGTTGGTGTCGATGTTGGTTCCGTTGCACGCCAGGGCGCTGCAGACGACGACCACGATGCCGATCGAGATGGGGAGAAGGTCGTGCGAGTCGGTCGGCCTCATGGCGGTACCTTCGGTCGAGTCGACTGGCGCGTCGAGGTCGGATGCACACACCTCGGCGGTCGGTGCCGAGCGGCCATTCTAATCGGACCGGAAATGCGTTTCGAACGGTCCCGTCGTGGAGCGAGCTGACGACGTTCGGCCGGGCCCGACGACATTCAGTTGTCCAGAAATTTTCTGAGTCGCTCGATGATCATGTCGAGCGCGATTCGGTTGCGGCCGCCCTCCGGCACGATCACGTCCGCCCATCGCTTGGAGGGCTCGACGAACTCGAGATGCATCGGCCGGACCGTCTCGTAGTACTGCTCCTGGATCGATTCGAAGTCGCGGCCGCGCTCCTGCAAGTCCCTACGGATACGGCGGAACGCGCGGATGTCGGCGTCGGTGTCGACGTACAGTTTGATGTCGAAGACGTCGCGCACTTCGGGGATGGCGAAGAGCAAGATTCCCTCGACGATGACGACCCGGTGCGGGTCGATCGAGCGGGTCTCGTCGAGTCGCGAATGGGTGGCGAAGTCGTACTGGGGGGCTTCGATCG
>JBDGRG010000122.1:2716-10532 GCA_042218355.1 Bradymonadaceae bacterium
TCTTGAAGTTTTGCGAGTTGGTCGAGGAGGAGTTCGTTGTCGAGGCTCTCGGGATGGTCGTAGTTGACCTCCTCGCGATCGCAGGGGTCGAAGTGACTGAAATCGTGATAGTACCAGTCGTGTTCGAGCACGCAGCATCGTTCGCCCAGTCCGTTCTCGATGCGATGGGCGAGGGTGGTCTTGCCGGAGCCGGTTCCGCCGGCGATTCCGATGAGAGCCTGCCGATTCATGTCGACGGGAGGGTGGAGGGACGCGTCTATTCGAGGCGCGACGACGTCCGCCTGTATGCCTGAGTCGGGGGGCGGTATCAACCGGTTGCCGCTCGACGGATCGAGAATTCGACGCAACGCTCGGCGCTCGATCCGCGATCATAGACATGGAGGGGTGCTGCGGTGAGCGTCGGGGGGCAGGGTGGGCAATATCCGTCGACCGTCGTCGTCTCCAGATCAGCGCGGCGGCGGGGCGGCCCCTCCGGATGGCCGCTGGTCGGGCTGGGAGGTTCTGGCCTCCAGGAGGGGACATGTGGCGACGTGTATCTGCGCGATATGAGTCGAGTGAGTCCGGGGGTTCTCAGCGGTCGCCGGTGTTGTTAGGGCGAGTCTCGGGAGGCTGGGTTGTACTCGCATCCGACTCGGTCGAGCTGTTCGGCGACTGGCCATCAGCGCGACGGTCGACGACACGTACTCGCAGGTGTTGCCCGAACGGGGGGCTGCTCGCAGACCTAACGCGCCGAGCTTCGAGGCATCCAATTTCGTCCATTCGAGAGTCCGTCGTTTGTCATCATGACGAGCAGTCGGTTCCGTGACGATCACCCCGCGATCGCACTCGCCTGTGGTGCCGTGTTTCTCAGCGCGGCGGCGCCGTGGGTGCGCTTGGCGGACGTCGGGGCGACGGTCGCGGCGTTCTACCGGATGGTCGTCGGGGCCGCGGTGCTCTTCGCACTCTGCTCTGCGACGGGGAGGAGGCTCTGGAGCGGAGGCCGATATACGCTCCGTCTGCTCCCGGTCGCGGCGCTCTTCGCGCTGGATCTGTCGATATGGCACCGATCGATCGAACGCGTCGGCCCCGGACTGGCGACCATCCTGGCGAACATGCAGGTGTTCGCGATGGCCGGCGCCGGCATCGTGCTGTACGGCGAGCGGCCGGAGTGGCGACTCGGGGTCGGGCTCGGTCTGGCCGTCCCCGGGCTCTGGTTGCTGGTCGATGTGGACGTCGCCCCTTCGTCCGAGGGCTACGCAGCTGGAATTGCACTCGGACTGGGGGCGGCGGTCGCCTACACGGCCTACCTCCTCACGCTGCGGCGGGCGCAGGGGGTCGACGATAGTCTGTCGCCGCACGCGAATCTCGCCTGGATGTCGGCGTGGTGTGCGCTGCTGCTGGGCGGAGCCGCGTGGCTGGAAGGAGCTGCTTTCGGGATTCCAGACGTGGAATCCGGCCTGGCTCTCGGAGCGTACGGGCTGTTCACTCAGGTCTTCGCGTGGATCCTGATCACCGGGGCCATGCCGCGTCTGCCGGCCTCGCTGGTCGGGCTGTTGCTGCTGCTTCAACCCGCGCTCGCGATGGTCTGGGACGTGCTCTTCTTCAGCCGGCCTCCGAGGGTGGCGGATCTCGCCGGGGGTGCACTCGTCCTGGCCGGACTTTATCTGGGGTCGACTGCCGAGACCAAACCCGATGTGTGATGGGGAATGCCCTCGACGCGCGCTGGTCCGTCGGTCTGCACGTCATCGAGCAGAACCAAACGAAACTCCGGTTCGAGCTCCATCGTCAGCGTGGGTGCCGCCGAGGTTGTCTTCGCTGTTGCTCCGTCGATTCGGACGGTCTCACCGCTGACCTCCCGTCGGCAGCTCTGTTCGCCGTCTCCATCGGTCGCGCCCGCTGCCGATTCGTCTCTGGATTCGGCATACAACGGGTCGTATTCGCCATCCGTTTTCATCGTCGCCGAACCCGCCGCGGCCTTCACGTCCATGGGGGTGTTCACTCTCCGATCCGTCGGCTTTCTTCGAAGTCGACGAGGCAGCGTCCACGCTGTCGGCTCCCGATGGCACCGGTCGGTCGGGCCCGTCGAACACGGGGATCGCGACGGGGCGCAACACACTTTGTGAGCACGCCGATCGTGCTGTCGCCCCTGTCGGGGCTCGGAAGATGGTATTGCCACACACATGATCCCCGGGCTCCGTCTCACTTCGTTCGACTCCACCTCGGGGCTACTCGCTGTCGCCCCTTCAGGGCTCCAACCGTCGGAGAGCCGTGATTTTTTGAGCCCCCGACGGGGGCGAAAGCGCGTAGCCGGGGGGTGTCAGCCCCCGGGTTGAAGGTCGTCGAGATAAAATTCGAGCCCCGCAAGGGGTGAAAGCAGGATCGGCTCGGTCTCTTCGCAACGACTCCTCGAAGCCCACCGTTCGATAACAGCGAAATCTACACCCTCGCGACGGCTCGATCGACGAGGTCCACGGTGAAGCATTTGCGTATCAGTGCAGGCGAGGCGTCGGTCTTTCCCGGATGCCGGTCCAGAGTCGGGGGCTCCACATGTCCCACGGGTTGGCCGCGGCAAGTCTCGACGTCCGGCGCGGGCGTTTTTCTAATCCCCACCAATAGATTAGGAATTCATATCGGTTCCGAGTCGAAAAAATGATTTTTACGCAACTTTTGGCGAAGTATATTGGAGGGTGTCGAAGGAGGTCGGAGACGAACCATGCCTCGAACACCCGGGAGTGGGAAGGATGGCCGAGACAGACCAGATCCAGAGGAAGATTGTCGCGTGTCTGCTGGCGCTGGGATTCGCCTCGAATTGCTCCGACGCGATGCACGAGCGCGTGCGTTCTGGCGCGGACCCCCAGCGTGCGACCGACGAGCCCGGAGAGGCGGGTGTCGAACCCGCCGAGAGGGAGACCGCTCGGGCGGAGCCGGCGGGGGACGATTACGGGACCGAGCCCGCGAGGCGAGGCCCTCGGTCGAATCCACCTCCCGGTCAATTCGTCGAGGTCGATTCGCCGCCGGTCGCCGCCGAGGTGGTGCTTCAGGCCGGAACGAAACGCGGGGTATTCACCCGAGTAAGCGGGGATGCGGACACACCCCGGAGATATCGACCGCTTCTCCGGCTCGATGCGCAGCGGGCCGTGACGGAGTGGGAGCGGTCGAGCCTGAACAACGACCACGGCCCCGAGGCCCCGAGAATCTACGATACGGCCCGAATGGCCGGAGCGACATACGTGGCAACTCGACGCGGAGTGAAGGT
Organism: Bradymonadaceae bacterium; assembly: GCA_042218355.1. Taxonomy (GTDB): domain Bacteria; phylum Myxococcota_A; class Bradymonadia; order Bradymonadales; family Bradymonadaceae; genus CAJXPB01. Next base: position 5,952 of record JBDGRG010000122.1, read on the forward strand.
CTGGAAGTCGGGCCACTGGCGCAGCCGCAGCCCGGAAGGTGAAATCCGTCAGATCGCTGGTGCAGCCGGTCGTCTGTATGCTGCGGTCGATTGCGCGCTGGTCTCCGGGCAGTATCGCAACTCCGCGTTCGACCTCGACGTGGGCTGTGAAGGCGGCGAAAAAGTCGTCCTCGTGTCGGAGAACCGAACCGAGGGCTGGACCGTCGCAACCCCTGCGGTCGATGCGTACCAGATCCGCGACCTGGTTGCCGCCAGAGCGGGTGTGACGGTCGTGACCGGCGACTACGGTCGGCACTGGTTCAGTTTCGACCTCGACGGGCCGCGGACACGGCGGTCGGGGACCTTCGAACGGACGAGGAGCGAGTTCGCCGCAGTGGGGTCGACCGCCCAGGGTAACTACCGGTGCTTCGCTTTCGAGCAGAACCAGCCGGCGTTTCACGTCGCGTCCGGCCCGGCCCCGTGCACCGACTGGTCCCGCAGGTCGGAGGTACTTCCCGCCCCGGTGGTGGACACCGTGGTATCGAGGTCGACACTGTACGCTGTGACCGAGGACGGCGATGTCGGCGTCCTCCGCGGTCGAGGGGACGACCTGCGATGGACGTCGCTTCCAAGATTCATGCCGTACGCGGTGCGACCGTCGCGCGGCGGAGCCCTGGTCGCATCCGAGGGATATTTGTTCTTCGCCACGGCTCGGAGCGGTGTCTGGCGGTACAATCCGGCCGCTGAGGAGTGGCGAACAGTGACGCCCGAGCGGGCCGTCCGACCGCCGAAGAAGCGGGTCGACGTCGTCGGTGACGAGCTGTGGTATTTCTCGAATCTCTCCTTTCGGGCGGATGTCGACCGACGGGGATGGCGGTCGGTGGACATTCATCCCGACGAAGCGCCGAGCCAGCCCCCGGGCAGTGTGACGGCCGCGGCCTCGACGCCGACGTCGACCTACGTGGGGACTGAGCGGGGCGCTCTCTACCGGTCGGGAAACGGCTCTGACGGGTGGACGCGGCTGGCGGCCGACTTCGGGCGTTTGATCGACGGCGGGTATCGCCGCGGCAGCGACCGCTGGCCGGTGCGGTTCGTGCGGGCCGACGGCGATCACATCGTCGTCGCCATGGGGACCACTCGAGCGATCGGACGGACCGACTGGGAGCAGGCCACTCCGATCAAGGCGCCGGTCCATCCGCTCGGTGGGGGGCTTTTCGCCACGACGAACGGCGGTCAGTCCTGGGAGACGTTCCACGGCGGGCTCCCGGAGCGCAAGAGCCTCGGAGCGGCTCAGCTGGACCGAGAGCCGCGAACGGGCCTGCCGGCGGCCGAGCAATTGGTCGTGGTTCGCGGCGCTGCTCTGGCCGTTCCGGACGTGAAGCGGGACCGATTCGGAGAGTCCGGCTCCCGCGAAGAGGAACCGGGCGAGGTCTACCGGCGGTCCCTCGGCGCCGATGTCTGGAGATCGATCGACGGAAAATTGCGCCGTGCGGCGGGTGAACTCGACCCGTCGGCGGAGGGCGTCCGTGTCGACTTGCTCGCCGAGGGCAAACGGGCGTTCGTGGTGCTGACTCGCGAGAAGAGCTATCGGGTCGAGGAGAAGACAGAGATCCTCGTCTCCGAGGACGGCGGCCGGTCGTGGTCGGCCCGATCGGCGACGCTGCCGGAGAGGGTGCGGTCGGCAACGGTCGACGAGTACGCGGTCGATGGCGGCGCGGTCTATGCGCTCGTCGGACGTTCGTACACCGGCGACGCCAAGGTCGAACTCGATCTCTACCGGTTCGGACTCGACACGCGCGAGTGGGACCGACTGTCTCGAGGGCCGCTGAGCTTCGATACGATCGAAGATTATCGGGCGTTCACGCTCGAGGTCTCCGACCGCGACGCCTGGGTGACCGGGAGCGTCGCCGGCCGGGGTGACTTGTGGCGGATTCGGACGGATTGAACGTCGGTTCGAACGGGCGCTCGAAACCGCGGAACGGAGCGGGCGCTGCCGTCGGAGGAGTGCCCGTCAGCCGTCCGGCCCCACCATGTACCCCATGATTTCTTGTTGTTCGGTGAGATCGGCGTACGGGTCGTCCGCCGACTCGTCGGTCGCGTCTGGCTCTGGCTTCGTTTTCTTCGGCCGGTCAGGGGGGGATCGGTTCGTGGGCGGCTCGTCGGCTGGGTCGGATGAGGCAAGTGCGTCTTTGGACTCGGCGCTCGAGTTTGTCGACGGGGGCGCGGGTGCGTCCTCGGAGGCGTGGTCGGGTCCCGTCGAGTCTTCCCGACCGGGTCGAGCGTCGCGACCGTTCAGGTGACCGACCAGGTCGAGTAGCTCGTCGAACTGCTGTTCGGCGTCGGCGAACGCCGCGATCGGCTCCTCGAGTCGAGAGGCGTCCTCCGAAGTCGGTTGGAGGTAGGAGACCCGTTGTCGGACCCTCCGTTCGAGCGAATCCGCCCCGAGCATCGAGACGCCGGAGCCCAGCGGCAAGGCGAGGGCCGCCCCCAGCAGCAGCCGTCGAGCGCCCTTGCGCTGGATTCGGAGTTGTGACTCCTCCTGGAACTGGAGCTCCCCGTCGCCGTCGACCTCGATTCGCGCACACGGTGGGTCGTCGCCCGACAGCAAGTCGCGCGCCTCCTCTTCGGTCATCTCCGAGAGATTGACGACCTCGCGTTCGCACTGCTCACAGTGTCGGCGAGCGCCGAACCCGACGAGGTCGCTCCAACTCTGGCCGCATGCGAATTCGATCTCGAGGTCGTCCAGATCCATCGGCTCGTCCCGGGTCGGCTGGAGAGAAGTCGGCGACAGTCTCAATAGTCAATCTCCTCGCGTGACCATTCCGTTCAACGAAACCGACGGCGGCGCGATCTAATTTTGTCGCCTGACGACCATCGCTTTCGATACCGAACGCGTTTTCAATCGGCGTCGGCGTCGCTGGCGGAGCCGGGACGCGAGCGCGGCGGCTTACAGACCTCGCCGGCATCGGTCGACCGGCAGACGCCGCGACAGCAGTTCAGATCGCCGGGACAGGTCTCGCCCAGCAGCTGACAGTCGGGACAGCCCTCGTCGGCCTCGCCGTCGCAGTCCTCGTCGCGTCCGTTCGCACACTCCTCGCGGTTCGGTTTGCAGCTCGGCTCGGGACGCGAGCAGCCCTCGTCGGTCTCGCCGTCGCAGTCGTTGTCCTTCCCGTCCTTGCACACCTCCGGCGGACAGCGCTTGCAGGTCTCGTCGATCTGTCGGTCGCAGTCGTTGTCCCGGTAGTCACACCGTTCCTGACTGGAGCTGTCGCACGGCGTACGACAGCCGGCGGTGATATGGATCTCGGGGGTCGAGGACGATTTCTTCAGGCGGGCGCAGGCCTGTGAATCGAGTTCGAGTACGTCGGAACTGGACTCGTATGTGAAGTGAGCGGGATCGATGTAGGACCCGTCGATCGTCAGCCAGATTTTGTGTTTGTCGATTGCTCGATTCGACTGTTTCGATGTCACTTTGAAACGGCAGACGTCGATCTGATTGGCGAGCTTGAGGAATGTCTGGGCGAGCTGTCGGGCGTTGCTCGCCGAGCGCATCTTCTTGGTCCCCCCGGCGCTGGCGATCTGATTCAATTGTGGGTTTGACGCGCCGCGCGTGAAACCGACGGTGTAGACGTCGACGCCGTGCTTGTTGTGGAGTGCGCGCGCCATCGTGACGACTCCGACACCACAGCTACCATTCGCTCGTCCGTCGGTGATGAGTACGACGGCCTTGCTGCGGGCGCTCGCCAGTGGGTTGCCCTTTTCGACGTAGGCCTTTTTGCGGAGGATGGTCCGGAGTGCGCCGCCTGTGCCCGTGCCCCCGCCGCCCCGGATTTGTCGATACGCGGACCGAATTTTCTGCGGGCCATGGTCGTCGACCTTCAACAAGATGGGGGGCGAACACGTGTCCTCGAACGCCATCAGTCCGAAACGAACCTTACTGGCCAGGCGCGTAACAAGCGTGTCGAGTGCTTGCTTCGCATCTCGCATATGTGAGCCGCGCATCGAGCCGGATTTGTCCAGAAGGATCAAGAGGTTGGGTTTGATGGGCTCGAGTTTTCCGCGCTTCTGCCGGCAGATCGGACCGCTCGGTCGTTTTTCGCAGGCGTCTCCGATGTCGTCGCCGTCGGCGTCGGCCTGGTGGTAGTTGGGAACGTTCGCGCAGTTGTCACACCGGTCGCCCCGGCCGTCGCTGTCGGCGTCGCTCTGCGAGAGGTTTTTCTCTGACGGGCAGTTGTCGTCGACCGTCGGTTCGCCGTCGGCGTCGTGGTCCCGGCCGACGTCGTATCGGTCCTTCGTGCAGGCGTCGCCGCGTCCGTCACCGTCTGAATCGCGCTGCGGGGCGTTGGCGGTCTTCGGGCAGTTGTCGCAGCGGTCGGCGACGTGATCGCGGTCCTGATCGGAGCGCGACGGCGACGGCGAGCGGCAGTCGTCCTTGTAGTTCGGGATGCCGTCGTCGTCGCGGTCGCCCCGAGGTCTTTTGGCCTCCGAGCACGCGTCCCCGGTGCCGTCGTCGTTCGAGTCGGCCTGTCCCGCGTTCGGGATGTCGGTACAGTTGTCGCAGGCGTCGCCGACGCTGTCCTCGTCGCGGTCTTTCTGGTCGGG
>JBDGRG010000123.1:0-4300 GCA_042218355.1 Bradymonadaceae bacterium
AGCATCCTTGCTCTGGCGGTATACGGGTCGAAAAGCAAGACGCGAGATGCGAGAGATCCGGTCGGGTGTGCAGCGTCGCGAGCACATCCGGGCTCTGGGGGAGCACGTGGCGAGATGCGAGATGCCGGGGGTGGGGCATGCGACGTAGTCCGAGCTTCCCAGCTCTGGTGCGCTATCGGGTTCGCGATTGTATCTTCGCCGGTGCGTCTCTACGCTCTGTTTCTCGCTTCGATCGAACATTTCGTATGTGTTCGCGAGGGAGACATGGAGACATTCCGACCGCCAGTCGCAGTCTTTCTCTCCGTCGTACTCGTCAGCGCGGGTTGTGCCAGTTCGACCCGGATCATGACCGACCCCGAGGGGGCCGAGGTGTACGTCGACGGGGCGTACGAAGGGAAGACTCCCTTGACGTACAAAGACCAGCGGCTGGCGGGTACCTGCGTCAACTTGAAGGTCAAAAAGTCGGGCTACGAGACGCAAAATCATTCGCTTTGTCGCGACGAACGGGCGAACGTCGGGGCGATCATCGCGGGTATCTTCTTCTGGTTCCCGTTCATGTGGATGTTCAGCTACAAACCCTCGCGGACGTACAAGTTGGTCCCGTCGAAACCGCCCTCGCCACCGCCGGGTCCATCCACGGAGCCGCCGAATGCAGCGTCACGGGAGTCCCCTCCAGAGGGAAGGCCCGAGGGGAGGTCGGGGACGACCGGGGGTGAAGAGCCTCCAGGAGACGGAACATCAGACGAGGACCAGGCGGGATCCGACAGCCGCGAGGCGTCGACAGGGCCGGAGACGCCCCCCGACGGAGACGACGAGCACGACGGTTCCAAGGTCGACTCCGATCCGGTGAAGGCCGAGGAGCTGCGCGAGCTGAAGAAACTTCACGACGAGGGCATCCTCACCGACGAGGAGTACCAACGGAAGAAAGAGGAGCTCCTCGAATAATCCCCCCGGCGTCGACGCGCGGCTCGGCCTCGATCGTTTCGACGGCTCCCTCGTACTCGCAGCCTGCGCCGAGCGTGCCCCCGCAGGGGCACCGACCTCAGGGGGGCACCGACCACAGGGGATCGTGGCATCGCCCCACACGAACGGTTTGTTGGCGCTCTTGCGGCGGCGACGGGTTCGAATTCCCCGCGAACCCCGGTAGACGTCGACACGATCTCGACGCATCGACCTCGAACGGAGACCGACATGCCCTACCTCGAACGCGACGGCGCACCCGACATCCACTACGATCTCGACGGACAACCGCCCGGCGAACGGACCGGGGTGGTGTTCTTCAACGGCATGACGCAGACGACCGAGCACTGGGCCGGCCAGGCCAAGATGTTCGGCGAGGACTTCCCGGTGTTGCGGTACGACGCCCGGGGCCACGGGGAGACGACGCTGGGCGACCACCCCGTCTCGATGGAGCTGCACGTCGAGGACGTTCTCCAGCTGCTGGACCACCTCGACTGGTCGTCGGCACACTTCGTCGGCTTCAGCCACGGCTCGCGGGTCGCACTGGCCGCCGCCACTCGCGACGCCGGTCGGGTCGACCGTCTGGTACTCTGCAGCTCGACCGCGCGACCGACGGCCGTGGCCCGGACCATCATCCGGAGCTGGCGCGAGGTCCTCGAGTCCGGCGGGCTCGAGGCGATGAGCTGGGCCGCCCTCCCCTCGATCATCGGCAACGACTACCTCGACCAGAACGAACAGATTCTGGAGGGCATCGTCCGCGCGTCGGTCGGCCGCAACCGCGAGGAGGACGTCCGCGCGCTGCTGGACGCACACGCCGACTACCCCGAACAGGCCGAGCTGGCCGAGCAGCTCGACGACATACCGACTCTGGTGATCAGCGCCGAAGAGGACCCGCTGGTCGACCGCGAGGGGGCCCGGAAACTGGCCGACATCGCCGGCGGCGAACATCGCCACCTCGACGGCGTCGGCCACACGGTCGCGATCGAGGCGCCCGAGACGTTTCACGAGGTCGTCGACGACTTCCTGGAGTAGCCGTACCCAGAGACGTGAGATTGCGAGCCCCCGACCATTCCGTTGAAATCACCGGAGACTCGGAACCGAGTTGAATCCTGTCGCACTCGCTTCGCCCCAGCGTTCCGGCTCAACCTGCTCGAGGCGCCACTCTTTATAGACGACGCCGGTGGAGACCGAACCCCCCCGGAACGGCAGCGACGGCCCTCGGGAGTCATCGACCCCCCGCTCCGGCTGCGCGTACAGGTCGCAGATACACGCGCCCACGTGGGGCCCTCCGGCGCGCCCGCGTGCGCGCCGCCCGACCGATGCCGGCCAAGGGGGTCCACGCGACCCGGTATCTCACGGGTCGCGGGTGGCGGCGTCCCCCGCCCCTGATGGGAAGTACCGCTTCAACCGCGAACGGCCGGACGCCGAGGCAACCCCCTCCATGTCTATACTCGACGATACGCGGTCGAGCGTTGCGTCGAATTTGAAAATGGAGTCGGAGCCGCAGGAGAAACGTGGTGCTGGCGTGGACATCTCAGCGCCCTGGAGCATGGAACCCGAGACTGAGAATCGGATCTCGAACGCCGTTCAGGAACACGCACCGACCGCGCGCGTACCTCCACGGCCCGAAGTTTTACCCCACTGAGTCTTCGGTCGAGGCCCAATTGCCCACTGGCCTACTTGCCCAATAGCCTCGAAACCGGCCGGCCGCCCAGGCCTCCCTTCCATCTCCCATGTCCAACCTCGACGGTTCGCCCACGAGGAGTGGGCGAATTCGGATTCGTCCGAGTCTGCGGTATCCTGGCAATCACTGGAACGCGAACGGCAGCCGTGCTCTCTTCACCGAGCAGGAGCCGCGAACGGCACTCGCCCCCCAACGGGCCGACCATGTCCGACGCCAGCGACGCCATCGAGCGGGCGGCTGAACTGTACGACCGGGCCGACGAGGTACTGGTGTTTGCGGGCAGCGGCCTGTCGGAGGAGTCGGGCGTGCCGACCTACCGGGGCGAGGACGGGCTCTTCAGCGATCCCGACACGCAGGATCTGGCGCGCGCCGGGATCCTCGACCGCGACCCGGAGCGGGCGCTGTCGTTCTACCAGGAGGGCCGCGAGACGATCCGCGGACTCGACCCGAACCCGGGGCACCGCGCGCTGGCCCGGCTGTCGCGGCGCGCTCGGGTGACGGTCGCAACCCAGAACGTCGACGGCCTGCTCGAGCGCGCCTGCGCGGACGAGGGTGTCGAACTGCCGGTCCACCATCTGCACGGGTCGCTCTTCGAGGTCGTCTGCCGCAACTGCGGTGCCTCGCCTGCGGACCCGGAGACCATCGACCTCTCGGAGCTGCCCGACTGCGATCGGTGCGGTGAGCTGCTGCGCCCCGATGTCGTGCTGTTCGGCGAACTGCTGCCTCAGGATGCCTTCGACCGGTCGGTCGCCGCCGCGGAGACCGCCGACCTCTGCCTGCTCCTCGGAACCTCGGGGATCGTCCATCCCGCGGCGGGCATCCCGCGCGAGGCGAAGGCGGCGGGCGCGGAGCTGATCGAAGTAAACCCCAATGCGACGGAGCTCTCGGAACTTTGTGACCTCGTGATCCGCGAGACGACCGGCGAGGCGCTGCCGGCGATCGAGGAGCGAGTCGGCTGAACTGGAGGCTCGATCGACGCGATCACCGCGCTGGAAGCTCGGTCGACGTTGCCAGCGCCTCCGACCCGACACGAGCTGGAAGCTCGGTCGACGCGGGCGCCCGTCGTCAGAGCCTCCCTGCTCCGGCCCCCTCTTCCCGGTTCCGCCTTGCGCCGGCTTCGCGCGATATCTACGCTCGGGAGGGAGCCACCCACATCGACTCGAGCTTCGCCCGCGCTCCCCGTGTCCATTTTCTCTCGAGATCACGTCATCCGGTATACCCTCGCTCTCTCCCTCGCGTTGTTCGCAGGCTGTGGCTCGGGTTCATCCGGGAAGCCGGCGTCCGACGCCGGCTCGACGGTCCCGTGTACCTCCGACGACGCCTGTTCGGGCGTCTGCCGCGAGGGCCGCTGCGTGCCGGACCCGTGCTCGAACGGCAAAAAGGGAGGCACCGAGACGGACGTCGACTGCGGCGGCACGTGTGCGCCGTGCGCCGAGGGGAAGGCGTGTCTGAAGGGGCAAGATTGCCAGAGCGGGGTCTGCAGAGGCGGAACGTGCCGGGCGCCCAGTTGTGACGACGGGGTCACCAACGCGAAAGAGACCGGGACGGACTGCGGGGGACCCGACTGCGAGGGTTGCGCGCTGGACGAGCCCTGCGAGGGCGACGGTGACTGCAAGAAGGGGAATTGCCGGGACGGAACCTGCAAGCGGGCGCTGT
>JBDGRG010000123.1:4310-15049 GCA_042218355.1 Bradymonadaceae bacterium
ACGGAGAGACCGACGCCGACCACGGCGAAACGGACACGGACTGCGGGGGACCGAACTGCGATCCGTGCAGCGAAGGAAAGGCGTGCGAAGCGGGCGGCGACTGCCGGAGCGGGGTATGCGTGGACGGCACCTGCGCGGGCCGGAGTCACTGTAACGACAACCTGAAGACGGGGGACGAGACGGCCGTCGACTGCGGCGGGGCGGACTGCAAGGCGTGCGAACCGGGCAAATCGTGCGAGAAAAACCGCGACTGCACCACGAAGTTCTGCAACGACGGCACCTGTAAGGAACCCAGCTGCGACGACGGCGTGACCAACGGAGAGGAGACCGACGTCGACTGCGGGGGGCCGGACTGTCCGCGCTGCCCGGCAAACAAGGCGTGCAAACGCAACCAGGACTGCAAATCGGGGGTCTGCGACGAGGGGACCTGCCGATCGGTTCCGAAGAGCTGCGAGGATCTCGCCCGGGCGGGCATCACCAAGGATGGCGTCCAGGAGATCGACCCCGACGGCGGGGGCGGAGAGAAACCGTTCAAGGTGTACTGCAACATGAGCCACGGCAAGGGGGGCTGGACACGCCTGAACCTCCGAAAGAAGGCCGACGAGGGAAAGAAGGGCCTCCCCTTCGGCAGTCAGGGGACGAAGTGGGCGGACGGCTCGAAGCTGAACTGGGGACAGGGGTCGGGGTATTTTCAGCGCCCCGGCGACCACCACTGTACCGTCTACGCGATCGGGGATGCGAGTCGCGACAAATACAAGGGGAAGACCACGCTGTGGGATTACTACGACGCCGAGGGCAATCCGATCCCCCCCGAACAGATCGAGGCGCTGGCGAAGACGGTCGACAAGGGAACGTTCTACGAGGGCAAATTCGACATCGTCGACATCGACGGTCCGTTCCCGAACGGCGGCGACGGCGACGGGGGCAAGAACTCGTTCAGCATCGCCATCGACAAGAACGCCAATCACCGGCCGACCGGAAACGGTCCGCTGGTTCTCTGGTTTTCCCGTTCCCCCGACATGGACAAGGGCACGACCCACGCCATCGGTTCGGACTTCGACAGTCGCGAGGACCGGACCTACGGGGTCGACTGGAAGGTCGTCCACGACGGCGGGCTGCCCCGATTCATGGGTGTGAAGGTCGACAACAACGAGAACCTCTTCTCGACCTTCAAAAACGGCTGTGATCGCGAGGCGGGCTCGCGGATCGCATTCGAGCATCCGTACTTCTACGTCCGGTAGCTCTGGACGCCGAGCGCGTGGAACGCCGAGGCGAGTTCGTCGGCGAGCGTCTCCCAGAACAGCTGTCCGCCGAAGCCGGTCCACCACGCCCAGCTGGTGTCCTCGTCGACTTCGACGGTCAGCACTCCGAGGACGTCACCCGCGAAGCTGATCGGGTAGGCGAGTGTGGCATACGCGCGGTGGCGGGCGGGCTTGTAGTAGTCCCGAAGTGGCCGCCAGTCGCCCTCGCTCGTGTCGAGCTGGTCGGCCTCGGGGTGACGGGCGTCGACGATGGCATCCTGCGACTCGTCGACGTAGAGGTGGTTCTTGAAGTTCAATTCCGCCCCGCTCCCGTGGCCGCCGGCGAGGATGCACGGACGGTCGATCCGCACCGCCAGCGCCGAGACACCGGAGTTTCGCCGCTCCTCCGGGTCGACGTCGATCGGCAGATCGAGGTCGTCGTAGTGCGTCCACCCGTGCGGATGCGGGTAGCGCAGATACCAGCCACCCGCTTCGGTGCGATCGACGTATCCGATGCCGAAACTCGGCACGTCGACCCGGTGGGCGACGAGCGTCGTGATCCGCTCGATCACCCCCGACGGATCGTCGTTCTCGGCCTCCGCCCGGTCGGCGAGTGCCTCGGCAGTCAGTTGCCGCGTCCGCTGGAGTACGCGCAGTTTGCGCGCTCCGAGTGTGAACAGCGGCGAGTATTTCAGCTCCGCACTGAGACGCCTCCGGAGACTCGCGAGCGTCTCCCCGACCGACGAGGAGAGGGCGACGCGATTGCGAAATCCCAGGCAGAGGAACCCCAGAAGCTCGACCGCGCCCTCCTCCCGGCTCCGGGTCAGCGGCAGAAAGACGTACATCTGCGCATCCCGGCGATCGTCGAGCCGATGGAAATCGGCGTGACAGTCGCCCTGTTCGTCGACCGCACACCATCCGTCGCCGGCGACCCGCTCGTAGACCTGATACGGGAGGTCCGGGTCGGCCCTCTGTCGACGGACGACCGCCCCGAGGACGCCGCTGGACTCGTCGCCGGGCAGCACCGACATCCCGACCAGCCGATTCGTCGCCGAGGTGTCCTCGAGAAACAACCGTTCGGCGACGATGTCGAGTCGGCCGTGCTCGGAGTCGTCGAGCGCCATCGTCTCCAGCGTGCTCGTCATCAACAGCGAGGCGGAGTGGTCACAGCCGAACCACTCGGGGAAGTGACCCATCAGCTCGTAGAGTCGCTGCTTGATCGACCCGGTCGCCTCCTCGTCGAAGAACATCCGGATGGCGTTGCGGCGGGCGCACCGCAGTGCCTCGGCGATCTGTTCCGTACAGCCGTCGACGTCATCTCCGTTCTCCGAGCCCTGGCGATAGACGACGTACCCCAGAACCACGCGCGGAGCTCCGCCCGTCACGGGACGGTCCAGCAGCGGGACGACCTCGTAGACAGTCTGCTCGTACTCGTCTCGGCCCTCGATACAGAGCCGTCCGTCGGAGTAGCGGTAAGCGTGGCAGAGATCCTCGAACGTCCATTCGACGGCGACCGGCTGACAGTCGTCGACGCCGACCTCGAACGTCGCCGATCGGCATTCGGAGCCCTCGAGCCCGACGGTCACGTACAGCGGTCGCGAGGGCGGCTGCGAGACCGAGGCCAGAAAGCGCCGCAGATGGAACGAGAACAGCTCGAGCCCGTCGTCGGTCATCACCGGCGGGCCGACCGTCTGAATCCCCTCGGAGTCGTCGCGCATCAGTTCCATGGATCGCTTCCCTGGCACGAGGAGTTCACTTGTCCGCGCTCGGGCCCCGACGCGTTGAACCCGAGGACGGCGTCTGCCATCCTCGATCGGGGCGAGAGCCGATCCGAGGCCGGCCTCTCGAGTCGAATCGCGGCGGTTCTCCTCTCGCACCGGACGAAACCGGCGCGCCGTCGTTCGACGGTCGGCGACAGGGTACGCGTTCGCCCCCAGAAATACAGCCCGTCGACGGAGTGAGGCCGGGACGGCGTTCGTCCACGAAATTGACGAACACCGGCCCGCATTCCCGGCGGTGTCGACCTCGCTCTGCCCACCCCCGAGTGTTCGCCGATGACGACGCCGCACCAGCCCCCTTCGTCTGGAGTGTCGAGCCCCCGTCGATCCAAACCAGCCCTCGTTGCGATCTGGGGCGCAGCGGTCGCCGCGAGTCTACTCGCGGCGGTCGGGATGCCGACGACCGCGCACGCCGAGGACCCCGCCACGATCCTCGTCGCACCGGTCGCACCCACGCGTGCCACCCAGGCTTTCGAGTTCGTCCCCGGCGACTCGCCCTCGGTGCGCCGAAAGCGCGACCGCCCGCTGATGCCGTCCGCGATCGCCCCGCTCGCCGTGGCCGGGCTGGAGGTCCTCCCGGACGGCCGCTTCTTGCTGGCCGGCCTCGCCGAGCGCGGGGCGGCGATCACCCGCGGCGGCGCGGGCCTGGACTTCGAACTGGGCGGCGTCGGTTCGGGACGCGGTATCGGAGCCGTCGCCGCCGCCGGTTACGGGCAGAAGGGCGACCTGGTTCGAATCGCCATGGCCGAGAACGGGGAGCAGCGCGTCTCGATCTACGACCGCCGATTCGACCAGCGCATCTGGTCTCAACGACTCGTCACCCCTCCGACTCGCGCGCGAGTCACCCAGCTGGTGGCACTGCCCGACCATCGACTCGCCGCCGCCGTCCAGTGGCCGCGCTCCGGCGCCGCCGGCGTCGACATCTTCGAACTGGACGAGGGCGACGAGCGGCAGCCGACGGTCCGGTTCGCCGACCGACGGTATACGAACGCTCCCGACGACCTGATCGTCGACGATCGACTCTCGACCGTCCGCGACGTCTTCGGTCTCGGGGCGAAGACGCTGCTGGTCACCACCCCGCAGCGGCTGCTGCGTCTGTCACTCGAGGACGAGTCGATATCGACGATCGTCGATATCGACGACCTACGCGCTTCGAACGGTGAATTCGTCGCCGCCCGCCAGTTCGACTCGGGACGACTCGTCGCCGCGACGGTCGAACCCGGGCTCTGGACCCGCTCGCACCCGAACCACCGCATCCTGTGGATCGATCCCGCCCAGGCCCGGGTCCTCACCCGATCGCCCCCGCTGGCGAACGCCCCCTGGCGGGTGGACCGCGCGGCGGGACACGGTGGGAGCGGGACCGCCGGTTTTTCGCCCGGACTCGACTACCTCCCGACATCGAACGCGGAGGCCGCCCGACTGCAGGGGGCCATCGAGGTCCGGCCGACCCCGCTCGAGCCGGGCAAGAGCGGCCGCACAGCTGCCCAGGTGGTCAACATCGGCAACTATCCCCTGCCGCTGACGTCGATCTCGATCTTTGCCCGGCCGGGGGCGTGCGAGGCGAAGACCGACCGAGAGGTCGTGCTGGTCGAACGACTCAACGTCTCGATCCGGTCTCGACGCGGCAAATGGGTGCGCTCCTCGTTCCAGCTCGCCCCGGACGTCCCCACCGGTTCGTGGTGTGCCCTCGCCCGCGTCGAGGCGGCGGACGGGACGAAGGCGACCCTCGAGCAGACCACCGAGTTCCGCGTCGTCCCCTCGAACGCCGATGCCGGGCCGAACCCGGCGGACGCCGGCGGGGGTGACGCCGGTCCCGGGCGGGACACCGACGCCACCGCCGACAGCGGTACCCCGCCCACCGATCCGAACCGGCCCGCCACCGATCGCTCGTCGGGATGTGCGTGTTCGAGTGGGGAGGGCACGCCGGCAGCGCCCTGGATGGTACTCGCGGCGGGCTGGCTGGTTCTGGTCCGACGCCGTCGACAAGGGGGGTGAGCGTGGCCAGACGTTCCAGCTCCGAGCGGACGGGCGGCTCGGAGCGCCGGATGCGGTTCGAGACATTAGCCGGCGGATCCGACCCCAGGGGGCGGTGGACTTCGAACAGGTCGAGAAACGAGATCGCGGACGAGTCCTGGTTGGAGCCCCGCGCGGATCAGCGGGCCCGAGCCGCCCGTTTCCAGCGGTTGTATCGTTCCTCGATCGCCCGCCCCAGCTCGAGCTCGCGCTCCTCGGCGCGTTCCGCGAACTCGCCGTCCTCGACCGTCCTCCACCTCGGTTCGCCCGACTCGTCCCGCTGGCGGCGTTGATATTCGGCGCGCACGCGGAGCCCGGAGGCCCCACCGCGAACCGGCACGATCTGTGCGACGAACCGGCGCCGGAGTCCGTCGCGCACCGGTCGATACGTGGTCGTGACGATGCGATGCTTCGCGGAGGCGGCGTCGATCGTCAGCCCCCTCTCTCGGAAGGTCTCGACGGTCGCCTCGTAGAGCAGCCGCGACTGAGACATCTCTTCGAGGTCGACCCGATCGGGGGGGGGATCGGGCGTGCGACAGGAGGCTGCTCCCCCGATCAGACCGATCCATACGGCGAGGAGGACCGGGGCGACGAGTGTCTGGAGCCTCGAGCCGGCGGGCGGACGCATGGTCGGCGTCACTCGTTGATCTCGACGCGCACCAGCTCGGAACCGAACATCACGTAGTCACCGTGCTGGAGCTGCTCTTCGCCGGAGAGACTGACGAACGTGCCGTTCTTGGAGTCCTGATCGGTGACGGTCACGGTCCCGTCGGTCCAGGTCAGGCGCGCGTGCTGCGGAGAGACGTGAGGGTCGTCGGGGAAGTTGATGTCACAGCCCTGGCGGCCGATCAGAATGTCGTTGTTGACCGAGCAGTAGGCACTCCCGTCGCGCCCCCCCTCCAGGACGTGGACGAGCCGGAACTTGTAGTCCTTGGGCGGACAGACGTACATCAGCGTATTCCCCGACATCGGGTACTCGCCCTGGAGGGAGAGAAACTCGATCCGGAGGCGCTGTTCGCCGATGTAGATCTCCGCCCCGTCCTGCAGTTCGGTCGGCTCCCGAATCTGGAGGAAGGTCTCGTTCGTGCTGTCCTCGTCGGTCAGAAACAGCTGGTTGTCGCGGTAGAAGAACCGCGCATGGGACGGGTCGAGGTAGTCGTCGTCGGGAAACAGAACCGCTCCCTCCTCCCGGCCCGCGATGTGCTCGGTGGCGTTGAGGTGATAACTCAGCCCCTCCAGCCCCTCGCCGCGTATCAGGACGAGCTTCGCCCGCCCCGGCGCCTGCATCGCGCCGTAGTACAGCGTCTGCTCGTCGGCCTCGGCCTCCTGATCCCCGGCGTATCGCGCCCCACACTTCCCGCAGAAGTGGTGGCCCTCGGGGACGACGGCGTTGCAGTTCGCGCAGATCCGCTCGTCGGACATCCGTTCACTCCGTCACGTTCGACAGTATCGGCTCGCGTCGACGTCGGTCACCGCCCCCACCGGGGGTGGCTCCGGGCAATCGCAACCACGGCGCGCCACAAACTATGGTCCCAATCCGACCCGCGGGCAAGCACGTCGTGTTCGACGCGCGGACGGCTTCAATCGCGGCGGACGGGGACTTCGATGCCGTGATCGTCCAGAAACGATTCGATCTCATCGACGGCCGACTCGACTCCCCGGCGGCCGAACCGGTTCGACCAGAGTGTCTCGTCGGGCAGGCCGTCGAACTCGAACCGCAAGACCGTCTTCGAGGCCGCAGCTCCGGACTGGACTGCGATCGTCGAGAGATCGTCGAGATCGGCTTCAGCCTGGCGGACTTGCCCCAGCAGTGGACGGGTCTGAAAGACGACGCTGCCCCGCTCGACGTCGATCACCCAGAGGTCCCGGCGGACGAACCGCACGAGAGCCCCCACCCCCGCCGCGAAGATCGCCATGCCCCCGACCACCGTCCAGAACATCCCGGGCTCGGGCTGCTGGCTGCGGTAGTACCCGAGATAGTCCGGGAGGAAGAAGACCCCCATCGCCCCCGCGGCGATCGGAAACCAGAAGACGAACCGCTCGGCGGCAGCCGCTGCGCGGCCGGCCGTCGTCAGCGCCAGCTCGACGTGCGTCTCTTTGCGTTCGGCCCGGAACAACTCCATCGGTTCTCCATTCGGGCGGCTCGAAGCGGACGCCAGACATCGACTCTCGCACGGAGATCTGCCACCTCCTCGCCCCGGACTGCTGTTGCCTGCCGGGACGGGCGCGTGTAAAGCACGACTCCGACCGCGTCACGCGCGGATCCCGCACGTCGACGAGCGATGTTTGGCCGCTCCACCAGGAATGCCTCCGTCCTTCTGGCGCGCCTGCTCCTCTGGGCGCCCATCTGCGCAGCCGCCGCTGTGCTCTATGTGCACCGCCATCCGATCGAGCTCGACGCCGAGCGGCCGGACCCGGCAACCGTGCGCCCGAGGTCGACGAACCCGTCCGACGTCCTCCTGGTGATCGACTACGACGCGATCGTCGCGAGCGCGGATCGATTTTCGGCGCAGGACTGGAGCGCCGCCTGGCTGTCGCTCTTCGAGCAGACGATCGGGCCGGTCGCCGTCGCCACTCCGGACACGCTGACTGCCGACCAGATCCGACGGGCTCGCTCGGTCGTCCTGACGGCCAGCGTCAGCGATCGCGTCCCCTCGGCCGTGCGCGATCCGTTGCATCGCCACGTACGATCGGGCGGGCTTCTGGTCCAGGTCCGCCCCGAGGGCGCGCTCCGCGAACGCTACGCAGCCGACGGCGAAGCCGGCCGGCAGCGCGGCCACGAGATCACGATGGCCGCGGGGATACCCGAGTCGACCGCCGATCGACTCCGCGGGATGCCCGTCTTCGCCGAGTACATCGGCTCGACCGCCTCCCGAGAGGGCGCTCGCACACTCCTCGCCATCGACGGTGCCCCGGTGATCTACCGTCTCGGCGTCGGGGAGGGGCACGTGCTCACCGTCGACTTCGACCTCGGCGAACAGCTCGTCTCGCTCCAACAGGGGCGACCGGACGAACGGTTCCGCGTCCGGCGCCCGACTGCAACCGATGCGAACACGCCGCCGAGCACCGAGGCCCTGATCGCCGGCGACGAACTCCGGGGGGCGACGACGCCGTACGCCGACCTCCTCGAACGGTTCGTCGTCTGGACGGCCATGGCCGAGACCGAGCCCGTGGCGGGATTCTGGCGGTTTCCCGCCCAGAGCGAGGGGGCGCTCGTGCCGATCCACGCCGACGACCGGCTCGGAGACCGGGCCGGCTGGATGCTGGCCCACGAGGCCCATCGCGGGGCCGCCTCGACGCTCTTCACGACCGCCGACGCCGGACTGACCCCGGCCGGCGCTGCCGTCGCCGCCCAGCGCGGGGGAGACGTCGGGTTGCTGTGGCGTCGCGCCGGGACCCCGGCCCAGCGCACGCGGCGGGTCGGTCTATTCGGCATCGAACCCTTCGTCGAACCCACCTCGCTCTCCGAGCAGATCGACGAACTCGCCCCGCGACTGCGCGACGAACGCATCCGGATGGTCAAGACGGCCGACGAGTGGTGGGCGCGACGATGGACCGCGCCGCTGCGCGCCGTCTCCGCGGCCGGCGTCCCGCTGGACGTCTCCTACGAACCGGATCGGCCCGGATACGCCTTCGGGACCGGACTCTCGTTCCGACCACTCGGAACCTCGGGCCTGCCCCTCGCCACCCGCGAACTCCCGGTCGTGCTTCCGGAGGGGCCGCGTTCGCTGGACGCCGCCGACGCTCTCTTCGAGGCGAGCCGGCGCACCGCCCACCAGGCGATCGTCTGGCGGATCGATCCCGAGCGGTTTGCGGACTATCCCGACGTCGAGCAGTTCGAACAGTGGAGTTCGCTGATCGCCTCCTCGCCCGAGCGCGGGCACACCGTCATGACCGCCCGCGAATTCGCGGCCTTCGGTCGGCGTCGGCGCGGCGGTGAACTGAAGAGCCGCTACGGACCGCCCGACGCGGTCGACGCCGGCCGCACGCCCCCCGAGACGGGCCGGGTACTGACGGTCGAGGGGAGTTCCAAGCTCGATCGACCGGCCCTGCTGATTCCCCGGAGGCCGGGCGACCGCTCGCTCCTCGAGGTCCGCGTGCGCTCGACCCGATCGGACGCGCAGGATACCGACGAACCCCCCTCGACCGACCTGCGCATCGGTGGCGCCCCCGTCCGCCGCGTACCGCTTCCGTCGGGCGCGTTCGAAGTGACCGCCTACTACCGCTGAGGCCCCGTCGTGCCCGAGCAACTCAGATGGGACATCTCACTGCTGGGACTCGCCGGGCTCCTCGCGCTGATCGTCTGGATCGCCGATCTCCCCTGGCTGATCGAAACCGACGAGCCGACGATCCGCGGCAGCCGGCCGCCGGCCGCCCGACAGGGAGACGTGTTGCTGCTGTTGCCGGACGCACCCGCCGGGAGCGCGGATACGTTCGGCGAACTCGACTGCACCTTCGGCTGGTACAACACGCTCTGGCAGTATTTCGGCGCCTTCGCGACGGCACTCGAGCGAAATCTCTCGCCATCGCTACTCGAGGACCGCCGACTGGTCGTGGTTCCCGACCGCGTCGCCGACGGCATGCCCGAGAACGGGGTCCAGGCGCTGGCCGAGTTCGCCGAGAGCGGCGGTCAAGTCCTGCTCGTCCAGCCGGGCGATCGGTGGTCCGAAGTCGCCGGGGTCTCACCGTCGTCGAAGACACGCCCGGCCGAGTCGATCACGTCCGCTCGCGGGCTCGGTTTGAGCGGACGTCTCCGACGCGCCCTTCCCGAGGTCCCACTGGCGGGCCAACTGACACCGGTGCCGGCGACGCCCCCCTGGCCCGAGGGACATTCGCTGCTCACCGTCGACAAACGCCCGGGACTGACCGTCCGCGAGGTCGGAGCCGGCGCCGTCTACACCGCGCAATTCGAGATCGGCTGCACGGTCACGGCACTGCAACAGGGCCGGCCCGATTCCGGGATGTCCTTCGGCGACCAGACCGACGACCGGCTCCTGCCGACGGCCGAGCGCATCGCCGCGCCGTCGATGGCGACCGCCCGAGCGCCCTATGCCGATCTGCTCGAACGCGCCGTCCTGCACCGGGCGACCGAACTCCGGCCGACCCCCCGGATCTGGTCCCAGCCGGCCCACCGAGCCGGCTCCCTGCTCGTCGTGCACCCCGCCCCGGCCTCCCCCCGCGCGGCCTTCGCCTTCGTCGATCACGCCCGTTCCCACGATTCCCCCACCACGGTCTTCGCCGCTGCCGACCGCTGGCACGAGCGACGGGGAGCGCTCGCCGACCGGGCGGGCACCGATGTCGGGCTGCTCTGGGTGCGGGGATCGTCGCGACCGAAGGTCACGCAGCGCTATCGGCTCGGCGGACTGACGCTGGTCGAGCGCGAGCAATCGCTGGACCGCCAGCTCGCCCAGCTGGCCGACGGCGCCGCGGCCTTCGATCCCCGCCGCGTGGCCCGCGTCGAGGGCGCCGAACATCACGCCCGCTGGTCCCGCACGGTTCGGCAGCTGGGAGCAGCCGGCGTGCGCGTCGACGTCAGCTACGGCCCACACGGGGACGAACAGTTCGGCTACCTCTTCGGAACCGGGTATCCCTTCTACCCCGTCGACCGCCGCGGGCTGCCGGTTCCGGTCGCCGAGCTTCCGTACGTCCTCCACGGTCCCAGTCTCTCCATCGAACGCCTGGAGACCTTTCTGCGGCAGAGCCGGCG
>JBDGRG010000124.1:0-2559 GCA_042218355.1 Bradymonadaceae bacterium
GCGCCTTTGCGCCTTCGTGGCCCAATCGTGCTGACCGCCCCGTGAACGGTTACGATCGAATGAGACACCACGCGACCGACACCGCCGCGATGCTGGCCGCAGCCTGCCTGCTCGGCGCGGGTCCGGCGTCGGCGCTCCCCCCGACCGGCGACGACGATCAGAGCGGGTCCGAGACGTCCTCCCCCAGTTCGGAGCAATCGGACGAACGCACGACGCTCGCGCAGAACAGCGAGGGCGACGGGGACGAAGATGGCGGCGACTCCAGCGGCGAGGACGACGGCCAGTCGTCCGAGAATCGATCGGACTCCTCCGGCAGCAGCGCGACGCTGCAGCGCAGTGATCAGATGGAGTTCGACGCCCGACTGATCAAGGGCGAACGCGCCTCCGGGGCCGTCTTCTTGTTCCAGCGATCCCCCCGAAAACTCCCGTCGATGGTCGACCGTCGACAGAGCTATCTGTCGGACAGCGTCGAGTCGGTCCTCGGCCGCGAATGGGTACAGAAGCTCGAAGAGTCCCGGCAGTCTCGCAACCCGTCCAGTCGGACCGACGACACCGGCTCGTCCACCGACACGTCCAGCGACGAATCCAGATCGGGCGAGTCCGCCGACGGCGGGGGAGACGGCTCCGACTCCTCCGACGGCTGAGAACGGTCGAGCGCGCAACTCGACGGTACCGCCGGCAACGAGCCATCTTCTCCGCAGGGCAATCGGACCGAGACACCACGACCGATGAGTCGACCCCGAATCGCCGACCAGATCCCCCTCCTCCGAATCCGCGCCGACGGAATGGAGGAGCGGACGATGTCGGTGGTCGACGCACCGGACGGAGCTCGAGACGACCGCGCGTTGGCCGTCCTCGACGAGCTGGCGATCCCCGGCTCGAACCCCCGAACGGACGACGTCGAACGGCTCGTCGAGGACGCAGCGACCGGGCGGCTCGTCCCCTCGCACCCGAATCTGTCGGCGACCTGGGCCGCCGAGCACGACGGGGATCACCTCCGCGTGCTCTGGCATCTCCAGCCCGGCCCTCCGCTTGCTCCCCTGCTCGAATCGATCCGCTCGACCGGTGAACCGCCCTCGCTCTCCCGAGCGCTCGGGCTGCTCGCCCGGCTGGCCGACGCACTCGAGCATCTGCACGCCGATCTCGACAGGATTCACGGTGCCCTCGCCCCGTCGACCGTCCGCCTGACGACCGGCGGCGAACCCACCCTCGACGGGTTGGGAGGGGCGCGTCTCGCCCTGGCGTACGGACAGACCGAGGGGCGGATCAGCGGCCGCCGACTGGCGTATCTCTCCCCCGAGCACTGCCTCGACGAATCGCTCGATCCCCGCAGCGACGTCTTCACGTGGGGCATTCTGGCCTGGGAACTCGTCACCGGGGGGACGCTCTACGGCGGGCAGGACGACTTCGAACGGATGCGGGCGATCTGCGACGAGTCGCCCCCCGCACCCTCCTCGCGCAACGACGAGATCCCGCCGCTGCTGAATTCGCTGATCCAGAAGGCACTGGCCTCCGATCCGGAGGACCGATTCGACCACGCCGGCGGACTCCGCGAGGCGCTCGAACAGACCGTTCTCTCGTCGACCGACATCGCCAATCCGGAGGACACCGCCGCCTGGGCCGCGGACGCCCTCCCGCAGCGTTGGTCGGGCTGGGCGAACGTCGCCGACCACCTCGCGGCGGGTGAAGACCGCGCAGCGATCGAGTCCGTCGCCGAACTGTATCCGGACGCCGAGCGACTCGAGCATCCGACGGCCGACCCGGATGACGAGGAGGAGGAGGCGACGGACGAGCCGCCGTCCTCGGACTTCGACGTCGCGGTTCCGGCCCCGGTGGACGAGGACGAATCGGAAACCTCGCCTCCGGCTCTCCCCGACGACTCCGACGAGCCGACGGCTCCGGACCGGGGAGCAGGTGACGTTCCGGAGGAGCCCGCCTCGGAGTCCGACGGCTCCATCGCCGACGACGCCCACCGTCCCCCTCCGGACGATCCGGGCGAGGCGCTGGCCGCGATGACGGTCGAGGAGTGGCTGGAGAACGACGAGGAGGAACCCGAGCACCATCGCCCCCCGTTCTCGACCGAAGAGCTGCTCGACGACCAGCCCCGACACCGACACGAGGAGGCCGAACGGGACTCCGGCTCGGTCCTCGAAGTCGTCCGACTGGTCGACGATCGGGTCCTCGACGTCGACGTTCTCCATCGGTTTCACCGGCGGTACGCACCCGCCGGCATCCCGTTCAGCGCCCGGTTGAAGCGCCGCGGCGCCGTGCTGACGGCCGAGGGAGAACTCGAGGGCGTCGTCCGGCGCTCGGACGGCGGCGTCGATCCACCGCCCTCGCCCGGCGACGCGGTCGACCTCCAGCCCGGCGACGTCGCCGAACTGGTCGACGGCGACTTGCGGTTCCGCATCCGGCACCTGCGGGCGATCCGAGCTCCGAGCGGGGAAGAGACGTCCGGCCCCTCCATCGGCTTCTACGCGTTGGCGGCCGCGATCGCCCTGGCCGTCCACGGCCTCGCGACGATGGGCATCGTGACGTTGCATTCACAGTTCGGCGTGG
>JBDGRG010000125.1:0-2582 GCA_042218355.1 Bradymonadaceae bacterium
ACTCGTCGACTGTCCAGTGGTGTTTCGAGGCGGAGTCTGGGGTCGGCGCAGTCGCCACGTGCGAGCTCCTTGGTCAGTCGAAGTGCCCGACGAGAGGTTATCACTCGGTGGGAACAGGGGCAACGCGGGCCCACGCTGCAGGTTCCGCACTTTTTTATCGTAACGCGATCTCCCTATCCGGGTTTCGAGCGTTCTCGGTTTGACTTTTCGGCCGGTAATGTTTACCGTTTAGTGAACGGTATGGGTGCGGTCGTTCACGTCTTTCGCTGCGGGAGGGTTCGATGTTGCCGATCTCGGGTTCGGTGCTGGGTGGTGCGTTCTCGATCGCCGCGCGGATCGGTCGCGGGGAGATCGACGTCGACGAGGAGACTCGCTAGCAGGCTCAGAAGCTGCGGTGGTGGGTGGAGGAGACGTCGGAATTGGTGGGTGACCTGAAGCTCGACGATCCGAGCAGTTGGGGACGCACGGCTGGCCGGGCCTTCGACCGCGTCTTCGACACGCACGGGCTAGCGGAAACGGCGCGCGAGTGGCGCCGGGCGCGGGGATTTTCGGTCCCGCTCGAACTGGGGAAGCCGCTGGCCCGGCGAGTGTGCCAGTCCTCGGCCACCGCCGTCCGTCAGGTCTTCGAGGAGAACGACGAGGGGGTGTTGCTGGTCGTTCTGCCCGACGATGTCGCCGTCGTCGCCGACGTCTCCTACGACGGCGGGCTGGTGGTCGAGAGCATCTACCGCCAGTCCTCGAGTTCCGCGGCCGCCGTCGAGCGGGCGGTCGGTCGGGCCTGCTGGGCCGGCGCGCGGGCGTTACGCGTCGAGAACGACGGTTCGAGCCTGAGTTTGGACGCGGTCGACCTCGACGAGTACACGTATTCGGGCGAGCGGGCGCAGTTGATCGAGAACTGGCGGGCATTTCTCGACCACGGGGTCTCGCGCAACGTCCTGTTGCAGGGCCCACCGGGTACCGGAAAGACGACGCTCTGTCTGCAGGCCGCCCGCGAGCTGACCGACCGTGCGCTCTGCATGACGGGGACGGATCTCAAGCGGATATCGGCCGACTCGTGGCGGCGGATCATCGACGTCCTGCAGCCGACCGTCGCCGTGGTCGACGACGTCGACCGAGCGGGCGGGTCGGCGGGCCTGGAGGGGGCCGAGCACCTCAAGTTGTTCGCCGAACTCCGCGAGGAGATTACGCTGCTGCTCTTCACCTCGAACGACCACACCGCACTCCCCGGGGCGCTCCGCAGACCCGGCCGGATCGACCGGATCGTCGCATTCGAGGAGCCCTCGTCGGAGGTCCGCCGTGGGATCGTGCGGGAATTGGCCGACGAGCACGGCGTGGAGCTGGACGACGATCGGCTCGACTGGCTCGTGGGGGTGCTGGAGGACCACAGCGCCGCTCACGTCCGCGAGGCTCTGCGGCGCGCGTCGGTGCTGGGCTGGTCGGCTGTCGACACCGACGAGCAGACGTTCCGGATGCACCGCGAATTTCAAAGCGCCGACCACTGGCTCGATACCGGCGGTTATCGGAAGCTTTCGACCGATCTGGCTGCGCTGTACGATTCCGCGTTCGAGCGAGGTGAACCGCAGGTCGCTTTTCGGGGACAGCATCGCAAGCTGGAGCAGGTCGGACTTCCCAACGGGGCCCGCCTGATCCGCGTCGCCGGTCAGTCGCCGCAGTACGGGCGCGATTTCTGGTTCCGAATTCCAGGCGACGCCGAGGGCGGACGGTCCGAAGCCCGCGCAGGTGTCCGGGAGCAGTTCTGGTCCGACCGGCGTGCCGTGGTCGTCCACGAGGTCGAACGCGAATTTTCGTTCCGGGCGATGCGATTGCAGAAGTGGGAGTTCTTCGGCCCGCGCCGGGCGGTGATCGACCGGTGGGAGTCGTTCCTCGAGGCGGACCGCCGTCGAAGCGTTCTGCTGAAGGGGCCGCCGGGTACCGGGAAGTCGACGCTGTGTCTGCACGCCGTCCGGCGGTTGTCCGACCGGACCCTGATCTTCACCTCGAACTCCTTCGAGGCGATCTCCGAGAACGACTGGCAGTCGATGCTCACATGTCTCGAGCCCGAAGCGGTGATCGTCGACGACGTCGACCGCTGCGGACACGGGTTGGAGTCGAAACTGCGGCTGATCGAGGAGCGTTACTGCAGCGTGCCGCTCCTGTTGTTCACATGCAACGACTCCGGCGCACTCCCTCGCGCGATGCGACGCCCCGGGCGGATCGATCAGATCATCGAGTTCGACACCCCGGATCGCCGCCGTCGACGCGAAGTCGTCGACGAGCTCGCCGATCGAGAGGGCGTCGAGGTTCCCGACGAACACGTCGACCGGGTCGACGCGGTCCTGCGGCATCAGTCGCCCGCACACGCGAGGGAGTTCCTCCGTCGCGCCGACGTCCTCGGCTGGGACGCCGTGGAGAGTGTCCCGGGAGACGACACGTTCGATACGACCGAGTCGGGTGACCACACCGACCGGCTCGAGGCGGGTGGCCCCTTCGAGGGGGCGGCGGAGTGACGTCAGCCATCGAGCGATTCAGCGATTGAGCAATTGAGCGGGCCCCCTCGGTTCGCGGAGGCATCGTGGGGCGAG
>JBDGRG010000125.1:2592-6916 GCA_042218355.1 Bradymonadaceae bacterium
GTGATTGGTAGGCGAGTAGGCAAGTAGGCGAGTGGGCGATTGGGCGGACAACCCTCGGTTGGCGGAGGGAGCGGGAGCGATGGAGCCATTCAGCGATTCAGCAATGGAACGGAATCCACTCGACGGAGCAGGAGTCGATGCGGCGAGGAGGGGAAAGGGCAAACACCCCTCCGCGTGCAAGGGACCGGAGCAGTTCACTGATGGAGTGGGAACCGACCGAAGTTCGACGGAAGTACGTAGGTACGAGCACAGGGTTACCGGTGGGCGGCGACGTATTCGCTGGGGGTGGACACCGGGAGACCGCCCTGCTCGAAGTCGGAGGCATTCCGAGTGATAAGGAGGTCGACGTGGTGTCGACGGGCGGCCTCGTGGAGGACTCCGTCCTCGAAGTCGGACAAGTCCGCGTCGAGTGCCGAGCGCAGTACATCGCCCCCGACCGCGGCAACTTCATGGTTGTCTAGGAGTTGCTCGACGGCGTCGCTCGCCCGTTCGCGTTCGGAGAGTTTGTCGACGAAGTAGAAGATAGTGGTGACCGTCGTGGCCCCGACGACCAGCGTGGCGCCGTGTCGTTGCGCCAGACTCAGTGCAGCCGCCGAGTCGTCGACGTGAGGCTCTCGGTCGAGCAGGATGTCGAGCCAGACGTTGGTGTCGACCAGAATGCGATCGGTCACTGGTGTTTTTCCCACAGATAATCGTAGTAGTCGGATTCTTCGACGTCGGCGTCCTCGATGATCCCCCGGAGAGAGGCCACCAGTTCGGAATCCTCGATGTCGTCCCCTGCGTCCCCGTCGGTGTCGTCGTCGAGCTGGTCGAAGAAACGCTCGACGAGCTTCGAGACGGAGGTGTCCCGGCGTGCTGCGTACCGCTTCGCACGCTCGATTGCATCTTCGTCCAGCCGGAGTGTGAGCTTTTTGCTCATGGTCTCTCCTCGGGTGACGTATCGACCAAATGGAAATGTACGTATATGCGACCGGGAGTCAACGGCGTCGATCGCACGAGCCACTGCACGACGACCGACCGATGGACTTCTCGCCGATGCGAACCGGCAAACGTTTCTCGACGACTCTCGATCGAGGAGACGACCGTGAAGATGGCCAACGAGGACGAACTCGTCTGGAAAGGGAAGATCAAAGAACTCTGCAACGACCTGGACACGGTGTCGATGCAGGTTCGCGTCCAGGGTTGCGACCTGCGCGGTCGCGTCGACGGCGATGAACTGGACGGCACCGAGGAGGAGATCGTCGAGGTGCTCCGTTCGGAGGTCGAGCGTTTCGACGAGATCGTCGCTGAACTCGAGGAGCTGGTGCTCGAGCAGGGACCGCCGGACGGTTGACAGCGGGCCGGATGCACGCGGTGCCGGGGCCATCGTGTCGTGGACATGTGTCGAGCGCGGAGATCGCGGGTGAGCGGTCGGAGACTGCGCCCGATCGAACGGGAGAACGGCTCCGCACGTCCATCATTCTGGTCGAGTCCGGCGCCCGATCTGACAGGGATTGGGCTGAGGCTGAAGCCGCGACTCACCGCCCGCGCCGACAGTTACCAGTCGTGGTTTCTCGTAGGTCGACCCGGGCGGACGGGCACCGCCCCGTTGCCGTGAAATTGGAGAATGTCCGCGCCCGAGTATGAATTTCATGGGGCCCGAAGCCGATACTCGAACCGACGAGGAGGTTGTGGTGAGTGACGAGGTCGATATCAGCGACGTGCCAGTACAGGAGTTGATCGTCTCGCTGAAGGCGATGGAAGATCCGGAACGAGCCGCGTCGATCGTCGAGGACCCCGCGGCGGTCGAAAACCTCTTGGAGGAGCGCACGCCGCAGTGGGTCGACAGGGCGATCGAACAAGTGACGTTCGGGCTGCTCGACGTCGACTCCGATCGGCGCGAGCGCATCGAGACGATCGCCGGCGCGCTGCGCGCCGACCGGGGCTTCGTCCGCCGACACCCCGAGCGTGCGGTCGATGTCGTCGTCGATCGGTGCCGGTGGTACACCGACCGGGCGGAGCATGTCTGTCTGTTCGAGGAAGGGGACGGCGCGAAGGCCGGCGAGACGGTCGAAGGGCTGGACGAGCTGATCGGCGAGTGGCGTGAGTATCGCGACGACCGAGACGGTGCCGCGGCACTCGAGCGCCGTCGGCCGCCCAGCGATCCGGTCGGCGGCCGGCACGACGCCATCTTGCGGTCCGGCGCGCCGGTGAAATCCGCTGCTCTCGAGCCCGGTTCGCGGCGACTCGCCGTACTCGGCTCGGACACGCTCCGCGTGGTCGGGATCGGCGACGGCGAGGTGCGGACCGAGCGGACGTTCGAGGCCGTTCCGACGCAGGTCGAGTGGAAGATCGGTCTCGGTCTGATTGTCGCGTGTCGCGATGAGCAGAACGAGCAGGGCATCCGCCTCGCGACGGTGGATCCGAACGACGGTTCACTCGACGGGGAGTGGCGATTCGATGGGACCGACCAGAGGAAGCTGACGTCCATCGCGACTGGCGCCAAACGCGTGCTGCTCGGTGGAGCCCAGCCGCCGACCCTGGTCGACCTGAATTCGGGAGAGACGACGGAGCTCGAAGTCGGCTCGGTGTACTGCGCGGCGCTGTCGGAGGACGGGCGCGCGGCGGCGTTCGGCCGTCGCGAGGAAGCCGACGTCGTGGTCGTCGACGTCGACAGCGGAGAGCGCCGCCGGCTCGACACCCCCGACGAGGGGTACGACGGTTCGCCCGCACGGCTCGAATTCGGTCCGGGTCGGCAACTGGTCGTCGGCACCCTCGGCGGGAGCCTGCGAGTCTGGGATGTCCCGCAGGGCGACACCGACGGCGAGTGGGGCGGCACCCCGGCCGGAGTCCAACCGGGGGCCATCAGCTTCAGCGCCGACGGGGATTCGTTCGCGGTCAGTTGGTACTCTCCCGACCCGGCTCTCGACGGGCACACGGCCGCGATGTTCGACACCATGGTCGAGGACCACGTCGAGATGACGCGGCGGATCGACGGTGCGGTGATCGTCAGTCGCGATGTCGTCTTCGACCGCTACAGTCAGTACCTGCGGGTGCTCACCGCCGGCGCCGACGGGGCGGTCCGGCTGTGGGACCTCGACCGTCCGCGAGTCGGGCCGTCGGACGCGGTGAGCAAGGACCGAGCGCGGTGTGCCGCCCTGGATGCGTGCAACGACCGAGCGGCAGTCGTCCGACGGCGCGACGCTCGCGATCAGCCGCACGAACTTCTCGTGCTCGACCTCGAGAGCGTCGAGCCGCGCGCCAGCCTGGAGATCGGGGAGCTGCCGGAGCGGCTCGCGTTCACGGACGAAGGCAGCCGCCTGTTTGCGGACATCGAGGTCGACGAGCGAGGCGATGACGGGTTCTATACGCTCGGTTGGGAGGAGACCGGATCCGGAGAGTGGCGAGAACTGACCGACTATGAGCGGCCGGACGAGCTGGACCGTCCGTCGAACCGGCTCGACCGCCCGGTCGAGGTCGACGCCGCGACCGGTGAGACGCGGCTCCCGAACCCGCTCGATTCCGAGGAGACGCTGATCTGGCCCGAACCCCTCTCCCTGTTCGAATCCGGTCCCGACGTCCACCTCGCCGAGGGTTGTCCGTACGTGATCGCCGCCCCGCGAGGTCGTCTCGAGGTGTTGGAGGTGGTGGGGGGTTGACCGACGCACATGGTCTGATCGGAATCGGTAGCAGAGGTTGCGCCGAGGAACCGTAGACCGAGCCTCTGGCTCGCGTCGGGTCGGGAGGCGCCGGAGGTTTCAACACCGGGTTGACGTCCACCAAACCGTGCACACCTCACCCTCTTTTTATCGTCATGCGATCTCTCCATTCGGGTTTCGAGCGCTCGCGGATTGACTTCTCGGGTTGAGGGTGTTTACTGTTTAGTGAACGATTGTAGTCGCGATCGACTCGTACGGGACGCCGTAGCCACAGAGTTCCCGCCGCGGTGAATCGCCGACGCGAGCCAAGGGCACGGTCGACGGTCCCGGGGGACGATATGTGCCACGGTTTTCGAACAGCCCCGGTTTGCAGCGGCGCGCGGACGTCGAGGTCGACGAGGGGGCGAGCGAGCGGGTTCAGTAAAGCCGATGGTGGTTCGAGGAGACCATCTCGGAGGGTCGGTCATCTGAATGTCGACGGGTCGAGTAGTTCGGGGCGCTCGGCCGGGTCTGACCAGGTGTGCGACGAGCACTCGTGACCTCGCTGCGACGAGCGCTGAAGTCAGAGCAACCGTCGAAGCCCGTCGGGGATGCTAACAAGCCGGTCGCGGTTTCGTACCGGATCCGCCGAGGGAGAGACCATAGGGGATGCAGTTGGACTCGGAGCGAGCGACAGAGAGCGGCCG
>JBDGRG010000126.1:0-870 GCA_042218355.1 Bradymonadaceae bacterium
CGTCCGGTGTCGTCGCCTGTTGGAAGCGGACCGGTTCGACGACGCGCTCCGGCCGTGCGTCGGGCGCGGGCTCGAAGAACGATCGGTACCAGGAGAGATACTCGTCGAAGTGACGCTCGAAATCCCGATCGATCCAGCCTCCGTCGGGAGCGACGGCAAAATCGTGGTGGCAGTCGAATTCGTCGATGTCGAAGAAGAAGATCTCCGAGTCGGGGATGAAGACGTCGGGATGGGCGTCGAGCAGGTAGTGCAACGAGGTCGTGCCCGCCTTCATCGCCCCGATGATGACGAAATCGGGAAGCCCCTCGGCCGAAATGTCCGACATCGCGGTCATGACGAGATCTCCTCGGAGGCGCTGGTGAACGGGCCCGCAGGCGGGCCGATATCTCGCCGACAGACGCTATCCGTCTTGCGAATCGTGGTCGGACGCGCCGTCCAGACGTTCCCGGTACTCGGTCAGCTCCGGACTGGCAACCTCCCAGAAGGGTTCGGCGAGCCGTCGGAACCGCTGACGGACGGCATCGTCGATCTCGGCGAGTCGCTCGTCGACGTAGGTTCGCGAATTGCGTCGCGTGTGCGTCGGGACGTCGGACTCGGCGCCGCCGGTGGTCGATATGCGGAGGTAATCGCGCGTCTGATCGGTGAAGCGCAGATCGGCGAAGTCGAAGGCCGATTCGGCGGTCTCGAAGGGCGCGCGGCTGAGGTCCTCGTGGCGAACGACGTCGAAACGCCCCTCGTGTTCGCGGAGGTCGTCCAGCAGCACGCTGTAGTTGGTGAACCAGTAGGCGACGGCGCGTCCGAACAGCGAGTCGTCTCCGTTCGCCTCGGCGGCGCGAACGAACGGGGCGAGTCGGTCGTTCTCCTCGATCG
>JBDGRG010000126.1:880-1335 GCA_042218355.1 Bradymonadaceae bacterium
GCTCCGCTCCAGATAGACCAGCTCGCCCCGATCGAAGAGACGGAGCATCGAGTCGATCTGAGCGAGCGGATTGCGCACGATGACCAGAAACACCGCTTCGGGGAACAGCGAGGTCAGCAGTGCGACCTTGAAGTTCAGACGCACCTCCTTGATCGACCAGACGGTCGGCTCGGGGGTCTTCCGGAAGTCGAAGACCTCGGGGTTCGACTCGCGGTGGAGGTTCAGCTGACGGTAGCGGATCCGCGCGCGGTCCCGCAGGCCTCCCATCGATTTGATGGTCTCCGACAGCACGCCGTTGAGCCGCCAGTTCAGCCGACGGAGCCAGGCCGGCGATCCGCGGCTCTCCAGCCCGTAGTACTTGTAGTCCTCGAGCACCGACAGCCGCGTGACGGCACGCGATTCCAGGCCGGGACTCGATTCGGACAGATACGTCAGCCGCCCCGGATAGCCGCGGA
>JBDGRG010000126.1:1345-4631 GCA_042218355.1 Bradymonadaceae bacterium
AAATCTCCGCCGCCTCGGCGAAGGGCTCCATGTAGAATTCGACGTCGGGACAGGAGTCGACGATGTTCGACAGCCACGTCGAACCGGACCGTTCGACGCCGAGGACACACACCCGGTGTTCGAATTCGTCGAAACTCGTGGCCATCGCGGGCAGTCCGTTCAGGTGAGCAGTCGGCGGGAGGCCTCGATGACGTCGGCGACGTCACCGTCGTCGAGATTCGGAGCGATCGGCAGCGAGACGGTCCGGCGGCCGATGCGTCGGGCGTCCGGATAGTCGGCGGGGTCCCAGCCGAACTGCTCCCGATAGTAGGGGTATTCGGGTAGACTGGGGTAGTGCACCCCCGCGCCGATGTTGTGCTCCTGGAGACCGTCGATGAATTCGTCGCGGCTCAGTCCCGCGCGCTGCTCGTCGATCAGGATCGTGTAGAGGTGTCTGGCGTGTCGGTGCTCGTCGGCGACCGGGGCCGGCGTCCGAACGGGCAGCTCGTCGAACGCCTCCTGATAGCTGGCCCAGATTTTGCAGCGCCGTTCCCAGTTTCGGTCGACGCGGTCGAGCTGGTGGATCCCCAGCGCGGCCTGCAGATCGATCATGTTGTACTTGTACCCGGGCTCGACGACCTCGTAGTGGCTGTAACCGTCGCTGCTGTATCGACCCCAGGCGTCGCGGCTCATCCCGTGCAGCGAGAGCCGCCGCAGACGCCGGACGATCTCCGGATCCTCGCACGTCAGCATGCCCCCTTCGCCGGTGGCGACGTTCTTGGTTGCGTAGAAGCTGAAGCAGCCGAAGTCGCCGAGCGTCCCCGCGGAGGTCCCGCGCCATTCCGTCTCGATGGCGTGGGCGGCATCCTCGACGACCGTCAGGTCGTGGGCGTCGGCCAGATCCTCGATGGCGCCCATGTTCGCCGGGCGGCCGGCGAAGTGGACCGGCATGATCGCCACCGTGTCGTCCGTGATCGCGCGCTCGATCGACCAGGGATCGATGTTCATCGTCTCGGCGTCGACGTCCGCCAGCACCGGGGTGCCGCCGGCGTGGATGATCGAGTTGACCGATGCGCAGAAGGTCAGGGCGGTGGTGACGACCTCGTCGCCCGGCTCGAGGTCGAGGACCTCCAACGAGAGATGGAGCGCTGCGGTGCACGAATTCAGCGCCAGTGCGTGATCGGCGCCGACGTACTCCGCGAACTGGTCCTCGAAGCGGTCGACCTTGGGTCCCGTCCCCAGCCACCCCGATTCGATGCTGTCGACGACCTCGTCGATCTCGGGTTGCTCGATCGCGGGTTTTCCGAAGACGAGAAAGTCGTCGTCCGAACGGACGGGGGCGTCAGTCATGGGGGGAATCGGGAATAGGGAACCGGGAACAGGGAATCGTGGCGAGTAGGGCGAACTCGGCGATGTCTGCCCGAGCCGGTGCGACCACCGACCGCCGACTGGCGTCTCTAGGGGGCCCGCCTCACAGGCTCAATTGCCTCATGGCCCAATCGCCCAACTGCCGGGCTACGTGCGGAAACCGCGACGAGATTCGGGCAGTTCGAGCAGTTCGAGGAGATATCGTCCGTAGTCGGTGTGAGCGAGATCCTCGCCCAGCGATGCCAGTCGCTCGTCGTCGATCCAGCCCGAGCGCCAGGCGATCTCCTCCGGGGCGCCGACCTTCAGCCCCTGGCGTTTCTCGATCGTCTCGATGAAACTCGACGCCTGATGGAGCCCCTCGGGGGTCCCCATGTCGAGCCACGCCATGCCGCGGCCGAGTCGAGTGACCTGCAGATCCCCCTGCTCGAGATACGCATTGTTGACCGCCGTGATCTCGAGTTCGCCTCGATCCGAGGGTTCGATCTGACGGGCGATGTCGACCACGCGGTTGTCGTAGAAATACAGACCGATGACGGCGTAGTTCGACTTCGGATCGTCGGGTTTCTCCTCGATCGACGTCGCCCGGCCGTCCGAATCGAAATCGACCACGCCGTAGTTCTCCGGGTCCTCGACCTCGTAGGCGAAGACCATTCCCCCCTCGTCGACCTCCGCGGCCCGTCTGAGCCGGCGACGGAGGCCGCTGCCGTGCACGATGTTGTCCCCCAGGACCAGCGCGACGGAGTCCTCGCCGATGAAGTCCTCGCCGATCCTGAACGCATCGGCCAGGCCCCGCGGTTCGTCCTGGATCGCGTAGTCGAGTTTCAGCCCCCACTGGGAACCGTCGCCGAACAGCCGCCGGTAGAGATCGATGTGCTCCGGGGTCGAGACGACCTGGATCTCCCGGATACCGGCCAACATCAGAGCCGACAGCGGGTAGTAGATCATCGGCTTGTCGTAGACCGGCAGGAGGTGTTTGCTGACCGACCGCGTGACCGGATACAGCCGCGACCCCTCGCCGCCGGCGAGGATGATGCCCTTCATGACTGACTCAGTCGTTCGCCCAGCCGTTCGAGGTCGTATGCGTCCTCGAGGACGGCCGAACACCAGTCGAGATTGTCGAGATACCAGCGGACCGTCTTGCGCAGGCCCGATTCGAACGACTCCTCGGGCGACCACCCGAGTTCCGTCTCGATCTTTTCGGGATCGATGGCGTATCGAAAGTCGTGCCCCGGACGGTCCTCGACAAACGTGATCAGCGAAGCGTGTCTGTCGACCGCCGGATCCGGGACGAGTTCGTCGAGGAGCTGACAGAGCTTTCGAACCAGCTCGATGTTCTGCTTCTCGCACCGCGCGCCGATGTTGTACGTCTCGCCGTCCTCCCCCTCGTCGAACACCGCGCGCAACCCGCGGACGTGGTCGTCGACGTAGATCCAGTCACGGACGTTGGACCCGTCGCCGTAGACGGGGATCGAGTCTCCCCGTAGTGCCTTGGTGATGACCACCGGGATCAGCTTTTCGGGATACTGGCGCGGTCCGTAGTTGTTGCCGCAGTTCGTGATCAGGACCGGGAGTCCGTATGTCCGATGCCAGGCGCGTACGAACATGTCGGCGGACGCCTTGCTCGCGGCGTAGGGAGAACTCGGGTCGTACGGCGTCTCCTCGTCGAAGAAACCGTTCTCGCCGAGTTCCCCGTAGACCTCGTCGGTCGAGACGTGCAGAAATCGGAAGTCGCCTCGGTCGCCCTCCGGTAACCCCGACCAGTACTCGAGTGTTTCCTCGAGCAGAACACTGGTGCCGACGACGTTCGACTGCACGAAGGGAAGGGGCCCATCGATCGAGCGGTCGACGTGTGATTCGGCCGCCAGGTGATAGATCCCTCGGGGCTGTTCCTCCTCCAGCAGCCCGCCGACGAGGTCGCTGTCGGCGACGTCGCCCTCGA
>JBDGRG010000127.1:0-354 GCA_042218355.1 Bradymonadaceae bacterium
TGGGCCTGCCCGCAGACCGTCTACCTGGAGTTCGTCTACCGCCCGATCGAGCGGTTGTTCGAGGGCCGTGCCAGCCAGCGAAAACGCCGCGACGAACGCGAGGCGACCGCCGGTGACGTCTGGCGGAAGATCGGAAAATTTACCGTCTATGCGATCGTCTCACTGGCGCTCTCGCACACCTTTCTCGCCTACTTCGTCGGATGGTCGGACCTGGTCGCCTGGATGGGCGACAATCCGGCGAACCACTGGGGCGTCTTCCTGGCGATGGCGGGGACGACGGCGCTGATCCTCTTCGACTTCGGGTATTTCCGCGAGCAGATGTGCACCACCGTCTGCCCGTATGCGCGGCTGCAG
>JBDGRG010000127.1:364-8704 GCA_042218355.1 Bradymonadaceae bacterium
GAATGCTCCCCCGTCGTAGCCGACCCCGATCGCGCGGGCGACCGCGCCGAGCGAGTCATCCGACTCGTCGACGATCAGGCGGGGCCGCCCCGGCCACGCGGCGAGCCCCGCGGCCGTCGAAACCGCGAGCAACGCCGAAAGGAGGCCGAGGGCGCAGAGCTCGAACTGGGCGACTGCATCGACTGCGGAGCCTGCGTGCGGACCTGTCCGACGGGTATCGACATCCGCGACGGCCTTCAGATGGAGTGTGTCAACTGCACGCAGTGTATCGACGCGTGCAACGACATCATGCGGAGTATCGACAAACCGGAAGGATTGATTCGCCTGATCTCCGAGAACGAACTCCAGGGCAACGAGACTCGCCTCGTCCGACCCCGCGTGGTGATGTACGCACTGCTCGCGGCGGTGCTCTTCGGAGCGTTTGGATTCATGCTCGCGACACGTCATCCGCTCGAAGTCGACATCACCCGCCCGAGTGGCGAGCCGTTCCGGACGCTGCCGTCGGGCAAAGTGGCCAATCGCCTGGAGTTCCGCGTTCGGAACGCCACGAGCGAGCCGGCGACGGTCCGTCTGAAGGTCACTCGACCCGAGGGGGCGGGTTTTCGGGGTGGGAACGGCGACCGCATGGAACTCGCCGGCGGTGAGATGAAACGCCTGGAGGGGTTCGTCGTGGTTCCGTCCGACAGTTTCGACGCCACTGGCAGCGCCGAAGCGACATTTACCCTCACCACTGACACGGGCGTCGAGCGGCAGATGTCGTATCGGCTGCTCGGCCCCTCGAATCGGAGTTCGCCATGATGATCACCATCCCCGCGAGATACTTCTGGCCCGGGCTCGTCACCGCGCTGCTGCTGGGGAGTCTCGGAACCAATGCCGCGGCGATCTGGGTGGCCCACAGCGCCGGCGGCCCTCACGAGGTCCACGGCTCCCGCGCCGCTCGAACGGGCGACTCCGACCGGTGGCACGCTCGTCTGGAACGGACCGACGATCGACTGCTCGTCGCCATCCGCGGGCCACAGGGGACACCCGTCGCCGGTCTCTCCGGGAACATCTCGCCGGTGAACTCGCCCGCAAACGTCTCGCTTCGCCCTCATCCCTCCCACCGCGGCACGTACGTCGCGACCTTCGACTCCTCCCCGCCTTCGGGGCCCTTTCGTCTTCGCGTCCACGACGGAGAACGGAGCTGGAAGACCACGATCGGGGGTGACGGCGACCGATGAGCTGTTGCGCTCACGAAGACCGCACCTGCGCCCACTGCGGGGCGGACCCGGGCGGGGACCCGGTCCGAATGGCCGGACCGGAGGGCGACGACCAGGTCTTCTGCTGCGGGGGCTGCGCGGAGCAGTACGGGGCCGACCCGGACGAGTCGAACGAGGAGCACGACTGCTGTTCGACCACCGATTCCGACGGAACGGCCCGCGACAGCGCCCCCCCGCCGCCGGACGAGGCACGCGGTAACGTCGACCTCCGGCTCGACGCCCTCGGCGACAAACACGTCGACCGGCTCGAGGACGGGACCGTCGCAGCGAACCTGCACCTGGAGGGGATCCACTGCTCGAGTTGCGTGCGGACGGTCGAACGGATGCCCTCTGAGCTGGAGGGGGTCGTGGACGCTCGACTCTCGCTCGCTCGCGAGCGCCTTCGTGTCCGATGGCGTCCGAACCGTACCGACCTCTCGGCCATCGCGGGCTGGCTGGAACCGTACGGCTATCGACCGCGGCCGCTCGACCAGGAGGAGGCCTCGCGGGCGGCCGAACGCGAGCGCGAGTTGCTCCGACGCGTGGGCATCTGCTGGGCGCTGGCCGCGAACGTGATGATGCTGACGGTCCCGCTGTACGCGGGACTGGTCCCCGAATCGAACGCCCTGCTCTTCCACGGCGCCCGCTGGGTCTGTCTGGTGCTCGCGACCATCGCCGTCGGCGTCGGCGGCCGATCGTTCTTCGCTCGCGCCTGGCACTCGTTCGCTGCACTCGACGCCGGCCCGCTCCA
This sequence comes from Bradymonadaceae bacterium, assembly GCA_042218355.1. Classification (GTDB taxonomy): domain Bacteria; phylum Myxococcota_A; class Bradymonadia; order Bradymonadales; family Bradymonadaceae; genus CAJXPB01. Next base: position 2,354 of record JBDGRG010000127.1, read on the forward strand.
GCTGTCGATGGACGTCCCGATCTCGCTGGGCATCGCGGCCGGGTGGAGTTACAGCGTCTGGTCGACCATCGCCGGCAGCGGCGAAGTCTGGTTCGACTCGATATCGGTGCTGATCGCCGCCCTGCTGACTGCCCGCTGGTTGAAAGCGCGCGGCCGGCGGCGGGCGGTCGACGCCTCCAGCCGACTCGCCAAACTCGTCCCGAGTACCGCTCGACCGGCGGGCCGTTCCGACGAACGGGTGCCAGTCGACCGATTCGAGCCCGGCGACGACGTCCTCGTCTCCCCCGGCGAACGCGTCCCCGTCGACGGCGACGTCGTCGACGGCACCTCCTCGGTCTCCCGAGCAATCCTGACCGGCGAGAGCCGCCCGGAGGCCGTCGCCCCCGGGGACGAGATCTTCGCGGGCGTCGAGAACCTGACCGACGAGATCGTCGTCCGGGCGACCGAACTGGGCGACGAGACCCGCGTCGGGCGCATGATGGACTGGCTGGAGGAAGAGGACGAATCGACCGACGCGACGGCCTTCGCCGATCGTTTTGGCGGGGCGTTCGTGCTCGCCACACTCGCTGCGGCGACGGCGACGGCGATCTACTGGTGGTCGACCGCCGGCCCCACCGCTGCCATCGAACCGGTGGTCGCACTGCTGGTCATCGCCTGTCCCTGCGCACTCGGCCTGGCCGTTCCGCTCGCCTCGACCGTCGCGTCGGGACGGGCTGCGAAACTCGGGATCTTCGTCGAACGAAAGGGGGTCTTCGACGCCCTTCGGCAGGCGGGCGCAGTGGTCTTCGACAAGACCGGCACACTGACGGCCGGCCGGACCCGCCTCGTCGACCGCCACGGCGATCCCGACGCACTCTCGCTGGCCGCCGAAGTCGAGGCACACTCCTCGCACCCGCTGGCAGCGGCGTTCGACGAGATCGATCGACACGGCGACGTGTCGGTCGACGACGTCGAGGAGTCCTCGGGAGCCGGCATCGGCGGGCGGGTCGACGGACACGACGTCGTCGTCGGCCGGCCCGACTGGGTCGAGTCCCGAGTCGACGGCTCTCGGGAGGAGCTCGAGGTCGACCGCAACACGACCTCCATGACCCGACGCGGATTGACGCCGGTCGGCATCGGCGTCGACGGCGAATTCAGCGCCCTCGTCGGCATCGGGGACCCGATCCGTTCGGGCGCCGGCGACCTCCTCGAACAACTCGACGGCGACCGGCGGGTCGAACTGCTCTCGGGCGACCACCCGGCGACGGTCGACGCCGTGGCCCGGGATCTGGGACTGCCGACCGATGCGGCCCGGGGCGGGATGGAACCGGAGGAGAAGGTCGAACGCCTGGGGCAGATCCGCGCGGAGACGGACGGACCGGTCGTGATGGTGGGCGACGGCGTCAACGACACCGTCGCGCTGGACGAAGCCGACGTCGGCGTCGCCGTCGGCCGCAGTGCCGACGCCGCCCTCAGCGCCGCCGACGTCGTCTGCCGACGCCCCGGCGTCGAACCGGTCGGCGAGCTGTTCGAGGGCGCGGAGTCGCTGGGCGGGACCGTCCGTGGCCTGTTGACGGCATCCGTCGCCTACAATCTCGTCGCCGTCGCCGCTGCGGCCGCCGGCTGGATCGATCCGCTCGCCGCGGCCGTGCTGATGCCCACCAGCTCGACCGCCGTCGTGCTGGCCGCCCTCTGGCAACCGGCGTTCCGAGAGGCCGAAGCATCGGACCCATCCGCCGAGGCGGAGGCCGAGCTCGACCGCGACGTGCCTCCGGGCCGGCTCGCCCCGACCGGCGCGCGGAGGTGAATCGTGGACGTTCTGGTCCTGCTGGTCCCCCTCGCGCTCGTCCTGGTCGGTGCGGCCGTCTGGGCCTTCGGCTGGGCCGCCCGCGACGGCCAGTTCGACGATCTGGTCTCCCCCGCCGCCCGCATCCTCGACGAACCGGAGGAGACGGACGACCTCGAGCAGTCCACCGATTGACCGATCCCCTGCGTCTGGACAGACGCAGGCGTGCCACTTCGCTACGGGCGTCCGAGCCCCCTCGTCGTCTCCGCCGTGAGCCCGGACTCGGATACGTCGACGATCAGTCAGCCCGGGATGAAGAAGAGGAGCAACGACCCGAGCGTTCCGATCGTCCGGGGAATCACGGCGTTCCCTCCCGCGTGTGCCGCGTCTCGATCGGACCGCCCCGCCGCAGAACCATCCAGTTCAGCCTGGGGACTCGGTCTTCGGGAAAAAGGGCGGATGACGCGCGGGGCAACGGTCGACAGCGGCAACTCGGTATCCGAGACGGCACTTCACGCCGCGGCCAGGACCGCCACGGATCGCGTCGTCGCGGCGATGACACCCAGGGGAATGACGAATCCGGCCATCGACCCGAGCAGATAGTCGCGGAACCGCACCTCGGTCAGAACCAGTGACGTATTGACGACGGGATTGACCAGGAAGAACACGCGGAGGAGGGCGACGGTCCGGATCGGTTTGTCGTCCAGACGGTCCAACATCTGCCGGACCCAGTCGTAATCGAGGTCCGCAACCGGGGATCCACCGACACCGCGAAGTGTCCAGAAGCTGGCCGAGGTCGTCACTGTCAGGCCGACGAACGCGATCAGCGACCCGGCCACCGTCCCCCAGCCGAGCAGCGCGGCGACGACGAAGACCGCCCCCGGAACCTGCATCAGGCAGGCGACGATCCAGATCCCGAGGAACGACACGATGCCCAGAAAACCGGCGTCCGCAGTCGTCTCGCGGAGGTATTCGAGATCGAAGAACGCCTGGACCGCCGGGCGCGTCCCCGCAAAGAAGAGGCCGGCGACGAGGAGGACCAGAGCGACAAACCGGAGGATCTTGAAAGTACGGTCGGACATCGAGAGCCGGAGGAAGAACGACTAGCGTTCGGTTCCACGTTGAGTGTGGCGGTTCCGTCCCCGCGATCCAACCCGCCGACCACGACGGCCGATCGAAAGCTATGGCCCGCCGACCGAAGACTGTCGACTGCAGGCTGCAGACTGACGGCGTGAGACGTCAGGCGAGGGACCGCTGGAGTTTGTCGATGTGCGGGGACATCTTCTGCAGCCCCTCCTCCCAGGAGATCGCCTTCGCCAGCCGGTGAGCGCGTTCGAAGCGTTCCTTGCTCTCGATCAGATCGCCCGACCGCTGAGCCGCCACGCCGAGGTTGATCGCGACCCGCGCCTCGTTGAGAACGTCCCCGCTGCGCTCGGAGATCGCCAGCGCCTCCTCGAAGTAGTCCCGCGCCCGCCGCTCGTCCGACGCGTTCAGATAGAGCGCCCCCAGATTGGAGCGGACCCGGATCAGCCCTCGGGCGTCCTCGACGGCCTCGGCACGCTTGAGAGCCCGCTCGAGCACCGTCTTTGCTCGCCCCATCTCGCCCTGCGTGAGATAATTCGTGCCCAGCCGGTTGTAGGGAGCCCAGTACAGCCGCCGATCGTCGCGGTCGGTGAAGTCGAGCTCCGGCGACTGCTCGAGTCGCTCGACGGCCCGCTCCAGCGACCGGAGCGCCGCCTGCTGGTCCTCGCGCTCCTCGAACACCATCGACAGTGCGTGGAACGCTCGCGCCGACCACCCGGGAGCAGCGGCCCCCGCGGCGCGCTTCTGCAACCGCTCGAACGCTCGCTCGGCTCGTTCGAGCCGGTCGTTGTCGAGGAACGTCGCCCCGACCTCGTACAGTGCGCGGAACGCCACGGCGTCGGGCAGCCGGCGGATGGAGGGAAGTTTCCGCCCGAGCGCCTCGGCACCCGGACCGTCGCCGACCTCGCGATGGCCGCGCGCGGCAGCCAACAGGAGCTCGACTCGCAGGTCGTCGTCGAGGTCCACGTCGGCGCGGTCGTCCAGATCCGCAACGGCCCCCTTCCACACGCGGATCGCCTCCCCGCAGTGATACCGGTCGAACAGGCCCTGCGCGAGCGGCCGGCGCGCCTTGGCCGACGCCTCGAATCGCCCGAGCTGCCTGAGCCGTCGGGCGAGCTCTCGGCGCGACTCGAGCCACTCCAGTCGGTCGCCCGGGTCGCGGCGCGCCAGTTCGTTGACGACTCGCACGTCACTGTCGCGGACGGATTCGTCGGACTGGGCCCGATGGAGCACCTCGCGGTGAACCGGGCTGTGAAACGCCGCCCGCGTCGTCCCGGAACGGTCGCGCCAGACGTCGAAGACCCCCGAGTCCTCGAAGTCGTCGACGTCGGAATCTCCCAGCTCGACCCCCGAGAACGCCGGGTCGGTCAACCACTCGAGCCGGAATGGACCGTCGAACGTCGCGGCGAATCCCAGCGCGGCGCGCCGACGATCCCCGATCGAGTCCAGCCGTGCCCGGAGGTTCGATCGAACGGTCCGCATCAGAAGCGCCGCCGAGGAACTCGCCCGCCAGCGCACCTCGCCGCCGTCGGCGGCCTCGCGGTCGACGCGCTCGACGAGCTGACGAAACACCTCGACGTCGCCGTCGACGCAGTCGCCCACCTTGCGGGAGACCGAACGCGAGACGACGTCCCCGTAGCGATCGTCGACCAGGTTTTCGACCTCGTTCGCCCGCGGCGCTCGGACGCCGACCGACTCGATCTCCCCGGGATAATCCGCCGGTTCGAACGGGTCGGGCGAGTCGCAGGTCAGCACCACCAGGACCGGCCGCTGTTCGATCTGCGGGGCGATCTGCTCGAGAAAATCACACCAGAGCCGGTCCTGCGGATCCGTCCCCTCGACGAAGACGCACGCCGCCCCCGCCCGACAGGCGCGATCGAGCAAGATGTCGCTCAGCCCCGCCGCGAAGTGGCGAAACTCCTCGGGAGAGGACCACGGCAGCTCGTCGGCCGCCACGGAGGCCAGGTCGCCGACCAGCAGCGCGACGGCACTGCGCCGGCCGTCGATCAGCCCCATGCGGTCGACCGCCCGCTCGAGCACCTGCTCGGGATCGCCGTGCAATCGCGCGACCGCCCGGATCCAGCGCCCGATCGGCGGCGAAAACGTCGGCAGGCCGATCTCCCGGTCGGCCGACCCGACCAGAAATTCCCGGCCGGCCAGATCGTCGACGAATCGAGTCAACAGGAGGGACTTTCCGGAGCGTTCGGGGCCGACCAGCGCCAGGGCCGTTCCGTCGCCGTCGCGAGCCGACGAGGCAGCTCGGTCGAGGCGCGACCGGACTCGGTCCCGGTCGACCAGCTCTCGGACCAGGGCGTCGGGCCCCCGCCGGGACTCGGCGGTCGCGGACGATTCGTCCGGTCCGTCGGAGGTGTCGTCCCGCTCGAGGACGCGAGCAGCCCGGCGACCCGCGACGGTCTCGAGGCTACCGAACGCGATCGACTGGTCGGCGCGCTCGACGAATGTCAGATCGGCGTACGCGGCGCGGCGCCGACCGGCGCTCGACAATTCGCCCGCTCGCTCGACCACCTCGCCCCCCGGCTCGCCGGTCTCCTCCGACCAGGCGATCTCGCCCCCGCTGAACCCGATGCCCGGCACCGGCAGGTCGCGCGAGGAGAGCCGGTCGGCGAACTCCGCCGCAAATTCGACCGCCGCACGGTAGGGACTGAGATTCGACAGCGTCTGAGCGTCGAAGACGACCGCCCGACCGTCGGCGTCCCATTCGAGATCCTCGCCGACGGCCGCATCGCGGACGGTCCGACGAAACACCCGCTCGACGCGATCCCCCTGTTCGTCCAGTGTCACCGCGACCACTGCCGTCTCCCGCTCGTCGCCGAACAGCGACTCTTCGGCGCCTCCAGCGCCGAGCACGTCCTCGGGCAGCTCACCGGCGTCTTCGGTCTCCTCGTCCCCCTCGACGACCATCGTCGCCTCCGCCCCCCGGTCTCCAGCTCCTCCCCGACTGCGTCCGCCTGGTCGACCGACTCGGACACGCCGACCTCGCCGGCCTGCCCGGCCCCGATCTGCCCCGACCGACGCATTAGATCTTCGGCCTCCGCGACCCGCTCGCGCATCTCGGCCGCCGAATCGTACCGTTCCTCCAGCTCGCGCTGGAGCGCCCCCATGATCACCGCTTCCAGGGCCTCGGGGACGTCCGGATTGAACTCGCTCGGCGGCGGGATCTCCGACCGCATCACGCGACCGATGATCTCCGCCCCGTCGTCGGCATAGAAGATCCGCTCGCCGGAGATCATCTCGTGCATGATCACGCCCAGCGACCAGACGTCGGCCCGGCCGTCGACGTCCTCGCGCATGATCTGCTCGGGACTCATGTAGTCGAACGTCCCGACCAGATCCCCCTGCTGGGTGTGCGGCCCGACCTCCTGAGCCGGCCCCTTGACCTTGGCGATCCCGAAGTCGAGGACCTTGATGAAGTCCTCCTGACCGGCCACCGGCTCGATCATGATGTCCGCCGGCTTCAGGTCGCAGTGGACCACGTCCTCGGA
>JBDGRG010000127.1:8714-12555 GCA_042218355.1 Bradymonadaceae bacterium
GCTCGAGCGCCCCCAGCACCTGCGTGGCCATGTTGCAGATCCGGGCCGGCTCGAGGGGGACCTCCTCGGCGATGACGTCGCGCAGCGTCCGGCCCGGGAGGTACTCCATGACGAGGTACAACAGCCCCTCGTCGTCGGACCCGAAGTCGAGGATGTTCACGACGTTCGGGTGCCGGAGCATGTTGATGATCCGGACCTCGCGCTTGAAATAGAGTTCCCCCGCCTCGCTGGTCTCGCCGGGCTTGATCAGTTTGACGGCGACCCGTCGGTCCAGCGGGTCCTGAATCGCCGCGTAGACCGTTCCTGGTCGACCCGCCCGGAATCGGTGTCCGGTTCCTCGAGGATCGGCCGCGAGGAGTCCGGCGTCGAGACGATGTCCGGGCCTCCACCCGCCCGATCGTCCCCCGACCCCTCGGAGGACTCCCCGCCGTCGACCGGCTCGACATCGACCGGATCGCCGTCGACCTCGGGCATCTCGTTGTCGTCTCCCGAACTCATGACAGGGGGGCTTCGTTGTACCTTGCCAGCGCCGCGGGCCGTCTCACTGAACGTCCATCAGCTCGGCGATGATCTCCTCGCGACGCTCCCGCTCGCGCCGCATGATCGATCGGACGGTCTCTCGTATCGCCCGCCGGTTTTTGCGAATCCACGAGAGCCGTTTTCGAAGGCCCTCGAGCGTGGCGAGAAGATCGACGCCCCAGGTCCCGTCGTCGTTGCGCGACAGGCGAACCGCCTGACCGGCACGGGTCGTCACGACCGCCGTCTGCTGTTTCTCCCCGATGCGAACCGCCGCAACCTCGCTGCCGATTCGCCGTTCGCGGTCGACGACGACGCGCTTCGGCCGGACGACCTCTTCGAACAACCCTCGCGGACCGTCGATCTCGTCGAGCAGCACGGCCCCCGACTGTTTTCGAGCCAGCCGTTGGTCGGTCTGCGGGAGGTGGGCGTCGATATCCCGGTCGATCTCGACGAGGTCCTGGTATCGCTGACTGAAATACTCTCGGGTCCGCGCGTCGACCCGCTTCCAGAGCGCCGCCGAGTCGGCGTCGATGAAGGCCCGGCGGAACGCACGGTATGCACCGCCCGGGGACTGGCGGTCGTAGTCGTCCGAACAGCCGGCCACGGCCAGTGACACGGCGATCAGCGTCGCCGCGAGGGTTTCGAACGTCGGTGATCCGGCCGGCATCGACTCCTCGTATCGGTTGGGGGGACGCCCTACGGCCACCCCGAGCGGACCCGTTGCGACCTGCCCGTCCGGGGCGCCACTCTCGACGAGCTGACGAAGTGGGACGAGGCCCGCTCGACGTCCGTGCGGGGCACCATCTGCGGATTCTATCCCTCGGCTTCGAAGCGTGTAAAGGTCGCGACGCGGTCAGAACGTCTTCTCCAGCGCCCGCCGTGTCTCGGAGCCGACCCCCCCCGTCTCTCCGGAGGTTTCACCGGGGGTCGGCGGGGGTTGTTCGTCCGACGCCCCACTCGACTCGTCCGGGTCAGGACGTTCCCGGCGCCGCCGACGTCGCCTGGTGCGCCGCCGTTCGACGGCTCGCACCAGCTCGGTCGCTCCGGATCGCACGTCGAGCGCCCGCGCCGCCGCCCGCTGGGCAGCCTTCGCCCCGCCTGCCGGTCGCGGTGGTGGCTGCGGCACACGGGCCGGCAACGGCTCCCCGTCACCGGTCTCCTCTCCGCCGGCCGCCGCCCGCTCGCTCGCCTCGTCCGCAGGGGTCGAGGCGGTCGATCCACCGGCGCGGAAGGTCGTGTACGCCAACCATCCCCCGCCGACCGCCGCGATCAATCCGACTCCGATCAATCCGATCACCACCGGACGTTGGAAGCGCGGCCGAAACTCCTTCCGAGGCTCGTCCGGCGCCTCGATCCGGGCGGTGTGCGAGCGGGTCGACTCACCGTCCGAGACGGCCATCTCCTGGACCGCTCCCAGCTCGTCCGTCCCGGCGACGGCGACCTCGGTCTCCGCGACCATCATGTCGGCGTCGACCTCGAACTTGCCCGCCTGACGCCCGGTCGCCGCCTCGTCGCCGACCAGCGCCAGTTCGCTCCGGTCGACTTCACCCGCGGGCACGGCCGACAGCGAGTCGGCGTCGAAGTCGGCGTCGCGCAACTCGCGGAGACGCTCCGCGACTGCCCCCATCGAATCGGGTCGGTCGTCGGGGTCCTTGGCGAGGAGTTCGAGGACGAAGTCGTCCAGCGCCCGGGGGACCGACTGCAAACCCGGCATGTCGGAGGGCGCTCTGGGCTCCTTCTGGATGTGTTTGGTCGCGTACCCCATCGGCGTGGAGGCCCGGAAGGGGAGGACTCCCGTCACGAACTCGAACAGGATGACCCCCAGCGAATAGACGTCGGCCGCCGACGTGACCGACTCCCCCGTCGCCTGTTCCGGGCTCATGTAACCGGGCGTCCCCCAGAGGGCATCCTCGCGCGTCAGCGTCCGCGACCGGAGGTGCTTGGCGATCCCGAAATCCAGCAGCACCGGATCGAACGTCTCGTCGTCGTCGCGGTGGGCGAGAAAGATGTTCTCCGGCTTGAGATCCCGATGGACGACGTCCCGGTCGTGCGCTTCGGCCAGCGCCTCCGCCACGGGCGGGAGAATGGCGAAGATCTCACCGTAATCGAGAAAGGCCCGGTCCAACCGCTCGGCGAGACTCTCCCCCTCGAGTAGTTCCATGACCATGTAGAAGCTGCCGTCGGGCGCCTGACCGAAATCGTACAGGTCGACGGCATTCGGATGATCGAGTTCGGCGATCACCCGCGCCTCGTACATGAACCGCTTGCGAACCTGCTCGTCTCTCAGGAAGTCCGCTTTGAGCACCTTCAGCGCGACCTCGCGCTCGCCCTCCAGCTCGCGGCCGCTGTAGACGTCGCTCATGCCCCCTTCGCCCAGCTTGGCGAGCACCCGGTATTTGTGATCGAACACCCGCCCGATGAGCATGTCCTGCGTCTGGGACGGATCCAGTTCGACCAGCGTCTCTCCGTCGTCCGGACAGACCTGCTCGTCGGCGCCGAACGTCTCGCCGCACTGCCAGCAGACCTTCACGGCCCCCTCTCCGGCCTCCGCGTTGTCGGTCGTTTCGGCCATCGCGTCCGCCTTATACCTTCGGGGCGTTGCCGACACCCGGGTTCGACCCGTCGTCGTCCGCCGGCACTCCCGTCCACCATACCGATTTCGGGCGCCGGGATGCCAGCCCGACCGCCGAGGAGTACGTTCACGAGTGATCGATCGGAGCGAAGTCAGCCCCCCCACAACTCCCGGTCGAGTCGTCGCGACCGCCGGGCCACGAGGGCATTCACCGCCGACTCCGAACCGGTATATTCGACGCGAGCGTCCGTTCGGACTAACCTGAGTCGGGCCGTCGGCTCGCGTCCGAGGCCCGTGGCCGCGCGCCGGCCATCGAGCCATCGGCCGAGTCACCACCGCTCGGTCGCCGTCGACCGTCGAACGATGCGGCGGCCGACCACTGCCATCACGCGATGCAATCGTCGCTGAATCAATCGATCACCCGAACACTCGACCATCGTCCGTCCCGTGCCCCGTCTCCGACTGCCTCGAATCGACCGACTCGTCCCCCTCCTCGCCCTCGCCGGCGCAACCGCCATCCTCGTCGGAGGGGCGGCACCTGTCCGCGCCCAGGACGCGGGTACGACCGATGCTTCTGCGGACGCCTCGACACGACCCACCGGAACGGCCGACGCGACCTCCTCGAACTCGATCGGCTCGGAGGACGCTCGCTCCCAGGGGCTGGTCGAACGTCAGTCGGGCCAGATTCCCGAGCAGTGCGAGCAATCCCTGCCCGCCTCCCACGATCCGGAGGTCGACCACCTGGTGCTC
>JBDGRG010000128.1:0-4449 GCA_042218355.1 Bradymonadaceae bacterium
TTCGTCGCCTTCGACGATGCGAGGGCCAACCTCCACACCATCGGCCCGAACGGCGAAGCCGTGCGCCGGACGGACGTCTCGACCGGGCTGTTCAATCCCAGCTCGGCCCCCGGCGGGGACCTCTGGGCGCTGTATCATCACTCCGGCCAGCGGGTCCCGGTTCGGATCGGGGCGAACCGGCTGGGAGAACACGAGCGGCGCAGGCCCGCCCCCGATCTGTCGGTTCCCGAGCTCGAGAAGGGGTCGCTGTCGGCGTCGTCGGCCTACAAACCACTGGCGTTGCGAAACTGGCAGTTCGACAACGGGATGGGCATTCTCGGCGTGACTGGCAGCGGGATCTACGGCCAGCTGTATGCGTCGGCCAGCGACCGCCTGCGCAATCACAGACTCATGCTCGACCTGGTCGCGTTCGGCGAGTTGCGCCGCACCGACGGAAGCCTGACGTACATCAATCAGTCCAATCGGATCATCTGGGGGCTGAGTCTCTTCCAGGACTTCAAGTTTCGGGTCGACGAGACGTTCGACAGTGTCGATCGGTTCATCTCCGCCGATCGGTTCTACGGGGCGCGGGGCATCCTGAGATACCCGTTCAGTCAGTACACGTATCTCCAGATGGCGCTGGCCGCCGGGGGAGTGTCGTATTTTCTGCCCGGCGACTCGAAGCGGCTGTTGAACGAACGGGACACCGTCAACGAGAGCCAGACGGATACGTACCTCTCCGACGACTGGCACCGCCGCAACAGCAGCCCGCGCGCGCAAGGAGAGGCGCAGTTGAGCTTCGGCTTCGACAACATCCACTATCAGCGTCAGACGGGGCCACTGGCGGGGACGTCGTTTTTGGCCAGTGTGACGGGGGATTACCAGCCCGGCTACGACGTCCTCTTTGCGAACGCGCGCATCGACGGGGAGACGTATCTACCCGTCTACAAGCGGCTCAATCTGTTCTTCCGGCTCGGGAGTGGGGCCGCCTTCGGCGACCGGTTCGCCCGGCAGTTCTTCCTGTCGAGCTTCTACACGCTGCGCGGGGTCCCCTTCGGCGATCCGGAATTCTTGCTCGGACGCAACTTCGCTTACTCCACGCTCGAGTTCCAGTTTCCGCTGAACTTCATCGTCCGGGTGCCCTTCGTGGACATCGAGGGGATCGTCGGGGCCGACTTCGGGGGGGTGGGCAACTCGGTGACCTCGGCGTGGCAGCATCGCGTCTTCGACGCGGTCGCCGGATTCAACTTCGGTTTCGGGCCGATCGTCTTGCGGGTACACTTCGCCAAACCGTTCGACATCGGTGGCGCCGAAACCCCGAACGACGGAGAGATGGTCCCCAACATCTCGGTGGGTTGGCGCTACCTGTGAATCCGGGGAGCCGACTCGCCGGACAGCTCCTCGATCGCGGCGGGGATGTCGGCCCGTCCGCGCGTGAGCGGCTGGCCGGGTTCAGACGAGTCCGTCCATCAGCAGATGCCTCGGTTCGACCCGACGGGAGCGAAGGATGACGATGCACGAAACTGAACGGAGCCTGGAGGTCCCACCGTCGGTCGAGGATCCGGTGGCGGTGGCCGAGGAGTTCTATCGGGCGAACGGGTACCGGCGGGTCGCCGGCGAGGAGGCGGAGGACCGCGAGGAGGCGCTGTCGGGGGCGGCGACCTTCGAGCGCGGTGAGAAGGAGGCGCGGTGGTGGAGTTCCGACATGAGCAAACTGCCGACGACGGTGAGGGTCGACGCCGCCGACGAGGAACTCGACGTCGTCTACCGCGTCGATACGACCGGGCAGCGCCTGACCGACGGCGATCGCGACTTCTGGGAGGCCGAGATGCGCGCGCTGGATGCGTTCCTGGAGGAGCCGGCGGGCGAGCCGGTCGACATGCGGGCCGACGAGGCCGCCCGCGGAGCCCGTGTCAGCGCCCGGATGTTCCGCTACGGGCTGCTGGGGGCGATGATCGTCTTTATCGTCATCGTCGGCCTGGGCCTGTGGCTGGCGGCCTGAGGTCCGACGTCGATCATACGTCCTGGATCTCGTCGACCTTCTCCTGGACGACGTCGTCGACCTCGTCGGTGTACTCCCGGGTCAGCTCGTCGATGTCGTCGTAGGCCCGGTGCATCTGATCTTCGCTGATCACCGACTCCTGCTCGAGTTCCTCGACGTCGTCGTTCGCCTCCCGGCGGCGATTCCGGATCTTGATCTTGTGATCTTCGCCCTTCTCGCGGGCGACGTCGCTGAGTTCCTCTCGCCGCTCGCCCGACAGCGCCGGAATGGGTACCCGAACCATCTCGCTGTCGCTGGTCGGATTGAGCCCGAGATCGGAGGCACGGATCGCCTTCTCGATCTTCGGAATCATATCCTTCTCCCAGGGCTGAATCGTGATCAGCCTCGGTTCCGGAACGCGCAGTGTGGCGACCTGGTTCAGCGGGACGTCGTCCCCGTAGTACTCGACGCGGATGTCGTCGAGCATACTGAGGTTCGCCCGTCCGGTCCGCAGTTTGGCGAGTTCGTCCTTGAGGGCTTCGATGATCTCCTCGTAGTCGTCCTCGAGCTCGTTCAGAATCTCGTTGACCATGGTGTGCTCCTCCCGGGGTGAGTCAGCTGTCGGCGCCGGCCGACGATCGCCGCAGCGACAGCTCCTGGTTGGCGATGAGTGTCCCGACCGGTTCGCCCTCGACGATCGCCCGCATGTTCCCGGACTCGCCGAGGTCGAAGACGATGATCGGCAGGTCGTTGTCCCGGCACAGACTGATCGCCGTCGAGTCCATGAAGCCGAGATTTTCGGAGAGGACGTCGATGTAGGTCAACCGGTCGTACCGGGTGGCATCGTCGTTCTGGTGCGGGTCCGAGTCGTAGACTCCGTCGACCTGCGTCCCCTTCAGGATGACGTCGGCGTGGACCTCCATCGCGCGCAGCGCCGCCGCGGTATCCGTCGTGAAGTAGGGATTTCCGGTGCCGGCGCCGAAGATGACGATGCGATCTTTCTCCAGGTGGCGCGTCGCGCGGCGGCGGATGTACGGTTCGGCGACCTCCTTGATCTCGAGCGCCGTCTGCGCGCGCGTCGGCACCCCGAGGGTTTCGATGGCGTCCTGGAGGGCCAGCGAATTGATGATCGTCGCCAGCATCCCCATGTAATCCGCCGTCGCACGGTCCATGCCCGCCGTGCTTCCCGCCACCCCTCGGAAGATGTTTCCCCCGCCGATCACGATCGCGACCTCGGTCCCCTGCTCGCGCAGGTCGACGACCTCCTCGGCGATGTAGTCCAGCGTATCCGGGGCAATCCCGTACTCCCCCTCTCCCTGGAGCGCCTCCCCAGAGAGCTTGATCAGCACGCGGTCGAACTCGGGGTCGGCCATCAGCGTCGTCTCTCCTCGCTCGAGTCAGGTGTCCTCGAGTTCGCGGGCGACCTCTTCGGCGAAGTCCTCGTCGTCCTCCTCTTCGATCCCCTCGCCGACTTCGAAGCGGATGAAATCCTCGAGCTCGACCCCGTCCAGTGTCTCCTGCAGCTCCCCGACCGTCTGGTCGTTGTCCTTGACGAAGGGCTGGTGGACGAGGCAGTTCTCGTTCTTCCACTTTTCGATCTTGCCGTCGACGATCTGGGGGATGATGTCGTCGGGCTTGCCCTTGTCCTCCATCTGAGCGGCGAAGACGCTCCGCTGGTTTTCGAGAGCGTCCTCCGGGATGTCGTCCGCGTCGAGGAACGGCGGATCCATCGCCGCGACGTGCATCGCGACGTCGCGAGCGAAGTCCTCGACCGCCTCGTCGTCGGTCTCCCCGGTGCTCGTCACCGAGGTCAGGACGCCGATCTGGCTGCCGGCGTGGATGTAGGCGCCGATGATGCCCTCCGGGTTCTCCAGCACCTCGAGGCGGCGCAATTCGATGTTTTCGCCGATCGTCGAGATTTTTTCGTTCGTGTAGTCCGGCACCGGAGTCCCGTCGATCGACTGGTCCTCCAGTTCCTCGACGCTCGAGGCTCCGGAGCTGCCCGCGAGTTCGACGAGTTCGGTGGAGAACGCCTTGAAATCGTCGTTCCGGGCGACGAAATCGGTCTCGCAGTTGACTTCCAGCAGCAATCCCAGCGTTCGATCGTCGGACACCCACTTCTCGACGCGGCCCTCGGCAGCCAGTCGGCCGGATTTCTGCTGAGCGTCCGACAGGCCCTTCTTCTGCAGGTACTCGACGGCGTCGTCCATGTCGCCGCCGCTCTCCTGGAGGGCTTCCTTGCAGTCGAGGATCCCGGCGTTCGTCCGGTCTCGCAGCTCTTTGACGTCGCTCGTATCGACGGACATGGTCGTACTCCTTCGCTACAGATTCGGTTGTGACAGTTCCGGTCCGGGCGGAAGTCCCCCCCGGATTCGGTCAGCCGCCCTGCTCGGCCGAGTCGGCCTCCGCCTCCTCGACGTTCGGCTCGCCCTCCTCCTCGGAGGGGCGAGCGACCTTCTGGACATCGGGTTCCTCGCCCTGGTCTTCGG
>JBDGRG010000129.1:0-2457 GCA_042218355.1 Bradymonadaceae bacterium
GCGGTGCTTTCTTCGCGGGAGGAGTCGCCTTCGCCGGGGCCTGGGGCGAGTCACTCCATGCGGGCACGGCCGCCTGGATCGTCGTCCCGACGGGGCTGTGGCTCGGCGCCGCCCTCGCGGTCGCCTTCGTATGGGGCGCGGCCGGATACCTCGCCGCCACGCGCGAACTCGGGGTGGTCGAATCGCTGTCGGCCTCCTACCAGCTCGTCGTCGACAACCTCACCGAAATGCTCCTCGCCTGGGGCGTGATGGTCGGTCTGATGATCGGGGCGTTCTTCGTCTTCGGCTTGCTCGGCATGATTCCGTGTGTCGGACAACTGGTGGCGCTTCCCCTTCAAATCGTCGCCCCCCTCGCCGGCACGATGTACTGGGCGGCGGTCTTCGCGACCCTCGAGTCCCGGGGCCCCCAGCCCAAGTCCGTCTCGCGATGAGTCCCCGCTGCACTCGTCGTCGGCCCCTCCGGCATTAGATGGGCGCATCGTCCCCGCGCAGCTCCTTCAACTTCGAGACGTTGTACTCGAAGCTCGGTTCCCCGTCGTCGAGCGGCGGCGTCTCGACCGCGGCGGGCAATCCCTCGAATCGCGGGTCGTTGACCAACCGCTCGAACGTCTCGAGCCCGATCTCCCCCTCCCCGACGTGGTCGTGTCGGTCGACGCGGCTGTCGAATTCGCGCTTCGAGCCGTTCAGGTGCAGCGCCTCGAGCTGCTCGAGTCCGATCACCTCGTCGAACTCCCCCCAGACCGCCTCGTAGGAGTCCTCGACGGTCAGGTCGTATCCGGCGGCGTGGGCGTGGCAGGTGTCGAAGCAGATCCCGACCCGCTCGGCGACCTCCAGACGCTCGAGAATGTCGGCGAGGTGCTCGAACCGGTAACCGATGGAGGTGCCCTGCCCCGCCATGTTCTCCAGCAGCAGTGTGACGTCCTCCCACTCGCCCTCGTCGGCCTCGTCGTACACCCGGTCGATGTTCTCGGCGATCATCTCGATCCCCTCCTCCTCGCCCCGACCGGTGTGACTGCCGGGATGGAGCACCAGATAGGGGATGCCGAGTAGCTGACAGCGCGTCATCTCGTCGGCCAGCGCGCGGCGGCTCTTGTCGACCGTCGATTCGGTCGAGGAGCAGAGGTTGATGAGATACGCACTGTGGGAGATCAGGCCCTCGAGCGGCGAATCCTCGTAAGTCTCGCGGAACTTGCGGGCCTCCTCCTCGGTCCACATCCGCTGCTCCCACCGATTGTTGTTCTTGGTGAACAGCTGCAGACACTAGCAGTCGTCCTCGACGGCCCGTTCGACCGCGCGATACGGCCCGCCCGATGCGGATTCGTGTGCGCCCAGGTGCATGGTGCCGTCTCTCGTGTGGGGTCACGTCCCGACGACCCGGAGCACTCGCGCAACTCCGGGCCGAAACCGAACTGCCGAAATCTCCGAGCTCCGAACTCCGATCTCCGAACGACTTCCTGGTTCACTCTCTCACCCGGTATCACCGCCAGGGCGCGTGGCCGAAGACCAACAGGAACGGCCTGTCCATGCCTGGTACGGTTCCCCTGCCGTAAGGGTGTAAGAAGGGCAATCGAACGCAACAGTCCGCCAGTGACCGTCGATAATAGACACGTGGGGGCAATCACTGGCGACTGTTCGACTCATCCACCCTCGGGCCACGGGATATTCGATGTCAGCGACGGATTCGAATGCCCAAAACAGCAATGCTCTTCAACTGCGACTCGCCAAATTTGGCGGGCGCGTGCTCGGCGCGGCAGACGACCTACCCTCGACTCATAGCGGACGTCACCTGCGCGACCAACTGTCGCGGGCCGCGACAGCCCCGGGAGCGCACTATGCCGAGGCCCGGAGTGCTCAGAGTCGAGCCGACTTCATTCACAAGGTTGCGCTCGCAGCCAAGGAGGCGCGCGAAGCTCTCTACTGGCTCCGGGTCGCGGAGCACGCCGAGCTGGCCGACTCGCGGCTCGATCATCTGATCGGCGAAGCCGATGAAATCGTCGCAATCCTATTCACCTCGCTCCAAACCGCGCGCGAAAATCGTGACGACTGACGACAACGTTGCGAGTGAACGGAGAACGGAGGACGGAGAGCGGAGGGCGGAGATCGGAGAACAGATCGGAAATCGGACAACGGTCATCGGACTCACCCCCGCCGCCACGCCACCTGTCATAATTCACAACTCATAATTCATCCTTCTGCCTTCTCCCTTCATCCTTCCAACCCCCTGTCGAGGTCCCGCCGCAGGTCGTCGACATCTTCGATCCCGACCGACAGTCGCACCAGCCCGTCGGTGATGCCCAGCTCCCGACGCATGTCGGCGGGCATCGAGGCGTGGGTCATGATCGCCGGGTGTTCGATCAGGCTCTCGACACCGCCGAGGCTCTCCGCCAGCGTGAAGACCTCCGTGTTTGAGACGATCTCGCTTGTCTCCTCCAAGCTCGCATCCAATTCAAAGCTGAG
>JBDGRG010000129.1:2467-6043 GCA_042218355.1 Bradymonadaceae bacterium
GTCATCAAGGTCGACGCTCGTGAACTCCTCGGAGAGCAGCGAACGGGCCTCGTCGAGCCCCCCCTCCAGGTAGAACGTCACCACGCCGCCGGCGCCGCTGGTCTGCCGCTGGGCGAGGTCGTACTGCGGGTGCGAGGGAAGCCCCGGATACCGGACCTCGCCGACGGCCGGGTGCGAGTCGAGGAACGCGGCCACCGCCTCGGCATTCTCGGCGTGCTGGCGCATGCGCACCGGCAGCGTCTTGATCCCGCGCATCACCAGCCAGCAGTCCATCGGGCCCGGCACCGCACCGACCGAATTCTGCAGGAAGGCCAGTCTGTCGGCGTACTCGTCGTCGTCGGTTACCACCGCCCCGCCGACGACGTCGGAGTGCCCGTTGATGAACTTCGTGGTCGAGTGAACCACCAGGTCGGCCCCCAGCTCCAGCGGCTGCTGGAAGTACGGACTGAGGAACGTGTTGTCGACGGCGACCGGCGCGTCGACGGCGTGCGCCCGCTCGCAGACCGCCCGGACGTCGTAGACCTTGAGCAGGGGATTGGTCGGCGTCTCCAGCCAGACCAAATCGGTCTCGTCGGTCAGCGCCCGTTCGAGCTGCTCGAGGTCGGTCATGTCGACGTACTCGACCTCGAATCCCAGCTCCTCCATCACCCCGGTCATCAGTCGGTGAGTGCCGCCGTAGAGATCGTCACACGAGACTACCCGAGCCCCCTCTCCGAGCATCTGGAGGACGGTGGAGGTCGCCGCACAGCCCGACGCAAAGGCGAAGCCGTGTTCGCCCTCCTCGAGGCTCGCGATGCAGTCTTCGAGCGACTCCCGGGTCGGGTTCTGCGTCCGGCTGTACTCGTACCCCCGGTGCTCGCCGGGACTCTCCTGGACGAACGTCGAGGTCTGATGGATCGGCGGCATCAGCGATCCGGTGTTCGGATCCGGTTCCTGGCCCGCGAAGATCGCGCGGGTGTCGAAGCGGAGATCCGGCTTGGCGGTCTCGTCGGGGTTCTCGGGGTCGGACATGGCGGTTCGGCCTGGGCTGGCAGAAAACGTTGCGGGTCGCGAACTCTTCGTCCTTTACCGCAACGGAGTCGGGGGCCGCAAACCAAGGGCCTCCCTTCGGTCGGCCAGTGATTGAGTGACCGGGTAGTTGAGTGAGTGAGCCATGCTCGCACGACCATTGCCGGTCGAGAGGGTTGAAAGCTCTCCACCGGGATCGCCGGTCGACATCCCAGCCGGCGGTCCTTCAGCGCCGTGGAAGACGATCGAGGAATCCGCCGGACGTGGATGTAGCACGTGGACGTGGACGTCGGACGTGGACGTCGGACGTGGGACGTGGACGTGGACGTCGGACGTGGGACGTGGGCTTGGCGGTGTCGGACGTCAGACGCGGACGACGTCGCGGACCCTTCCCCCAGACGCCGACGGGGCACCGCATCGCTGACACCCGTCGCGCCGGCCGGTGCCGCCCGTCTGGGCGGCCGCCTCGTTGACATCTCCGATGCGAGTTGGTACCCGCTCGTGCGGCGTCGGCAAGGTCTGCAGGTACGTCCTCCTGCGCGTCCGGCGGCCGACCTCCATTCGGACGGCCGCGCGCCGGGACGTTCCCTCCAGGATTCGTTCGACCCGAACGCCCGAGAAGAGAGACGTCATCGATATCGATCCGATCCGGGGGTGCGGCCAGAACGTCGGGCCCCGCTCCACGGATCGGTACAACCGCTCTCGCGCCGCACTTCGCGGCCGAGCGGGTTTCGCTCACGTTCACCCGTACGGTTTGCAGGTAAATGGCCACTCAGCTTCAAGACACCCCGGCAGATTCCGCCGCCCAGCCGAGCACGGAGGATTTCGAGGACCTCCTCTCCGATCACGACCAGGATTTCCAGGTCGTCGATCAGGACGAGATCACCGAAGGCAAAGTGCTCGAGGTCGGTGAAGACTTTGCACTGGTCGACATCGGCTACAAATCCGAGGGACAGATTCCCATCGGTGAGTTCGAGGACGAAACGGGGGTCGTCCAGATCGACGAGGGCGACGTCATCGACGTCCTCGTGCTCGAACGCGAGGACGAGTCCGGACAGGTCATCCTGTCGAAGGAAGAGGCTGAACGGAAGAAGGTCTGGGAGGAACTCGAGGAGACCTGGAACGGCGATCGCATCGTCGAAGGAACGATCACCAGCCGCGTCAAAGGCGGCCTGCAGGTCGACATCGACGTCGAGGCCTTCCTGCCCGGCAGCCAGGTCGAACTGCGGCCGACGGAAAACCTCGACCAGTACATCGGTCGAGACTTCAAATTCAAAATCATCAAGTTCAACAAGGGACGACACAACATCGTCCTCAGCCGTCGCGCCATCCTCGAGGAGGAGCGCGAGGCGCTCAAAGAGAAGACCGTCGAGAAGCTCGAGGAAGGGGCGGTCATCGACGGCATCGTCAAGAACATCACCGACTACGGTGCCTTCGTCGACCTCGGGGGCATCGACGGCCTGCTCCACATCACGGACATGAGCTGGGGCCGGATCTCGCACCCGACCGAGATGTTCACCGTCGGCGACGAGATCCAGGTCAAGATCCTCGACTTCCAGCCCGACCGCGAGCGGGTCAGCCTCGGCTACAAGCAGCTGACACCCGACCCGTGGGAAGGCGCCGAGGACCGCTATCCCGACGGCGTCCACGTGCTCGGCAAGGTCGTCAGCCTGATCGACTACGGCGCCTTCGTCGAACTCGAGGAGGGCATTGAGGGACTGGTCCACATCTCGGAGATGAGCTGGACCAAGCGCATCAAACATCCCTCGAAGGTCGTCAGCGAGGGCGACATCATCGAGACGGTCGTCCTCGACCTGGACATCGATGAAAAACAGGTCAGCCTGGGTCTGAAGCAGATCGAGCCGAACCCCTGGGAGCTGCTCGAGGAGAAATACCCCGTCGGCACCCGGATCATCGGCGAGATCCGCAACATCACGGACTTCGGGCTCTTCGTCGGCATCGAGGAGGGCATCGACGGCCTCGTCCACATCAGCGACATCTCGTGGACGCAGAAAATCCGCCATCCTTCGCAGGTCTACGAGGAGGGCGAAGAGGTCGAGTGCGTCGTCCTCAACATCGACGTCGAAAACGAGCGGTTTTCCCTGGGAATCAAACAGCTCGAACCGGATCCCTGGGAAACCATCCCCAAGCGCTACCCGCCCGGCAAGGTCGTCGAGGCCGAGATCACCAAGATCACCGACTTCGGCGCCTTCGCCGAGATCGAGGACGGGGTCGAGGGCCTGATCCACATCTCGGAGATGGCCGATCACCGCGTCGAGGACCCCAGCGACATCGTCGAGGAAGGCGAGGAGCGCAAGGTCGAAATCATCAACGTCGACCCGAAGGAGCGAAAGATCGCCCTGTCGATCAAGAGCTTCGTCGAAAAGTCCGAAGAGGGCGACGTTCAGGAGTACGCCGACGAGTCCGGGGGGCCCTCGCAGTGTGGCGACGTCTTCAAGGACAAGCTCGGGAACGTCGTCGAAGAAGAGGAGGCGGCCGAGGGCGAAGCGCCCGCGGACGAGATTTCCGACGAGGAACTCGAGCGCGCAGCTCAGGTGGCCGAAGAAC
>JBDGRG010000013.1:0-4952 GCA_042218355.1 Bradymonadaceae bacterium
CGACGGGACCATCGACTGGTGTTGTCTCCCCGACTTTCACTCGCCGTCGACGTTCGGGGCGATTCTCGACGCGGACGAAGGTGGGGAGTTCACCGTGACCCTCCCCGACGGGTCGACGGACCGACAGCGGTACGAACCGGGGACGAACGTCCTCCGGACGACGCTGTCGTCCCCGTGCAGACCGTCGACCGGACGCCCGGCGACTCGCCGTCGGCCAAACTGTTCGCCGTCCAGCGCGGCCTGTGGGCGTACGTCCCCGACGAGCGCTCGAACGCGTCGTCGCTGGAGCGCGGGCAACTGGCGGCCTATCGCCCGATGCGAACCGACGCACAGACGCCGCCGCGGCTGTTCGCCGTCGTCGGCACCCGCGACTGGGGGATGATCCTCCAGCGGCTCGGTCCGGCGCGGGCCGGCTCGCTGCCCAAGCACGGACGGCTCGACCCGTGGACCGCCGACCGTCGGCCGCGATCCGACCGGGTCTGCATCGGCTCCGGGCCCTTCGCCGACGCCCCGTGTCTCAGCGACGCCGGGGCCGGCACCCGGTGGTACGTCTATCCGCGCTCGGGTCCGGCGAGGACGACGGTCGCGGCGGAAAGGCCCCGGACCGCTGGGTGGCGATCCGTCTGCCCGGAACGTTCCGGGAACCGCCCTCGACCGTCGTCGCCGCTCCCTCGGGATGCCGACTCGGGTTCGACAACGGCCCCAGAGCGTCGGTCGACGTCCTCCGCCGGGACCTCACCGCCCCCTCTCACCCGCTGAAGACAACTGTCGCGGCGTTCAAACACGGGGCGGACGCGCTGGCCTCGTGCGGCGACGACGGATTCCACTTCGCAACCCCGGTCCTGTTTCGCAAAACACAGCGTACCTTCGCCGGTGATTACATCGGCCCGCCCCTGTTCGGATCCCGAGGGCTCGAGGCGAAGAAGCTCCCGCCGGAGGGGCGCGCTCGCGCTCTAGCGGCGGCCGCGGCCGCGTCGACCGGTGATCCGATCCTCGCCGACTTTCATCTCGACTCGCTGATCCGCTCGCATCCCGACGCCATCCCCGACGACCTGCTGCTGGCCGGCATGCAGGTGGCCGCCGCGGCCGGTCGCCCCGAGGCCGGCCTTCGCCGCGGCTGGTACGCGACCGCCTCCTCCTGGACCCGGTCGAACGAACCGCGCTACAAACTCGGTCGCGCCGCCGCTGCGGCGGCGTTTGGCCAGCCGGACAGACAGCTGTCTCTGCTGCGCAACTTGCGAAATTCGGCCGATCAGAACCGGTGGCGAGCGACGACGGCCTGGCTCGACCTCCGGGCGGCGCGCGCAGCGACGAGTCGGACGGGCGAGATCTACAGTCTGTTCGAAAAATACCAGAAGGACGACCGGGGCCGCTGGGCGGCCCTCTTCGCTCTCGCCGCCGGGGCGCGCGCCGGCGATCACAGTCCCAATCTGAAGCCGAAGGTCCGCCGGGTCACTCGCGAACACGGGGCCGGGCTGCTGTTCGACGTCGTCGGTGGAGGCGAAGCCGACAGTACCTGTCGATCGGACGGAGCCTGTCCGCTGGACGTCTACGGCCGCCGACTGCGGGCCACGTTGAAACGAGTGGAGAAGGGAACGGTCGATCTCCGCCAGTTCCAGCGGGCCGTCGTCAGACTCGGTCGGTCGACCTTCCGGCCCGGCTTTTCGAAGCCGCTCGAACTCGCCGGACTCGACTCGACCGCGGCACGGTTCGAGACGGGGCTGGTTCTCGCTCCCAGAACGTCGGGGACGGCCGCCGACGAGCTGGCTCGCGCAACGTCGAGACGCGCCGGACTGGCGATCGAACAGGGGATCTACTGCGGCGACAGCTCCGTTCCCCCGTGGATTGCACGCTATCTCGAATCGACGGTCGGAGACGGCGACGGAGCAACCTCGCTCCTGGCGTGGCTGGCCGGCGACGGCCTGAAACTCGCCTGCCGGGCCCCGGCGGAGGCCGCTCGAACACTCGAGGAACGCGTCGGGGAGGACGGGTCGGGCGTCGTCGTGGCCGGTCCGCTGTTCGCGAAGTTGGCCACTCGTCTCGACTCCCCCGACCGGCGGCGCGACGTCTTCGAGGCGGCGTTCGCGGCCGCCCGCAGACACGGCCCGGCGAGAACCTGCCGGAACACCGGCCTCGCGCTGGCCGCGTCGGACGCGGTGCACGGCAACCTGGAGCAGGCCGAGGCTCAGCTCAACGAGACCGTCAACTGTCCGGGGACTGGACCCGAGCAATACCGACGGACCCGTGGGATTGTGCGAGGGTACATTCGGTTCCAGCGGGACTCGGCGCTCCCGCGCCAGCTCTCCGACGATGCCGAGGCCGCTCTCGAGCGCGTGTACCATCTCCCCCGCCGCGGAGAACTCGGCTGCGCCGGCATCGATTCTCTGTCGTTCGACCTCCTGGCCGAGCTGCCCGACGACGTGGTCGAACTGACCCGACAGATGACCGACGGGGGCCGCCGCCGAGACGAGACCGAGAGCGGCCGCATTCTCAAACTCCGGACGGCCGACCGTCGTCTCGCGGCCGCCCAGCGGTCGCTGAAGCGGACCTACCGGGCACTGCGAGACGGCCGGTTCGAAGAGGCGGCGCGTGCCCTGGAAAAGGCCCATGGTGAATTCGTCGCACTGCGCCACCGCACCGGACTCGGACGCGTCGCACTGCTGTCGAAGGCCGTCTTCGGAGTCGAACCGGGGGGACTCGAGGGATGGAAACCGCCGGAGGGAGTCTCGTGCGCCGCCGATGGAACCGGTGAGGACGAAGCCGCGTCGGCACCCGCGACGGCCGAGGAGTTGAGGTGCTCACTCTCCGCGGGACGGGCGGGCGAACTGACCGGGCGATTGTCGAACGTCGATCCGGCCGAAGCGTCGGCCGACGTTCTCCGCTCGTTGGTCGCCGCGTCGCTCGTCGCGGACCGGACGGGTCCGATCGAGGGGATCGTCGAATCGGATTCGGGCCGGAAGGCCCTCGGCGCGTTCTGCGAACCGCGCGACTGAGACGAGGTGTGCTCGCGGGACCGGACCGAAGGTGCGGCTGACGCGATCTCGAGAACCGGCCCCCGGCACACCCGCAGCCGGAGCATCCCTCGCCGTCGCCCGGACGGCGAGCTGAAGGATGGTCCATGCCGCCTCCGTGTCGTCCAGCACCCTCGTTCCGGCGATTTCGAATCAGATCCGGGGCGCCCCGAACACTCCGGAGCTCGCCGAGATCAGCGTGGCCAGAGGTTGGAACTCCGAGCAGTCGACGACGTCCCCCCCGCTGGTTGCGAGTCGTGACTCCGACCGGACTCGGGGGTCGATCAGCCCCGTCTCTCGCACTCCGAACGGCCCGCATGCATAAAAAAACGGGCGCGCCACCCGGTCGGAGGTAGACCGACCGAAGCGACACGCCCGTCTCTCGGACCGTGCACAGTCGTCAGACGCTATCAGGGCCCCGACGGCGGTCCATGCTGCTGTCCCTGACCGCCGAAGAGCGTCCCCTTGACGCACTCGGAGATCTCCAGACCGATCTGGAAGCTCGCCTTCGCGTTGCGCAGCTTCGAGGCCGAGACCTTGTCGACTGCCTTCGTCGCGCACTTGAACAGCGTGGAGAGGAAGCATCTCCACCCCTGAGCGGGACCGCCCGAGGGAAACTGCACCTTGTTGATTTGGCTTCGGCACTGATGGGCCTGCTGACATCCCGCGCCCGCCGGGAACTTCGAGCAGACCTCCTCGACGAATCGGCAGATCCAGACGAGGTCACACGAGGCGGTGGTCGGGCTGACGTTGAAGTTACCCGAACCGGCGCCCGTCGTGCCGCTGAACCCACCGGCTCGGCGGGTCGACGCCGAGTAGCCCACCGCCCGGGGCGTCCGACCGCTGAAGCTCAGACTGCCGGTCGCCGTCCCACTGAATCGGCCGGAGCTGGTGCCACTCCCGCCCGAATTGTCCTTCAGTGCCTTCTCGAAACTTCCGGCGCCGAGCCGACTTCGCGCAGTGCCGTAGGAGTCGGAACCGGCCCCGTCTGAAGCGGCCGCCGGCCAGGTTTTGTCGGCGACCTCGTCGGTGCGGTAGAAGTGCCAGCCGTGTTCTTCCGAAAACCCGAAGTTCACCGCCCCCTCGTCGGCGTTCTCCAGGCTGAGGAGTGCCGAGTGGCTGGACGCCGCCGCCCCGCCGGGGGACGCCGAACTCGAACCGTCGTCCGTCGCCGGCGCATCGCCGCATCCGACGGTGAAACCGACGAGCAGTCCGGTAATTGCGAGTGCCGATAGCCGATCGATGTGCCTGTGCATCGCTTGCCCTCGCTGAGTAGGACGCGATTTCCGGTCGAACGCCCGCCGCCGGAGCGCCGGCGGCGGAGCGCTGTGCGACGTCACGTCAGAAGTAGAAATTCGCCGAAAGCGACGAGGTAAACGTCCCGATGGCGAGCCCCTTTCCGCGTTTGAACGGACCGCTCGGCGGATCGTCCTGATCGACGTACTTGCTCTCGTCGCCCTTAAGACCGCTACTGACCGACGCTTGTCGGAGGATGTCGACGCCGAGACCGACGTGGCCGTTGATACTGAAGTTTTTCACGGGAAACCACTCGATCCCGAAGCCGCCGGCGATCCCCATCTGCAGCTGCTCGTTGGGATTGAAGAACTTGTCGTCCTTGTCGATCGACTTCTTGATGCTCCCGGTCGTCTTGTCGTTCCCGTCGAACATCTTACGGAAATTGAGCTGCCCGAAAAAGTACGGGGTCACGGGACCGTCCGGAGAGACATAGTAATGGACCGTCGGCGCGAGGAGAATATCGAACTTGGTGGTCGAGATGTTGTCGACTTTCTTGAACTCGTCGAAGTCGCCCTGGTCGTCGGTCTTGATTTCGTAGACCGGCTGACTGTCGAGCGCCACGCCGAGGCTCCCGCCGACCTTCAGATTTTTGTTGATCACGTACCAGAAGCCGGCCGCCCCGCTGTTGTACGGGTTGCCCCCACC